>CAYJOP010000058.1:0-13816 GCA_964371835.1 uncultured Desulfovibrionaceae bacterium
GGGGAAACCTTTTCTGAAGAAAAGTTTTCCCCAAGCCCCTTCCAAAAAACTTTATTGCCTTCACTTTCAACCTTTCAGGTTGAAAGTGAAGGTTTTTTTATGGAATTGACAACATGGCAAAGCTCTTGTGGCAAATATAATAGGCCAATGGCGTTATAGCATTGGTGACTATCGAATTCTTGCAGAAATAAAAGGTGTTGAAATTATTATCCTCGTCATCACCATTGGGCATCGAAAACATATTTATAGGGACTAGGTAAATTTTAACGCTACTCTAAGATGCATGAAAGTTTTTGTAAGTTTATGTTGGCTAAAAAACTTCCAAAGGTTACATTAAAGTTATGAGAACAATCCAGATAACATTAAAAGCACATAAACAAATTGCCAAGATTAATAAAAAAAAATGGCTGATTTTTATGATGCTTTGGAAAAACTTGCACAGTGGCCTGACATTGCAGGTGTATAAGCTTTGGTAAATATGAAAGGTTACAGATTACGCATAGGTAGGTATCGTGCAAAATTTGTTGTGTCTGGTAATATAATTACAGTTATTGAGGTGAAATTACGCAATGAGCACACATATTAAGCATCAAATCATTGAAAGCAATGGACAACCCTTATTCGTTCTGGTGCCGTATAATGAATACCTTTCGCTTGTGGATGAAGATGTACTTGAAGTGCAGATTCCATTAGCGGTTTCTAAAGCTGTTAATATGGAAGACAAGAGCCTTGTCCGTGCTTGGCGGGAATACAAAGGGCTTACTCAAGCAGTGGTTGCCGAAAGATTGGGCATTAGCCGTCCTGCATATGCTCAAATGGAAGAAAAAAGTGCTAACCTACGTGGCACGACCTTGCATCGCCTAGCCACTGCCCTTGAGGTAAATTGGGATCAGTTGCAAGAAGATGGTATATAATTGTTTTTTATAAAGTAAATGCAAAAAGGGAGCTTTGCAGCTCCCTTTAATTAGTTGGTAGTAATTACCTTACACTTCATTGCGAACAATGTGTGGTGGTAAGATAACTTGCTTTAATAGAAGTGGTTTTAAGAATGACCATTTGATATCATGGATTTCAAATTCTTCCATCATATCACGCACGGCATCCCAGCAGTTGTGGCATGGGCAAACAACAAGCTCTGCACCAGTTGCTTTAATCTGAGCAAGTTTTGGCTTAAGGGCAATGTTACGTTGCTTACGATATAAGCCAACACCGTTAAAGCCGCCACCGCCGCCGCAGCAGTAGTTGTGGTCTTTATTTTCTGCCATTTCACGGAAAGCACCAGGGGCAGCAATATAGCTCATGATTTCACGAGTATGCTTGCCAAGGCCGTGGTTACGCACATAGTTACAAGAATCTTGTAAGGTGCAAGGCACGGTAATGCGTTTTTCAGGGTCAAGCTTTAACTTTCCATTACGCAAAGCATGGGCCACCCATTCCACATAGTGCCAGAATTGTGTAGGTTGAGTACCGTCTGCACGGCCAGCCCAGTAAGGGCCTTCAATAACGGTTGCACGGTGTGCGTGTCCGCATTCTGTACCAACAACAACTTTTGGCTTCAAGCGCTCAACAGCGTCATATACGCGTTTTACGTTTTGTGTGCAGCCTTCCCAGTCACCAGCAAATAGGCTTAGAGATGTGTTTTCCCAACCTTCGCTAGGTACGGTCCAGTTTTCGCCTGCAATATGGAAGAGAATGGCAGCTTCTGAAATATCTTCAGGATAGTGCTTTACTTCACGCGCATTTAAGACGTACATGAAGTCGGCATTTTCAACATCAACAGGGATGCCAACGCCTGGCCACTCGTCTTGAGCTTCATCCATCATCCATTCACAAGTTTCAAGCCAATCTTCTTGGGTAACGTCCATTTGTGCACCATAAACGCGGTGCATGCCTGAACCAATTTTAAGTTCCCACGGTACAAAACCATGTGAGAATAAAATACCACGCAAGTAGCTGAACATAACACCTGTATCAATGCCGTGAGGGCAGTATACTGAGCAACGGTTACAGCAGGTACATTTGGACCATGCCACTTCCATGCATTTGATCATGAATTCAGCGTCTACTTTTTCTGGATTTTTAAGCATTTCACCAAGGGTAGACTGAATTTTGTATGATGGAATTTGCTCAGGTACATTGTCGTTAGCTGTGTACAAGAAACAGCTATCAGCACACATGCCGCAGTGGGCGCAAATGCTAAGCCATGTTCTGGTGCGTGATTTACAGGTTTTTTCAAGTTGAGCCTTAAGAGCTTCTGTATCAACTTTTAAGGATTTCATTTCTTCGTAATATTTTGCTCCACCTTTGTCGCTAAGAACATGCATTATGTCTTCTTTGGTGTTCAGGGGAGCTTTGCTGCAATATGGTTGATTTGACATGTAATAACTCCTTCTAGCTTACCATGGAAAGACTGGGCCACGCGTGGCGCCGCCTCTTTTAATTGCATAGTCCATACCGATTTGGGCACGGGACATAAAGAATAATACAATGTGTGAAAGCTTAGTGAATGGTGCAACAATAAGGAACACTTCACCGCTAATGATATGTATTATGGTCCAAAGGTCACTTGGTGCAAAACGTGCCATGAAGCCAGAAACAAAAGGCACGGTGGTTAAAATTAGGATTAACCAATCTTCACATTTGGTAAGAGCGCGAGCTTCTTTAACCACAATACGGCGAACAATGAGTATACCAAGGCCAACTAATGAGGCAATGGTTAATCCGTCAGCCACGTCCATGGGAAGACTTGGAAGGCTAATGCCTGTTGCATTTTCAAGTAAGATAGTGTGGCCTACTAGGAAGAATGGAAGTAAGATTGCGCCCACATGCAATAGGAAAAATCCTAATGCTATGAAGGGTTGCCTTCTCCAACCATGTGTTGCCCCTGGCACCAACCACATAATAATGGATGAAATTGCACCTGGTATACCACGTCCCATTTGTGGGCCGTAAGCAATACGCTCAAGTCGCCAATCAAGGCCACGAACGTATAAAACCACACGCAAAATCATGCCTACAACAAAGACAAGCAAGGAAACATTAAAAATAGGTCCTGTTAATAAGTTCATCATGTTAATTGCCTCCGTGCCTATTGGGTTGCAGCTTGTTTAGCGGCAATACTTTCACTGTGACAGCTACGACATGAAGCTAAAAGTGGGCCAGTATTTTTGCCGGATGCAACGCCTGAGTGACAGCTTACACATTCTTTATGCACATAAGCTACAACTTCTTTGGCAGATTTTTCTTCACTGTCTAAAAAAGTTACGTCGCTTATTGTGTGACAAGGTGTACAGTCACCTTCCAAGGCTTCCATGTGTAGTTCGTGTGAAAAAAATACCTGAGGCATTTTTTCAGCCTTTAGTGTCTCTAGTGCAAATGGTATACGCACTATTTCTTCTTCGGCACTTTTGGCATCATCAATCATCACTACTGGAAAAATGGCAAGTGCTAGCACTGCTGCCATAAATCCTAGTTTTAATACCTTAGCCTGTTTTTTCATGCCAACTCCTCTGCTGAGATATTTGCGTGCCCAGAGGGCACAAATTAGGGCGCAACACAGTACCGTACTGTGCTACGATGTTATTGCCGTAATTAAGGGCAAAATGTTAATTTTTAAAGGCCCTTAGAATTTTCTGCAAGGGGCTTAAGTCAACATCCCTTGCCGACGTGCAAAGTGTAGCAAAATTTAAATCTAAAATCATCAATTTTTTTGTGTATTTTATGACTTGAATTTAAAAAATAGTTTAACAAAAATAACGCAATAAGAAAAATTAGTCTATTTACTTGTAATGTAATGATTTTTAAGATGGAATAAAGACAAGCAGGTGTTGAAATTTAATTAAATTTATTATATTATGTAAGTATATATCATTAAATTACACATAATGTAAAAAATTTTCTAGGAGCGTTTAATTATGCAGGATAATAATAGCGAACATCACAAAAAGGAAGAAACCACAAGAACAACTAATAAAAGACCACCAAGGGTAAATACCGCAGCGGAAGGCTCTGAAGATCAGCCAATTAAATGCACAACCCAACAAATGAAGGAGCTTTCTTGTCCTTCACTGTATTTTAATCGTGATATTAATTGGATTGAATTTAATGCTAAGGTTTTGCAAGAGGCTTTTCAGCCTCGAGTACCACTCTTGGAGCAGCTTAAATTTTTAAGTATTTTTTACAATAACTTAGATGAATTTTTTATGGTGCGTGTGGCAAACGTGCTTAGGCAGTATTTAAATCATGCTCCAAATCAGGCTCCAGATAAAATTCAACCTGCAAGGCAGTTGGCAGAAATTCGACGCCATACTTTACGCCTAACTACCTTGGCCCAAGACCATTGGCGCAAAAAACTCATGCGTCAGCTTAATGATCGTGGGGTGCGCATTACTCGCTATGCGGAACTATCTCGTAAGCAACAGAAATTTTTAGATGATTATTTCTTAGATGAAATTTATCCTGTGCTCACACCGCAAGCCATTGACCCAAGTCATCCTTTGCCAATTATTACAAATTTAAGTCGAAATCTTATTGTGCAACTTTTGGATAGACATGGTATCACACGCTATGCAAGGCTTAAAAGTCCTAGTAATGTTTCACGTTTTTTATTCACTCCAAGGACTAAGGATGCAAAGGATTATGCTGCATTAGGTTTTTCAGCACATACTCGTGACAATGACATTGTGCTGGTTGATGATTTGATTAAGCAACATTTGCATACATTATTTCCTGGGCATGAGGTTGTGGCAACAGGGTTTTTCCGCATCACTCGCAATACTGATATTGAAATTGAAGAAGATGAGGCCGATGATTTGCTTGAAGCTGTGCGTGACCTTGTGGATCAGCGTCGTTTTGGCGATGTGGTTAGGGTTGAAATTTCAGAGGAGATGCCAACTGATTTAAGAAATTTTTTGGTAAATCATTTAGAATTACAGCCATTTCAAGTTTACAAAATCAAAGGTCCCATGGCATTTTCTGAAATGATGGAGCTTTATGGTCTTGATCGGCCAGGCCTTAAGTATGAAAATTTTACACCATACATCCCTCCTGTCTTTAGAGAAGATGGGGATTCACATATGTATGAACACATTGCAGCAAAAGATACTTTGCTTTTGCATCCTTATGATAGTTTTATGCCAGTGCAAGAATTTATTCGCATTGCCAGCACTGATCCAGGTGTCATTGCTATAAAACAAACACTTTATCGAGCTGGCAGTTCATCACCCATTGTGGATGCATTGATTGACGCAAGGCGTATGGGCAAACAAGTAACGGCAGTGGTAGAGCTTAAAGCTCGCTTTGACGAGGAACGCAATATCACATGGGCTGAAGAAATGGAAAAAGCTGGCGTGCATGTTGTTTATGGAATGCCAGGCATGAAGATACATGCAAAGCTTTGCCTTGTTATTAGGCGTGAGGTTAGTGGTGTTAGACGTTATGCCCATATTGGAACTGGTAATTACAATCCATTTACTGCCAAGGTTTATACTGATTTAAGTTTATTCACAGCGCACTCAGAAATTTGTGCCGATGTGAGTGATATATTCAATACTATGACTGGTTACTCTGAAAAGGAAGATTACAAACACCTATTGGTTTCACCACATGGCATGCGTAATGGTATTTTGCAAGCCATTGAGGCAGAAATTGAAAGTCATAAAGCTCATGGCAATGGTAAAATTATTATAAAATGCAACCAATTAGCTGACAAAGAATGCATTCAAGCCCTTTATATGGCTGCCATGTCAGGGGTTCGTGTTAGTGCGCAAGTGCGGGGGGTATGTTGCTTAAGACCTGGCATTGATGGTATTAGTGATAATATTTGTGTAACCTCGCTGGTGGGGCGTTTTCTTGAGCATCCAAGAATTTTTTACTTTAATAATAATGGAGACTCAAAAATATACATGGGCAGTGCGGACCTTATGCCACGAAATCTTGACCGACGCATTGAAATATTAGTTCCCATCTTGGACCAAGATTTAAGAGAGCAAGTCTACCAAGACATTTTGGAGCCGCACATGAATGACACAGCAAAAGCATACAGATTGCATGAAGACGGCAGTTATGCCCGCAAAAAAGCACAAAGAGGTAAAAAACCGTTAAATGCTCAAGAGTACATGCTAACTGTTCGCGAAAAAATGTAGATACCATGCTAAGTTCGCC
Organism: uncultured Desulfovibrionaceae bacterium; assembly: GCA_964371835.1. Taxonomy (GTDB): domain Bacteria; phylum Desulfobacterota; class Desulfovibrionia; order Desulfovibrionales; family Desulfovibrionaceae; genus CAYJAD01. The sequence continues at coordinate 6,163 of CAYJOP010000058.1, forward strand.
AATAATTAAAGAATCCTTGGCTCATGGGCAAAGTGTTGCAAACTCAGCCATGGCCATGTTTGAGGGCTTAAAACATTTGCATAAATTAAATGCTCATTGGGGTGCCATATTACGCAAGGCGTCAGAGCTACATGACATTGGCTGGCTTTATGGTAAGCGTGGGCATCATAAGGCCTCAGCTTCCATGATTAGGGCAGGGCAGGTGGAACAAGTACCCAAAGATATACGACATCTTGTGGCATTGGTTGCTCGTTATCATCGTCGGGCTGAACCTTCTGAAAAGCAGTGGCGATTTGCGGCATTAACTACCAAGGAACAAAAGGCAGTGCGCTACTTGGCTGCAATTATACGCCTTGCTGACGCTCTTGACTTTAGCCATAGCTTTGCCGTAAAAAATGTGCAGGTAAAAATTGAAGAAAGTATTGTATATCTCATGCTTAGTTGTAATCATGATTGCCAAGCTGAAATTGATAGAGTGCAAGTTAAAAAGGAACTTTTTGTAAAAATTTTTGCAAAAGATGTGTGCGCAGAAAGGGTTTAACTTATGACAGCAATTGCTCCCATGCCTTCAGAACAAGATACAAAAAAAGTTGATGCTATAAATACAGACCAAGTGCTTGGTATTATAGACCTTGGCAGTAACTCTGCCCGTTTGCTACTTGTGCAAATTTTGCCAAGTGGCGCATATATTGTGCTTAATAGAGTAAAGCATATGGTGCGTCTTGGTGAAAATGCCTTTCAAACAAGAATGTTACAAGAAAATGCCATGCATAGAACCTTGATTGTGATACGTTCATTTATGAGTATGTGTCGCACTTATAAGGTTACGCATATGTTACCCATGGCTACTGCCGCAGTGCGTGATGCCTTAAATGGCAAGGAATTTTTACAAAGGGTGCGTGAAAAAACAGGCCTTGAATTGAGCGTCATTTCAGGTAAGGAAGAAGCGCGTTTGATATATCTTGGTGTGTCTAGCGGCTTACCCATGACCCACACCATGCGCGCCTTTATGGACATAGGCGGAGGCAGCACAGAAATTGCCATTGCTGGTGCTCATGGGCATGAAAGTTTGGATTCGTTAAAGCTAGGTTGCGTGCGTTTAACTAACCGTTTTTTGGCAAAACATGAAAATGAAGTTTCAAATAAAATTTTTGCTGAAATGTGTCATTATGTGAAGGTTAAGGGCGTGCATGCCATTGCCAGAGCCAAGAAATTTGCGGCAGGGGAGTTGATTGCAAGCTCAGGTACTGCTTTGGCTTTGCAGGCAGTGGCCCATAGGCTTGAGTATGGTACAAACCCAAGTGATGACCAAACAACTCTTAGCCTTGAAGGTCTTAGAAAGGCTTGTAAATATATTTGTTCCATGACTGCTGAGCAGCGTTATGCACTGCCTGGCGTGAATAGAAGACGAGCTCAAGTGTTAGTTGCAGGTGCAGCCATTATGGTTACACTTATGGAAGAAATGAATTTTACGCAAGCAACTGTAAGTAATAAAAACTTACAAGATGGCATCTTAATGGATTATTTAAGAAATACTCAACAAGATGTCATGCAAAATGTACGCTCAGTGCGAGAGCACAGTGTTTTACAATTGGCCAAGCGATGTAATTTTGAGGAACAACACGCAAGGCATATTGCCAATTTGAGTTTGCAATTACATGATTCCGCCGTTGATTGTGGTTTTATACCTCTTAACCATAAAGGGCGAGAGTTATTGTATTATAGCTCGTTACTGCATGATATTGGCATCTTTATTTCATATGCTCGACATGCCACACATGGAGCGTATTTGATTAATAATACAGATTTGCTGGGTTTTAGTGATCATGAAATTCGCTTTATGGCAGAAATTACACGATATCATAATGTAAAGCCCACGAAAAAATATGAAGAATATATTCAGCGCGCTGCGGGCACATATGATAAACAGAGGATTTTTTCACTATTAATTTCTCTTGCGGAGAATATGGATCGCTTGCACTGTCAGCATGTGCAGGAAGTTTTTTTTGTAAAAGAGAAGGGTAAGGCTGTGTTAAATGTTAGTGCTTTGTCGTCAAGTCCCATTGAAAAGGATGCCATAAACTCCATGACTAAATTGCTAGCCAAATGGCTTGGAATGGATGTGGAGATAAAGTTTAATTCTCTTACTTTGTAGTCTTTTGTGCTCAATTAGCTAATTAGTCGGAGGCTGAAAAAAAGTCATTTTCCAATGACTTTTTGAAAGGCACATTGGCTTCAAATACCCCTTTGGGGTCGCCAGAAATTAATTCTGGCTTATTTTACGCCATGCGGAATTTTTCTGTAAGAAAAATTCCGTTAGCCGAAACTTGAAAAACTTATTTTTTGCACCATAAAATTGCCATAAATTCGCATTCAATGCTCATATTTCTGGTAATTTTATTGGTTTATCTGGATTTAAAAATATTTTATTTCAAATAGTTATGATGTTTTTCAGTGTCGACTAATTATGCAAATGGAATTTAATTTCATGGGCACAAAAATGAGTAATTACTTACCACCATTTAATGGGATAACGCCGCTGACCTGTAAGATAATTAAGTCCAATGCCAATGCCAGTAACCATGGCAGCACCAAGTAAACAAGGTGTCACAGCGTAAAGATAACCAAGGTCATGAATGGCCTTGCCCCCAACCACTGCAAGCAAGGCTGATGCCCCACCTGGCGGATGCAAGGTTTTGGTGAGCGTCATCAATAAAATTGCCAATGAAACGGAAGTACAAGCCGCAGCAATGGGTATTTGGCTAAGCAAAATTTGACAAGTAACACCTGCTATGGCTGATACAAAATGACCACCAAGTACATTGCGTGGTTGGGCAAGTGGACTGTTTGGTACGCCAAAAACTAAAACTGCTGATGCCCCAAAGGAGGCCATGAGTAAGTGAGTGTCATAGGCTTCAAAATAGTACAAGTCTGCAAGGGCAATGCAGGCCATGCAAATGGACGAACCAACCCAAGCCCAAAAAGCATTGATGATTTTTTGTCGCTCAAGTAGTTTTTTTCTGTGCAGCATGAGGACTCAGTTTAGAACTTTTTATTAAGTTCCCAATTCCAAGCTGTCTGCAAAATGTATTTAATATCCACATGTTTTGGTTGCCAGCCAAGAACTTCAACAGCTTTTTTATTGTCAGCAAAAAGTTTGGCAGGGTCGCCAGCACGTCTATTGGCAAGAATTGTCGGACATTTTTTACCTGTAACTTCCTCTGCCGCCGCAATAAGCTCTTTTACGCTAATGCCAATGCCAGTACCAAGATTTAGATAGCCGCTGTAACTGTCAAGCTTTTCAAGCGAAAGGCGATGAGCCAAGGCCAAATCTTCCACATGTATATAATCTCTTATGCAAGTGCCATCCTTGGTGTCGTAATCTGTGCCAAATACATGGATGTTTTCACGCTCACCTTTAATGGCTTTTAGTACCAAGGGGATTAAATGCGTTTCTGGGGTATGACTTTCGCCAATGCTGCCATCATGACTACAGCCTGCGGCATTAAAATACCTTAAAGCTATATATTTTAAGCCGTAAGCCTGATGATAGTCAGCAAAAACTTGCTCAATCATAAATTTTGTTTTGCCATATGGGTTAATGGGCATTTGGGGATGTTTTTCGTCAATGGGCAGGTAAACAGGGTCACCATATGTGGCGCAAGTGCTTGAAAAAACAATTTCCTTAACATCAAATTCAAGCATGACATCCAATAAGTTAATGGTGCCAACTACGTTGTTTTGATAATATTTTTGCGGACTTTCCATGCTTTCACCCACATAGGCAAAGGCTGCAAAATGTATGACCGATGTAATTTTATGTTGCTTAAATACTTCTCTTAGCGAATCTTTGTCCATTAAATCTGCTTTAACAAAAATAGCTCTCTTGTCTACTGCGGCCTCATGTCCATATATTAAGTTGTCGGCAACAATACATTTGTAATTATTATCCAACAAGTGTTTTGTGGTGTGTGAACCAATATAGCCAGCACCACCCATAATTAAAATCATATCAACCCCAATTAATAAGTTATCATTGCTAAGCTTGACAGAAAAAAATCAATTCAGCATAGTAATCTGTGTCAAGCTTGTGTTTGTGTTAAAATTAGCAAAACGTGCTGTGAATTGGTACTAAAGTGTTTGTGTATTTGTCAACCTACAAAAGAGTGTAATTATGCCTTGTTATTTGATTACTGGTGGAGCGGGATTTATTGGTTCTTGCCATGTGTTACAAAGCCGCAAAGGTGGGGCTAAGGTTATTAACCTTGATAAACTCACCTATGCAGGAAATATGGACAATTTATCCGCATTGTTACAAGATTCAGAGCATGTATTTGTACAGGGCGACATTGGCGATGAAGAACTTGTCCGCAAGCTCTTACAGCAATATAAACCTGATGCCATAATTAATTTTGCAGCTGAATCACATGTGGACCGCTCCATACATGATCCCGATGCCTTTGTGCGCACCAATGTTCTTGGTACATGCGTGTTGCTTCGTGAAAGCCTTAGTTATTGGCAGGGGCTTGAAGATCAAAAAAAGGTTGATTTTCGCTTTTTGCATGTGTCTACAGATGAAGTGTTTGGTAGCTTAAGCCTTAATGATGCAGCCTTTACTGAGGACACACCATATGCGCCTAATAGCCCTTATTCCGCATCGAAAGCCTCAAGCGATCATTTGGTACGAGCATTTCATGAAACCTATGGCTTGCCAATACTCATAACAAATTGTTCCAATAATTATGGGCCACGCCAATTTCCAGAAAAATTAATACCTTTAGTTATTTGCAATGCACTTGATAATAAACCCATACCCATTTATGGTAAGGGTGAAAATATTCGTGATTGGCTGCATGTGGAAGACCATTGTGCTGCCATTGATGTGGTGTTACAGCGTGGTCAAGTTGGGCGCACGTATAATATTGGCGGTAGGGCAGAGCGAACTAACTTACAAGTGGTAAAAAGCATTTGCCAAGCTCTCGATGATTTTATGCCGAGAACTCATGGTAATTATATGGATTTAATAAACTATGTGACTGACAGGCCAGGGCATGATTTTCGCTATGCCATTGATTGTACACGCCTTGAAAAAGAGCTTGGTTTTACACCCACTTATGATTTTGATGAAGGTATTTTAGAAACTGTGCGCTGGTATCTTGAAAATCAAGATTGGGTTCAGCGTGCTCGCAGTGGAGCCTATCAAGACTGGCTAAACCGCAACTACACAGAGAGATAATATGAAAGAACGTAAGGGTATTATTTTAGCTGGTGGCTCAGGTACGCGCTTGCATCCGCTTACTTTAAGCATAAGCAAACAGCTCATGCCTATTTACGATAAGCCTATGATTTATTATCCATTATGCACACTGCTGCTAGCAGGCATAAGAGATATTAGCATCATTTCAACGCCAGATCACTTGCCACTTTTTAAATCCTTACTGGGTGATGGCAGCGCTTGGGGGTGTGAGCTTAGGTATATTGTACAACCATCACCCGATGGCCTTGCGCAATCATTTCTGCTGGCAAAACCATATATTAAAGGGCATCCATCTTGTCTCGTGTTGGGTGATAACATATTTTTTGGTAACAGTTTAGATTTATACCTGCATGATGCTACCACTCAAACCAGTGGTGCCACAATTTTTGGCTATCACGTTAGTGACCCAGAGCGCTATGGCGTGGTGGAGTTTGATGCCAATAATCGTGTGGTTAGTATTGAAGAAAAGCCTAAAATTCCACGCTCAAATTATGCCGTCACAGGACTTTATTTTTATGATGAGGATGTTGTAGATATTGCAGCGGCTGTTAATCCGTCTGCTAGAGGTGAGCTTGAAATTACCGATGTAAATAATGCATATTTGCAAAGAGGTGATTTAACAGTAAAACTTATGGGGCGTGGCTTTGCTTGGCTTGACACAGGCACTCACGATTCACTTTTAGCAGCATCATCATATGTGCAGGCCATGCAAACAAGACTTGGTTTGTATGTGGCTTGCCCAGAGGAAATTGCTTGGCGTAAAGGTTATATAAGTACAGATCAATTGCGCGCCTGTGGTATTAGTTTGCGTAAATCTGCCTATGGTGAATACTTGTTAGAACTTGCTGATGGTAGCAAGGGTGCGGTTATATAAATAATATATTAGGAGTAATTATGGAAATTAGCATTACTTATTGTGGCATGTGAAATTATGAACCTCGGGCAACCAGTTTGGCTGCCAAAATTGAAGCCGCACTTGGATGTAATGTGAAGCTTATTCCAGCAGGTGGCGGTGTATTTGATGTAAAAGTTGATGAAACCTTGGTGTATTCAAAAACTGCCACTGGTAATTTTCCTGATGAGGAAACGTTGGTTAAAGAAATGCTTGCCGCATACCAATAAAGTAAAAATCATAATCCATATAAAATCCCTGCATCGCAAATGGTGCAGGGATTTTTTAATATAGTAGTATTTTTTTCCTAGTTGTATTTAATCTTCCGTAAGTAAGTATTTGTATTTATGTTTAAATTTATCAAGAAAGTTGGAATGCTTCTTGCTTTAAAGAACATAGGGAAATAACTTCCCAGTAAATTTTATGTCTTTAGGCTGAAGGCATGAGGTAATTATTAAAAAGTAAAAGGTGTTTTCTATGTCAATTTCAAGTATTGCTGATACCACATCCTATGCTAGTATTTACTTTAATACAACACAACAACAAAGCACAGAGGCTAAAATTAGCTCAGGTTCGAGTCAAGATTCAGTAAGTTTTTCACCAGAGGCCATGGCTATGTATCAACAAGCACAAGAGGCAAAGCAAGCTCCTAGTGATACCGATACTGCCAATGACGACGCTAATGATTCAAGCTTATTAGAGTCAGGTAAGGATGAAGCAACTCTAGCTGAGCAAGCCATAGCTGGCGGCATGAAGGGCAAAGGCAAAGGCTCAGGTGGTGGCTCAGAAGATGATGAAGATGATGAAACCACAGATTGGTACGATGAACTTTTGGATAGTATGTATGGCACAACTGATGAAACCGAAGAAAGTATTTTCAATACTCTAATGGGTGAAGAAGAAAAATCATAAAAAATGTACTACTTTAAACTTCTTTTACTAATGACGTTTAATGTAGTGAAATTTATTTGTAAATTATTAAAAAAATAAACTTTCAGATGGAGAGGTTATAGAGGAAAAGCAGTCTTAGGGCTGCTTTTTCATTTATATATGTAGTTTTAATAACTTAAAATACTCTGGGGGCGAAAGATAGATTTGTAACCAGCAACCTTTAGTCTAGGATCCTGAAACTTTATTGTTGAGTTATTTGGCAGGAGCTGTGACATTTACGCTCCATAAATGAAAAACAATTAACTGTAGAAATAACGTATCAAATCTGATTGCCCCTCTTTTTGGTGAAAAACCAGATATTTGGGCTAGCTTGTGGGGAATAAAAATTTAACTGGAGCGGGAAACGGGATTTGAACCCGCGACTTCAACCTTGGCAAGGTTGCACTCTACCACTGAGTTATTCCCGCTCATGTGGATTTTTAATGGAGGCGGCATCCGGATTTGAACCGGAGATAAAGGCTTTGCAGGCCTCTGCCTTACCACTTGGCCATGCCGCCATATTGGAGCGGGAAACGGGATTTGAACCCGCGACTTCAACCTTGGCAAGGTTGCAC
>CAYJOP010000059.1:0-2177 GCA_964371835.1 uncultured Desulfovibrionaceae bacterium
TGGAAGGGGGGTCTGGGGGGAGAACCTTTTGTCCACAAAAGGTTTCCCACCAGTATATTTTTACTTATGCACCAAGGTTGATGCGAGCAAAGCGAACAACACCAATGGTGTCGCCCACAGCTTTGCCAGTTTCAGCTAGAATATCGCTGATGGTTTTTTTGTCATCACGGATATATAGTTGCTCAAGCAAGCAAGCTTCTTTGTAGAATTTCTTAACGGCACCTTCAACAATTTTTTCAACAATGTTTTCTGGTTTGCCTTCTTCCAAAGCTTTTTGGCGATAAACTTCACGCTCACGCTCAACAACAGTTTGGTCAAGAGATTCTGGCCCAACGGCAAGAGGGCTTGAGGCTGCAATTTGCATGGCAATGTTTTTGCCAAGTTCTTTAATAGCCTCATTGCCAGCACAATCCTTAGTGCAAGAAAGTTCAACTAATACACCAAGTTTGCTGTTAGCATGGATGTATACGCCAAGGGCGTTGTTGCCAGATGCTTCATAACGAGCAAAATCACCAAGGGTCATATTTTCACCCACGGTTGCGATTTGGCTTTGCAAATTGTCACCCAAGAGAGCTTCAAGGGCGGCAGCATCGGCAGGGTTTTTATCAAGTACCATGGCAGATACAGATGCGGCAAAAGCTTGGAATTGATCACCACGAGCCACAAAGTCAGTTTCGCAGCAAAGTGCAGCCATGGCAACGGTTTTGCCATCGGCGGAATTTGCAACAGTTACAAGACCCTCAGATGTGGCACGACCAACTTTTTTAGCAGCCTTGGCAATGCCTTTTTGGCGTAGCCAATCCAGTGACTTTTCAACGTCACCGTCATTTTCTTGCAAAGCTTTTTTGCAATCCATCATACCTGCGCCGGTTTTATCACGCAATTCTTTAACCATTTGTGCGCTGATAGCAGCCATCATAAACTCCTTATAAACCTACTCAGCGGCAGGGGCTTCTTCAGTTGCAGGGGCAGCTTCGGCAGCTACTTCTTCGGCAGCGGCGGCTTTTTTAAGCTCCGCTTCTACGTCTTTGCCCTTGCCGTCTTTGTTCATGGCTTCGCCTTCCATGCAAGCTTCAGCAAATGAAGTTACAAAAAGTTTGATGGCGCGGATTGCGTCATCATTGCCAGGGATGATAAAGTCAATAACATCAGGGTCACAGTTAGTGTCAGTTACAGCAACAATCGGAATACCAAGTTTGCGGCATTCTTTAACTGCAATATCTTCTCTGTGTGGGTCAATAATAAAGGCAAGCTGTGGCAAGCGCTCCATATCCTTGATACCACCAAGGGTAAGGTTTAGCTTATCAAGCTCACGTTGCATATATAAAATTTCTTTCTTTTGATAGCGATTAATAGAACCGTCACCAAACATGGTTTCTAATTTTTTTAGGCGGTCAACACTTTTTTGAATGGTTGCAAAGTTTGTAAGTGTTCCACCCATCCAGCGGTTGGTAACATGATACTGACCAGCACGAGTGGCTTCAGTTGCAACAGCTTCTTGAGCTTGGCGCTTGGTTCCCACAAAAAGAACCTTGCCACCATTTGCAACTACGTCCACAACCTTATCATAGGCTGTGCGGAAAAGCTTGATGGTTTGTTGTAGGTCAATAATATGCACCCCATTGCGTGCACCAAAGATGTATGGACGCATTTTAGGGTTCCAACGACGGGTCTGGTGCCCAAAGTGCACGCCCGTTTCCAGCATTTGCTTCATGCTGACATATGCCATAATTTCCTCCAAAAAGGGTTTTGCTTCCATCAAGGCCCTGACCTTACTACTCGATTTTGCGGTATTTTACCCAGTGCAAAATACATCGAGCACCCTAAGGCCGCTGCCAAGATGTGCTTAGTTAGGAGCGGGTTATTTAAACGAAATTTTGTTCAATGGCAAGTGTTTTGTGCATGGCTGATGTATTTTTTTCATAAATAAAATATGATTTAAAAATAACGTGCTCGATGCGAGAACCACATCGAGCACATTACTGTTTGAGGATTATTTAAGAGGAGGAGGTTAGAGGTTGATGTTCATTGCCTTGCGGTGGATGAGCCGCATTTTCCGTATATATCAAGGCGCGGATGGACGCCATTGGGGGTATTATATTTTTGTCTTAATTGTTGTGGCCGTTACCGTGGCCTTTGCCTTTACCGTGGCCGTAGCCTTTGCCTTTACCGTGGCC
>CAYJOP010000059.1:2277-13222 GCA_964371835.1 uncultured Desulfovibrionaceae bacterium
GCCTTTGCCTTTACCGTGGCCGTAGCCTTTGCCTTTACCGTGGCCATAGCCATGTCCATAACCGCCAAGGGTATGTGTGCCAGCTGGCAAGCCAAGGGCTTTGTCAAGTTCAGTGCCAAGCTTTTCATTCTCAGCACGCAGTTGCTTGCGTAATTCAACAAGTTCGGCAGCAGTCTTTGAAACAGCGTCTACGTCAGGGTCAGAAGCGTTTTGCAAAGCTTGAAGCTCTTGGTCTTTTACAAACATTTTTTCTTTAATGGGGCGAGTCTTTTCTTGGCTTGCTTTTACCAAGGCTTGAGCTTTGATGCGCTGCTCGTCAGTAATTTCAACATCACTCATGTATTTTCCGCCATGTGCGCCACTCATATAAGGGCAACCACGGGCTTGCACTTCATGTGCTGCAAATATTCCACCAGTAAGTAAGGTCAAAGCAAGTGCTGGGATAATTATTTTAGTTTTCATTTTAAGCTCCTTGTTGGGCTTGCCAAGTTGATTGAGGAGTTGGTCAAGCTATGCAAAGGTATAGCAAGGCCTGTGCCAAAAGTGTTTTTTCAATATAATGCTTTGAAAATAAATACTAAATTGTTAAATTGCCCTATTGTGTGTGTTGTAAATATTTTATGCACATACTCATTTAAGCTAGCTTAAAATTATGCACGTGTTTAATTTTTATACAACACATGGGATATAAAAAATGAGAATTTGTGTGTGGATTTATATTGTGCTTATGCAAACAAAAAACCCTGTTAAGATACCATTCCTAACAGGGTTTTACTTAATATGTATTAAATTTTATTGCACGCCGTGATGCGGGGTATTGCTTACATGTCTATGTAATAACATACGTTCTCTAGTTGAGTCCTTGGTAAGGTGAGCACTATTTCGCCCACGATAGCCACGCACAGAAACCCCAACTTCTTGCATGAGTTTTTTGTCAAGGGCTATAAGCTCTGTTCGCAAGGCATCTCTAGCTTCTTGCAGCTCTTGCCCCAATTTTGCTAAGGCTTGGTCGTCTTCGTCCTTGGCATAGCAAAACTCCTCAAGGGCATCAATTTTATCATTAACATTATTGCGCAACTCTTTAATTCTTGGGCGAGCTTCGTTTATGATTTCCTTAGCCTTTTCACGTTGTTCTGGCGTTAAGTCCTTGGTCCAGCGGGCTTTATGATTTTCACCAACATAGCCAGCACTTGCAGAAAACAACAAGATGCCAAGTACAATCGCTAATATATAGATGCTACGTTGCATGGTTAACTCCAAAATTATTTGGCTCGACTTTTGCTAATCATTCATTGCTTATATTTGAAATAATGTCGAGCAAAAAGTTTGCTACACATGATATTTAAGCAATTAATATGCCAAATGTGTTCAATTGGTAAAATATTTAACCCTTGTATAAAATAGATAGTGAGTTTATATTATATTTATGACAAATGCCACTGCCAAAATGTCCACAAGAAAAAAAAATAAACCAGACACCATGCCCATTCGAGGTGCTGCTGTGGTTTTGCTTTTTGTGGTTTTTTGCATAACAACTCTATCTGTTGAACGAAGCGAAACTAATATGGTACGCATGCTTGCAGGAGAGGGTTCAGCTCTTATTCAAGCGGTGGAAGGTAGTGTGCGCATGAGTATGCGCCGTCGAGATGCAGTGCAATTACAAACAAATTTACAAGAGCTAGCCAGTGCTGATGTGCGTTTTGTATCCATCACTATGCCGGACGGAACAATCCTTGCGCATAGTAGCCCTGAACTACTCGGTGAAATTTTAGAAATTAATGGCGAAGAAGCCAATGCAAATATTATCAATAGCATTTCACAATCGGCTGACGGCTTGCCTGTGCGTTGGTTTATAGCTGATATGTATGGCAAAAGCACCTTTGTTGTTTATAGAGAATTTATGCCAAAAAGGCCAGATGTTGGTCGCATGAGACCACAGATAATACCGCCACAAGCTGCTGGTAGGCGCTTTTTAAACCAGCCAGTTATCTTTCTTGGTCTTGATATTGGACCTTTTGAGCTTAGCAAACAACAAGATCGTATACACTTTTTAATCTTAGCAGGGGGAGGTGCTTTTGCTGGGTTTGCGCTGTTGTTAACGCTTTACTATGCTCAACGTGCCCGTGAATCACGCCGCCGCCAAGACTTTGCTGAAGAACAAGTGCGTGAGCTTGAAGAAGAAATCAGACGCAAAGAAAAAATGGCAGCCATTGGTAATTTGGCCGCAGGCGTTGCCCATGAAATCAGAAATCCCTTAAGCTCCATTAAAGGTTATGCCACATATTTTGGAGGGCGCTTCCCAGAGGGAAGCGAAGACAGGCAAGCAGCCCACGTTATGGTGCGTGAAGTTGAGCGGCTAAACCGTGTTATTACAGACCTCATTGGGCTCTCAAGACCCACAGATGTACGAGCTATGCCGGCAGACATTTTGTTAGTAATTGAGCATACAGTTAAACTATTAAGCCAAGACGCTGAAAATAAAAATATTTCACTACAAATTAACAAGCCAAAAAAAAATCTACCCAAGGTGCTTGTAGATGTGGATCGCTTTGGGCAAGCATTATTAAATGTATGCCTAAACTCCATTGAAGCCATGTCCAATGGGGGTGAATTAAGCATATCCTTATACCTTAAAGGTAAAAAATATTTGGGCATCGAAGTGAAAGACAGCGGCCTTGGCATTGAGGCCAAAGACCTCAATCACATTTTTGACCCATACTTCACAACCAAGGGGCATGGTACAGGGCTTGGCCTTGCCACTGTGCATAAAATTATTGAAGCCCATAATGGTGAAATTTCCGTTAGCTCAAAACACCACTCGGAACACACTGTGTCTGGAACTATATTTAAAATACTACTGCCCATTGACCCTAATTCGGAGAAATAACATGTCAGGACGCATACTTGTAGTTGATGATGATGAAGCCCATAGAAATATGTTACGCATGATGCTTACGTCATGGGGTTATGAAGTGCAGGAAGCTGACGATGGTGATATAGCAGTCACTGCCGTACAAAATGAAGCTTTTGATGCAGTGTTAACCGATGTGCGCATGGCCCGCATGGACGGCATTAACGCCCTACGCAGCATATTGGAATATAACCCAGCCCTGCCTGTAATTTTAATGACAGCCTTTTCTTCAGTTGAAACCGCAGTAGAAGCCTTACGCATTGGCGCATACGATTATTTAATCAAACCACTGGATTTTGACGTGCTTAAGCATAGCCTTGCCCGTGCTCTTGAGCACTGCCGCTTAACAGTTGAGAATAGAGAGTTACGTCGCCAGCTGAGCGATGTTTCCACAGTTCCAGGTATACTTGGGCGCAGCAAAATAATGGAAGATATGCAACAAATGATTCTTACCGTTGCTCCAGCAGAAGCCACAGTGCTCATAACTGGCGAGTCTGGCACTGGTAAGGAGCTTGTTGCCAGAGCCATACATAATGGTAGCTTAAGAGCAAATAAGCCCATGATCACGGTTAACTGTGCTGCTTTGGCAGAAAATTTATTGGAATCTGAACTTTTTGGGCATGAGCGTGGTGCATTTACAGGAGCAGATAAAAAACGTGAAGGGCGATTCATGCAAGCCCACGGCGGCACGCTATTTTTAGATGAAATTGGAGAAATGCCCTTGGTTTTGCAGGCAAAATTATTGCGAGCATTACAAGAAGGCGAAGTGCAACGTGTTGGTTCAGATACACCCATAAACGTTGATGTGCGCATAATAGCCGCCACCAACAGAAATTTACAAAATGAAGTTAAAGAAAAAAACTTCCGTGAAGACCTATATTTTAGATTAAACGTCATAAGCATTGATGTGCCACACTTACGCAATCGCAAAGAAGATATCCCCCTACTGGCAGCATACTTTGTAGAAAAATTTTCCAGCAGAAATAGAAAAAATATCAAAGCCTTTTCACCGCTAGCATTGGACATAATGTTGCGCTACTCATGGCCGGGAAATGTGAGAGAGCTTGAAAATGTAGTGGAACGAGCTGTCATACTCTGCAACGGTGAAGTCATAGGAGAAAAAGAATTACCACCAAACCTAACCGCCGTGTCTGCTACTAATACAGCAAAGTACAATACAAATATATCGAACCTCTCAGGCCTATCACTAGACGAAGTGGAATGCTTAGCCATCACAGAAACGCTAAAGGAGGTTGAAGATAATAAAAGCGAAGCGGCAAGAAGACTTGGCATAACTAGAGCAACCTTGCATAATAAACTCAAAAAATATGGCATTGAGAGTGAGTAATTTTATATCATTTTCTTGGTAAAAAATCTTTATGATAAAAAATATTTACATTTATTATGGCCCAGTAAGCACCTTATTTCCTCTGCTAGCTTATGGCAAAAACCAGCATGACCTTTTGTTGGAGCAAGGGGTATATTTCCCAATTTTAAAGGATTTTATTGTCCCTTATAGCTCTGCGCTAGATATCCATGAACAAACATGGCACGAGTGGCTACAAGACACATTACATGATTTTTACTCAGAAAAAAATGCTAAACTTGCCACAAAAGAAAACGTTGAAGCTATTATTTTTCCCAATCCAAAACAATGCTTAGACAATTTAACTAATTTCCTAAAAGATAAAACATCTATTCATACCATGTACTTATGCTTAGACATTTTTGCCCATACTGAATACTGCTTGTCTACTTTAAAAATGCTAGCCACGGCTTTTCCTAAGGCCCAAATTCACACCAAAATACTATTATTTTCATCTGATAGAGTAATTGAAGGCATGTGGCTCTACCTTACGCACTTCTTAAACGTGGGCCCCATAGACACATTCATTAGTAGAAGCTATAACGAAATATATGATGTTTATCATGTTGAAAATACATCAAAAATTATTCAATCCCATGCTAATGAACCAGAAATTTGCCGCTTAGCCAATGAGCATGAAGTTCTTAATATCTTGCTTAAAGATATAAACAGCCCCTTGTATGTTGATGATGACTGTAGCACTCTTTTTTCTAGCCCTAAGGTCCTTTCTTTTATACAACAATTCCCTAAATTACGTTACCCCTATGGTCACCCCATAAATTGGTGGCAGGAAAAAAATTTCTTACAATACGGCAAAGATCAAAACAATACCTTCAGTTATCTTAACTTGGACCAACGTAACAAAATTAGAATTGTTTATCGCTACTTAAGTTCGTTTGAGTTTACTTGTCCAAGTAATGATTCCTTTGACGAAAAAGTATCCAACGTAAATGACTCCATAAGCCCACAAGAAGCACTACACTTGGCTTCTTTAATAACTCCTTCACTACGCAAACAGCTTATAACATACATAAAGATTGACGAAGTTCCCTATGAAGCTGATACAACTCGCTTTGTACATGGGGCGTTACTTTTCGTGGATAAACAAATAGATGAAAGCATGTGGAGCAAACTGCAAGAAGAACCTAAAGTACCTTTAATTCAAAACGTTTATTTATACTTTTCCGATGTGGGAACCACATGTCTTTTGGCAGAATTTTGCAAAAGAAACAAGGAATTATTGACAAAAAACGCACTATATTTTCCACAATTAAAAGAAATTTTACCAGAAATAACAGAAATATCTTCATTGTTTGATACATCCGTACACACATGCTTTTATCAAGAATCCTCAACGTTTTCTTCTAAGCAAAATAAACTTCATTATCTTCTATCGTTCAAGGATAGATTATTTGCCAAACAAAATGTGTATCTTGCAAAAAATTCTGATTTGAATAGCATTTGCTTTTTCTTAAAACTAACGGACTCCCTTTCTGACATTCAAGAGTTTGTTCAACGAATTCAAACAATTTACCACTCGGCAAAACTGCATATTCATTGCCAATTTCTATCACCTGATAAACAAATTGAAAACATTTGGATGCAATCCCTTTGTCAACAGCACTCATCATTGTCACTGGCACATTGGGTACAAAACACAAATAAAGAAGATAGTGTTTTTCATCAAGGACATGACATTACACAATATTTACAAGAAGAATTTCAAAATAATGTGCACATTTCTCTAGTAGACTCTGAAGATGCATCCTTGAAAAATTGGCTGTCTTCAATATGTTTACACGATGCAGCGGCACAAACTCTGTGTAAACAGAGATATTTGCCCTCAGCGCAAACCTTTGCGTTTATTTTATGTGTATTAAGAATGCATGCGCGCACCATTCCCATTGACTGGTTTTCAGAAGATAATTTTTGGAACCATGAGCAAGAGGCACATGCTTTTTCATACCTGCGCCCTTACTGGAAGCAATTAATATGTGATAATTTTTCAAAAGCCACAGGCATGGACTTAACTCATTTAGAACATTTAGAATATAATGACATTAGTGACATTCCCTTAAGCATTAGCTTTGCGCAAGCAAGCACTCTTGCCTTGTTACTCAGTGCGCAATGCCGTAGACAAATAGTACAAAACATCGATTTTGAGCGGGTAAAGTACAAAAATCAAACGGCACGCAATGTATATAGTGCTGTGCTGTTGGCTGAAAATCTTATTAGCCATGAGCAAGCTCAGGAGCTTTTGTTAGAAGTCCAAGGTACTATTCTTTCGCCCAAGCCTCATATCACCTTAGGAGCAGAGCTGAGCGCACCCAAAGTTACTGTTTTGACTATGGCTTACAATCATGAAAAGTATATTACCAGATGCTTAGATTCTGTATTGGCCCAGCAAACAAATTTTCCTATTTCACATGTTGTTTCTGACGATTTTTCAACCGATGGCACTAGAGCTATACTACTTGAATACTCAAAAAAATATCCACATATTAAGTTGATATTTAACGAGCATAACGCCCCTGGCACAGTTGCTTGCAAACTGTTTGATAGCATACCCAGCGAATATGTAGCCCTCTGTGATGGCGATGATTATTTTTATGATCCATTAAAATTGCAAAAACAAGCCGACTTGCTAGATAAAAACCCCAACTATGGTCTTTGTTTTCACCTTGTTATGACTTTATACGAGCATGATTCTGAAATAGGAAAAATATATCCTCCAGTGGAATATCTACCAAGAGGAGTGAAAGATAAATATTATTTGGCTGAGCTTTTCAAGTTTAATTTAATTCAAACCAACTCAGTAATGTATCGGTGGCGTTTCCAAAATAAAGGTTTGCCAGCGTGGTATGCATATGGCACTTGCCCATCTGATATATATTGGCATCTTATACATGCTGAAATGGGTCCCATTGGTTTCATAAATGAAATTATGTCTGTATATTGGAGGCATGGTGGAGGCCTTTTTTATGAAACAGAGACAAATCGAATTAACCATAGAAATATATATGGATTACAGGAGATTACCCTTTATGATATTTTAGACACACACTTTGAAGGCCGTTATACACAAATTTGTCATTACTTAAGTAAAAAAGTTTTAGATGATATTGTAGAATCATCCAAAAAAACAAAATATTACAACCTGTTAGAATTAGCCTTGAAAGCCTGCCCTGCATTGAGAAAACATGTTGCTGGACAAGAAGTTACATAGGCTTGTAATCACCTAGTTTTTTATATTGAATTTACTTGCTACTCCAAAGAGCACGACCTTGCTTGAGGTTTATGCGACCAAGGGGCAATGGTTTTTGTGAGTTTTTTTGATCATAATAGTATAGGCCTGCTTCACGACCTTTTAAGTCTGTATGCAAGCTTTGGCCTTGTAATAGTGCATAAATATCCTTTATATTATTAAGTATGAGGGCATCATTTGGTGGTGTGCTTGGCATAAGTGTTGTGCAATGGGCTGCAAGGCGAACTTTTTCGCCAGTGACTTTGCCTAAGACTGCGGCCTGCCAGCGTATATTATCATCAAGCAGATGCAAGGCTGCATCTGGCACAAAGCGCACAGTGTTACCAAAAGCCATACACTTGCCCTTGGGCAAAAGACTTATATCCGTACATGGAGCTTCAAGCATGCTTGGATGCAAACCTTCATCATTTGCAAAGATTGGTTGAAAACTTTCTGTCATATTAACACTTTGCGGCTTTTGTAATTTTGCAATGTAAAAACCTTGCGCATCGGAGCGTGCGCCATCCACACGCAAAGTGCCATGCATGGATGTATCTTCCCACACAAAGCCCTCAAATGGCTTAATATTCACCAGCTCAAAGCCCAATTCGTCCAATGCAAATTTCACCTGATTTTCATTTTCGTCCACATTGGTAGTGCAGGTGGAATAAACAACCTGTCCTCCAGGTTGCAATAATTCATAAGCTTTTTGCAAAAGCTTTCTTTGTAATTGTATAAGTGGAGATATTTTCTTACCCTGCCAAAGCTCAAGCACTTGTGGATTTTTTGCAACTGTGCCCCAACCAGAACATGGTGGGTCAAGCTGAATATATGGCCAAGAATTGGATTTTAGCGGTAAATCTTCGCCTGTATAAGTACAAGTTGCCACATGCAAAAATCCAAGCTGCCCCATATTGGCACGCAAAGTTGCAAGGCGAGATTTTGAAGGTTCATTACCAAGTACAAAACCGCCCTTACCTACAAGCTGTGCTAAAAAACCTGTTTTACTCCCAGGGCTTGCACACACATCCAATACCGTATGACCCTCATTACCACTAAATCCACCAGCTAAAGCCAAGGGCGGCAACATGGAGGAGCGGTCTTGAATATAGATAAGTCCAAAAAATGCTGCAAGGCTACTGCCCAATGGTTTTGGTTCATGCGTGAGTATGCGGCACCAAGTGGAAAATGGTTCCAATTCAAAGTCAAAGCCTTCTGCATATAATAAGCTTTCAACAGCCTCAATATGCTCACTGGCACAGACTAAACGAAATGAGCGTGTAATTTTTTGTGTATTTTTTTGCATAATCATAGTGTGTTTATATTTCATTGTAACTACTTACCCAATCAAGGTCAATATCCATATCATATGAGCTTTATTGCGCTTTCAATGACTAATACCCCCATCTCCAATCAGGCATTTAAATTGAAGTTTTTTGTGAAAACCAAGTGCGGCAGCATGCACTTTTTATCAATATTAGTGGCTCACAAAGCCTTATTTGACCTTGATTTATCACTTGCAACTTTGAATAAATAAATGTATGTATTTCGGCTAAGGGTAACAGACCCACAATGTAAGGAGATTTACATGAAATTTATTTTACGCGCCACTTCTTTGGCAATATTTGGAATTTTACTAGCCATTCCAGCTATGGCTGCTAATAAGTCGTTTATGGTAATGCCATTTTCAGTTAATGGCCCATCAGAATACAATTATCTTGGTAAGGCAATACCTTCAACCCTAGCCAACCGCCTAGCTTGGCCAGGGAATGTGGAAAATTCATCTAAGGCAGTTCCTGCCAAAGCACCCACAACACCCACTGAAGCACAAAAAGCTCAAAGTGCTGCTGGCGTAGATTACGCAGTGTGGGGTAGTGTTAGCGTAATCAACAATACAGCAACCATCGACGTAAAAGTACGCGACAAAAGCGGAAAGGAATGGAGCAAAAATGCCCAAAGCCCTGTGGGTGAGTTAATTGTTTCTGTGCAAGAACTTGCAGACGCTTTGAGCCAGCAAGTATTTGGCCGCACCGTTAGTGGTAAAAAAGTTGTAAACCAAATGAACTCTGCTCTTGTTGTTAACGAAACAGGCCAACACGACGTATACCTAAATCCACAAATCCGCTATCAAGGCGCAGGTTCTGAAGATGGATCTCGTATGCGCAGCAGTCTTTTGCCATATGATATGGTAGGCTTTGCCACTGGTGACTTTAGTGGACATGGCAAAACTCAAATTGCCGTGCTTGGCAACCACAAACTATACATTTATAATTGGAATAATGGAAATTTACAGCAATTGGCTGAACACACTGTTTCCATGTCAAATCAGGCATTTATACTACGCAAAATTTCACTAATTAAGGGCAGGCCACCTCAGTTAGTAGTAACAACCTTTAGTGAGTCAGACAACCAACCAGCTTCATATATTTATACCTTTGAAGGCGGAAATATACGCGAATTTGCTAAACGCAGTAACTATTTCTTAAACGTAGTTCGCCTTGCCCCCACATATGAGGCAACACTTGTGGGCCAAGGTTGGGATAGTGTGCGCATGTTCCGCCCTGGTGTGCATATTGCAAATGTTGTTGGCGACAAAGTAAATCTTGCTTCAAAAATCAACCTACCCAAGGGTGGTAATGCATTTAACTTTGCCTACATGCCCGCAAACAATGCAAAAGACACTGATAAATTGCTTATGTATGGTGAAGATGAGCGTATATCCGTATACAGTTTAGATGGTAGCGCCATGCACAAAACCACAGATAGCTTCTCTGGTTCAAGTGTTGGCATGGAACATTACAAAGCCATTGCCGGCCTTGGTGTGGACAAGCGCTATCAACTTCCAAGCAAATATTATGCTCCAATGGAAATGATTATAGCTGACATTGAAGGCCGAGGTGAATACATACTGCTTACCAATAAACCAGTATCCTCTGCTGCACAAACATTTGACCGCTACCGCTTCTACCCACAAGGCGAAATTCACGCCATGTATTGGGACGGTGTTGGCCTTGACTTAAAATGGAAAACTCGTCGCATTCGTGGCTCTGTAATTGGTGCAAACCTTGGAGATATTGACAATGACGGACTACTTGACCTTATAGTTGGCTTAAACACCCATCCAGGCTCATTAGGCGTTGGCTCTCGCAAAGGTATTATTACAGCATATCCACTTGATACTGGCCGCGCAAATCAAAACACAGCTCCAGACATGAGCGAATTTGAAGACAAAAATTAGCAACGTTAATTTATAGTATAAAGTGGTTAGAGTGTAATTGCATGGTAAGATTTACCACGCTACACTCTAACCACTTTTTTTATTGAGCTACTGCTAAATTGTAAGCCATAATTTCAATGTAGGTTTACTTAAAGACTCCGCACAATTTCATTGTGTGGAGTCTTTTGGAGCGTTGACAATAGTCAA
>CAYJOP010000060.1:0-13158 GCA_964371835.1 uncultured Desulfovibrionaceae bacterium
TTAAAAATGTTTTGTTTTCGTTGTGTTATGTGCTTTTTCAGTGCCGACTAAGTAAAAGGGGCTTAAAAAACCACTTTCCAATGATTTTAATACACATTGGTTACAAATTTATCAAAGCTTAGTTCTTACATCTTTTACGCCAAGCGAAATTTTCCTTACAGATAATCACATTAGCCTAAACTAAGGGTCCTGCACAATTATTTTTTAGTTCCATTTTTGTGCTTTTGCAGTAAATTTGCATTTATTTGAAAATGCAATTGCGCAGAACAAAAAACATAAAAATCAATCACTTAACGGAGAAGCAAAGCTCCGCCTATTCTTGATTTTTGGTCGCATTGACTATCGTCAACGCTTCAAAAGACTCCACACAATGAATTGTGCAGTCTTAAACTTGAAAAACTTATTTTTTACGCAATAAAATTGCCAAAAAAAGCGCATTTTGTGCTTTTTCTGGCAATTTTATTAAATTTACCTAATTTTATAATTTTAATATTTCAAACAATTATCATATTTTTCAATGTCAACTAAGTATATTGAGGCTCAATTTCTTTTACAATTTGGAATGATTGCATAGACTTAACTGTACCACCAAGACCATAGTATTTAGTAACTCCAGCCACAGTACAAGGTAGTAAATCTTCAACATCTGTATCAAGTACAAGCACATCCCCAACCTTCATTCTTAAAAGTTGGTTGCCTGTAATTTGCGTATTGCCAAAGTTAATTTTAAATTCCACAGGGGTTTCCAAAAGGCGCTCTTTTAAGCGTGCAACCCAAGCATGGTCAATTTCTAGACGTTCAGTCTGAAAACTTGCGTGTAATTTTGAGCGTATGGGTTCAATGGTTGCGTAAGGCAAGCAAATAACCATGGAGCCAATGGAAGAATCAAGCTCCACCTCAAAGGTTATAACTACAACAACATCACTTGGCGGCACAATGGCTGCAAACTGTGGGTTAATTTCTGAGCGCACAAGCTCAAGCTTAACATCATGCACAGGACGCCATGATTCTTCCATGCTATCTAAGGATATTTTGATAATTTTATCCACAACAGCCTGCTCAATGCGAGTAAATTCACGCCCCTCAACCTTTGGCTGAGAGCCAGCACCACCAAAAACATTTTCCACCAAGGCAAATACCAAGCGTGAATCAACAACAATAATGGCATTGCCGCGCAAGGGATCCATCTTAAAAATGTTAATACTGGTAGGCACAGGTAATGAGCGAATAAACTCACCGAATTTCGCCATATCAATGGAAATAGGGTTTAATTCAACACGCTTGCGTATTGCATTGGAAAGAGCATTGGTGCAGAGCCTAGCAAAGCGATCGTTTACGATTTCCAAAACAGGCATACGCCCACGGATAATACGATCCTGATTGGCAAGGTCAAAGGCAACGATGCCCGAATCATCATCAGGTACATCGTTTTCGCTTTCAATTTCCCCACCAGACAGGCCCCTCAATAAGGCATCAACTTCATCTTGTGCTAATACTTTATTCATGAAACACCTATGTTTTTTATATTTTCAACCAAAATTACTCTAGACTTTGTTTTAAGTATGGTCAAGTTCTATGTCACTTTTTCCACATCTCTTAAAATTAATGCAATTTACGGACCATAACTTGAATTATCAAGCATTGACCTCTAGGCATTGCCACTGTACATTATGCCATGCACATTAACGTACATACCCAAGATAGCACAATATACATATCGGCAGATTCTGGACAAAGCTTAGCTGAGGCCATTTGGCTCTCTGGCAAGCTTTCCCCTTTGCCATTATGTTCTGGTCTTGGGCGTTGTGGTCAGTGTAAGGTTTTGTTTAATTCCCCTGCCCCCAAGCCACATGCAATGGAACTTAAATTGCTTAGCGCAAGCGACATTGAACGCGGTATACGCCTAGCTTGCAGACATATACTTGAATCGTTAAACCCAAATCCTGCTGGTAATATTGAAATAACTTTACATAGCAATAGCATACCAGAACAAAATATTGAAGTTTCAACATCCGAAAAATCTGCACTTTTAGCTGTGGACCTTGGCACAACCTCGTTACACTGGCAAGCATTAAGCACCACTGGTAACATTATTGCCAAGGGTCAACAAATTAATCCACAAATGGGTGCAGGCTCTGATATTGTTTCGCGCCTAGCCTTTGCCATGAAGCCAGAAGGCACAAAAATACTTTCAGATTTAGTAGTTAATTCATTAATTAATATTACAAAAAATCTTCCACCTGTCACAGAAATTTGCCTTGCAGCCAACACTGCCATGAGTGGAATTTTTTTGCAAAAAAATATTAAATCACTAGCTGCTGCCCCATATTCCCTACCCTTGCATGGTAATAATATTGAGTATGTTAAAGGTCTTGCACCCATTTACATACCTGTTCAACTGGCCCCCTTTGTGGGAGGAGATATAAGTGCTGGATATGCTTCACTAATGCAACAAAACAAGGTGGAATTTCCTTTCATATTTACAGACCTTGGTACAAATGGTGAATTTATTTTATCCTTAAACGAGCAGGATGCTTATATAACAAGTGTTCCCCTTGGCCCTGCCCTTGAAGGGATTGGCCTGTCCCTTGGGCACATGGCACATGGTACAAGTGGAGTCGTTTGCGAGGTACACTTAAGCCCCAAGGGTCTTGAACCAACAACTTTGGATAATGCACCGCCTAAACGCATTTGCGGTACTGGCTATTTATCCATTTTAAAATGCCTATTTCAATGTGGAATTATTCAACAAGATGGTCATTTTACCCACAAAGAAAACCTTAACAATCCCCTTGCAGCAAATTTATTTAAGTTAATTGAAAAACAAGATAATGAATATATTTTGCGTCTTTGGCCTCACTTAGCTGATAATATGTTCATAAGTTCCACAGATATTGAAGAAATATTAAAAGTAAAGGCGGCCTTTACCCTAGCCATGCACGAACTTTTAAATACAGCAAACCTCTTGCAAAAAGATTTAAAAAACATATATTTAGCGGGCGCAATGGGTAGTCATGTCAAGGGCGAAGATTTAGAAGCACTTGGTTTCATTGGCTATGGCATGAGTAATCGGCTAATAAAACTAGGGAATTCATCACTTGATGGTGCAAAAACATTATTAATTGACCCAACTAGGCGTAGCTGGCTCCATGAGTGGAGCAAAAACAATAAACATATTCAACTTGCAAACCGTGCGGATTTTTTAACAAAATACATGCAACATATGCAATTTACCTTTA
This sequence comes from uncultured Desulfovibrionaceae bacterium, assembly GCA_964371835.1. Lineage (GTDB taxonomy): Bacteria > Desulfobacterota > Desulfovibrionia > Desulfovibrionales > Desulfovibrionaceae > CAYJAD01. Next base: position 3,240 of record CAYJOP010000060.1, read on the forward strand.
CGAGTTAATACATGCAGGAAATTTTTAAACAAGTAAAACCACATATAATCAAGGCCTTACAAGATTTACCAAAAGCTCTTGATGTGGTTATACCCTTACAAGCAAAGCATAGACGTGCACTACCCTTTGCCATTGATGAACTTTCAAGCCGTCTAACCATTGAGCGTGGCCTAATTAAGCAAGCATATTGGAGCGCACCACGCTTAACTGCCGCCTATATGTGGTATTTTTTACCATGGAATATTTTGCGTCTAAGCCGCCTACTAGCTACGCTTAACATACCAGAACCATTACCACTTCCCACTAGAGCACAAGGAACTCCAAAACCACGTCTTTTTGTGGACATGGGCAGTGGTCCACTCTCCTTACCCATTGCGCTATGGCTTGCAAAGCCTGAGTGGCGTGAGCATGAGCTGAACGTACTTTGTCTTGATACATCGCCACACCCACTGCAACTTGGGCAAAAGTTATTTTCCATAATTGCTGGTGAGCGAAGTCCATGGCGTATCATTCCTGTACGCTCACAACTTGAAACAGCTCACCTAGAAATGCATAAAATTGATGCTGTGCCGTGGCTTATTTCTGCTGCAAATGTCTGTAATGAATTAAAATTACAAGACGAAAGAACCTATAAAATTATGGAGCATTTAAGACCAGCCCTAAAAGCAAGTGATTCATCATTACTCATTGTTGAACCAGGCACACGCCTTGGCGGTAAAACCATTGTTGCCTTGCGTGATGCAGCCCTTGAGTATGACCTTAAACCCATAAGCCCTTGTCCACATATGCATGAATGCCCACTGGAAGAGTCTCGCACTTGGTGTCATTTTACCTTTGATACACATGCAAGCCCCAAGTGGTTAAATGATCTATCAAATGCAGCAAAATTGCGCAAAGAAGCCCTAAGTCTAGCCTTTATCTTACTTGCAGGGTCAGAAAAGCAACCACAAAGCAATAAAGCCCGAATTATTTCTGCACCATTTAATGTTCCCAATTTAATGGGTGAATCACGCTACGCTTGCTGTGAGCAAGGTTTGGCATTACTTAGTAATGCTGGTGCTTTACCTTCTGGTGCTTTGGTTGATATAAAACAAAGCTCAAATCAAACTCGTACTGACAGTAAATCTGGGGCGTTAATACTTGAACATGCTGAAAAAGTTTGCCCTGCCCCACGTTTTGAGCGCCAAGGCTCAAAACCAGAACGAACAAGCACAAAACCAGAGCGTTCTACTTCAAGGTCTAAATCTGAGCGCCAAGCCCCAGCGGAAGTAAAGAAAAAGCCCAAAAAACCCATTAAATCAAAAAAAACCACCAAAAAGTTTTGGGAGCAGTAAGATGTCAAAAGAACTGCTAAACGTGCATAATCTTGATATTACATTTCACACCGAGCAGGGTAATTTTTTAACTGTATCAGACATTAATTTTTCCATTGCAGAGGGTGAAATTTTTTGTCTTGTGGGTGAGTCTGGCTGTGGTAAAAGCCTTACGGCCAAGGCAATATTGCGCCTAACCCCTGAAAACACCAATATTTCTGGTAAAGTTTTGTTACAAGACCAAGACTTGCTTACTTTAGATGAAGGCGAAATGTGTTCAATTCGCGGTAAGCATATTTCCATGATTTTTCAAGAGCCCATGACTGCCCTTAACCCAGTGCTAAAAATTGGGGAGCAATGCACAGAACACCTTGAACTGCATAATAAAATATCAAAGCAACAAGCCAAGCTACGCTGCATGGAGTTATTTGAACAAGTGGGAATTTCTGACGTAGAAAGCCGCCTTAATAATTATCCGCACCAGCTTAGTGGTGGCATGCGCCAAAGAGTGATGATAGCCATGGCCCTTGCCTGCGCACCCAAATTACTCTTAGCCGATGAACCAACAACTGCGCTTGATGTAACCATTCAGTGGCAAATTCTAACCCTCATTCAAAAACTCACCAAGGAGCATGGAATGGGAGTATTGCTTATCACCCATAATTTAGGAATTGTAGCTCAAATTGCTCATAGGGTTGGTGTTATGTATGCTGGAAAAATGGTGGAATGTGGTGACACAAAGGACGTTCTTAAAAATCCTAGCCATCCTTATACTCAAGGGCTTTTACATGCAATACCCAGCAAGCACAGCATGGAGCAAAAGCGCTTACCAATTATTGAGGGTAAAGTTCCGCTGGCAAATGAAATTCCAAGCGGTTGTCGCTTTCATCCTCGCTGCGCACAGGCCTTACCCAAATGCAAAGACATTGAACCAGAATTAAGAAAAATAAATAACCAGCAGCACATGGCACGCTGCTGGTTAATAAACGATTAGATTATTAAAACTATTTTTTATGATGCAAGGCTAATGGTAATAAATACACTTACAATCCAAACCACAACCCGACCAATCCAAGGCGACACAGCCTTACCCTCAACCATGCGGCGCATGGATGCGAAAAAATTTATACCACTGCCAAGGGCATAAAAAACCAAAAAACCAATACTTGCTAAAAGACCATATTGTATGCCAATACTTAGAAAAATGGCAAAGGTTATCAAGCTGGGTAAGCATGAAGCATTGCTTGTAGTCCCAAAACCTGTGCCTTGTTGATTAAAAGTCCAACTTTTAAAGGTAGCTCCTGACCATTGGGACTGGCTTTGTTCATAATAACCACCTGAACTACCGCCAACAACTTCCGGCTCAATGACTTCGTACTGAACAGTATTTTCTTGTTTTTGGCTTACTATGCTGGTTGGACAATTTTCACAACGTGGCCTTGACGAGTTATACTCACGTCCACAATGCTGACAAGCATTCATTTTGACCTCACTAAATTAGTTAAACCTGAAAAATTATTTTACAATAACTTTCTGAAATACAAACTAGCTCCATATGCCGCTTTGGGGTCGCCAGAGGCAAGTTAGAATTTATTTTGCACATGTATGGAATTTTAAAAAATTTTGTTAACATACCCTATAAAAACAATACCATGGTGCAAAAACTCACACTCGCCATTAGTGGTGGATATTATTTCAGATGGTTAACCTATTAATTTTGTAATTCAAATGTTTGTATATTCTCTTAACCATTAAATTATATACATATCTTTAATATGCAACTCGATGGAAGTTACTCTATTATATTTATTAAAAACAGGGGTATAGGCGATTTTAATATTTTTACTGCCAAGATTTTTATACTCATCAGCCTTGCCCCAAGCTTTGGCAAAAAGCGTTATGCCGCTGTTTTCATCCACAACCTCAAATAAAGCGTGATTTTTTTGCATCCCAAATGGGCGAACGTTTTTTACAAACAATGGAGGTGATGCAAAAATTGGCTGAGCATTCCCCATGCCAAATGGCTGTAACAACTCAAGCTCATTCAAAAAAGTAGCTTTGCTAGCCCATTCAAAATCTAATTCACCATCAATGTTTAGACTTGGCGTTGGCATTTCATCCCCAAGGCTTTCTCGTACAACTTTATCAAAGCGTGTACGAAGCTCATCTAAATTTTCAGGTTCAAGGCTTAGACCTGCTGCAAGTTTGTGTCCGCCATAACTTGTTAAAATATCAGATATTTTAACAAGCCCTTCATGCAAATGAAACTCCTTTATACTTCTACCTGACCCTTTAATGCCCCTAGTTCCATTACAAAGGATAAGCGTTGGGCAATAAAATTCTTCAACAATCCTTGAAGCAACTATTCCAATAATTCCATTATGCCAATCGCTAGAATATAACACTAAGCCAGCATTGCCTTTTTGAGCAATAGCCATGGCGCGCGCTTCTTCATAAACGCTCTCTTCTTCCTTTCTGCGATCGCAATTCATAGTATCAAGTTCTCGTGCGAGTCGCATGGCATTTTCCATGTCTTTGGCACGCAACAAATCCAAAGCAAGATTGGCAGACCCCATGCGCCCTGCGGCATTGATGCGTGGTGCAATAGTAAATACAACTTGCCCTGCCCCAAGCTTTGCAACAGCATCATAATTACAAACACTCTTTAAAGCTGCAAGTCCAAAGCGCGTGGCTTCTGCAATTTTAAGTAACCCATTTTTAACTAAAATTCTATTTTGTCCATTCAGCAAAACCACATCTGCTAAAGTACCAAGTGCCACAAGGTCAAGCACTTGACGCATATCAAACTTTTTCTGAGTAATTTTTTGTAATTTTATGTTAACAGCGCACATCAAAAAAAATGCCACTCCAACACCTGCAAGGTATGGGCATGGGCAGTCAGCAAGACGTGGATTACAAATGGCATCAGCATTTGGCAAAACTTCGGGCGGTAAGTGATGGTCTGATATAATAACTGTCATGCCAATTTTTTTGGCATAGTCAATACTCTCACAATCGGAAATGCCGCAATCAACCGTTAAAATAGCCTCAACTCCCATTTGCCTTAGTTTATCAAGGCTTGCTTTATTTAGGCCATACCCTTCTTTAACACGATCAGGAATATGCGGAACAATAGAAAAGCCATGCCATTCAAGCACATCTGCCACAAGACAGGTGGAGGTAATGCCATCCACATCATAATCGCCCCATACTGCAAGCTTTTTTCCAGAAGCCACGGTGTTTACTAATTTTTCAGCACACTCCATAACTCCAGGCCAAGCTTCTAATGGCGCAAGTAAGCGTAAGTTTGGGGAGAGGAAATCTTGAATATCTTTTTCATCAAAAAACCCTCTTAATTTCAGTAGTTGCAAAAAAAGAGTGGATATGCCTAATTTATCAGCCAACTCTACATGGGATGGGTCATCAAACTGCACGTCGTACCCTACAAGTTTAGTTAACTCTTGATCGCAAGAATTTTCTTCACCTCTAAATATCCACTTTTTCAACAAAATTTTTTTACCTGTAATTAAAAGATTCAGATGTTAAACTTGACATATCATCTGCCAAATTTTATGCTTCATTAGACTCGATTTCACTATTTTCACTTGGCTCAGGAGCAGGCTCTTTTGAATTTGCTGCAAGAGCTTCCTTGGTTTTTGAAAGTAACTCAGCAGGAATAAGGTTTTTTGCCATAAGCCACTCTAAAAATTTTGTGGCACTGTCATGGCCAGGGGCAATGGCTAAGGCCATTAGCAAATGCTCAGTGCATTTACTATGATCTTTCTTTTCAAGTAGCGCGCGAGCAAGATTAATATGTATACCTTCGTCATTACTTGTTAAAGTTAGAGCGCGCTCATAATACTCTACAGCTTGATTAAACATTCTTGTTTTACGCAAGCTAATGCCAAATTCATTAAATAAGTGCTTATGTTCTTCGTCATAAGCTCCTTCTAAATTAAGCAAGCGTTCAAAAATATCTTGGGCGCGGTCACTCTCACCCCTTTGCATATAGGTTAGGCCAATGCCGAAATTTGCGCGCACATTATCTTCATCAATTTGCAATGCTGCACTGTATTCATGCTCAGCGGCGAAATTTTCACCTTTCTTACGATATCCATCACCTGAATCAACATTCTTTTTTAATTCCTGCATTTTAGGAAATACGGAACTCATATAAAATTCTGGTTCAGGGGCGAACTTTTCTATAAGTTCATCCATGGTAAGAATACGCTTTGGACCAGATGGCACAAAGTTACTATTTAAAGGTTGGCTTTCAATTCTACCGTCGGGCAAACTTTCAACAAACCAAAAGTTTTTTTGCACGGTACGTTTTGTGGTTGTACCTGTGCCAATTTTCCTAATTTCTTGGGTAGAAAAAACTCCCTTTACATTTTCAACATTTGCATTTTCAGTCATAAAAAAACTCCAAATATTTACTACAAAAGTTGAACTACAATATCTTGCGTTGCTTTTATAGGGTCTTTTGCTTGTGTTATGGGTCTACCAACCACAAGAAAATTTGAACCAGCTTGTACAGCCTGCGCTGGTGTCATTAAGCGGCGCTGATCATTTGTGTCATGCCCTACAGGGCGAATGCCTGGGGTCAAACAAAGAAACCCCTCACCACAAACAGACTTAATTCCTGCAACCTCATGTCCAGACGAAACAATACCATCAAGGCCCCAAGTATGCGCTTTTTTAGCAAGTTCAGCAGCAAGTTTACTCACATCACCATTGTAGGTTGGCAAGTCACCATCACCCATGCTTGTAAGCACACTTACTCCAAAAATTAATGGACGACTAGATTCAGGCAAAGAATAACTTGCCTGCATGGCAGCTTTTGCCATATTTTCCCCACCCTGCACATGTATAGTTAGCATATCAGCACCTAACTTTGCAGCTGATATTACACCCCCATACACTGTATTAGGAATGTCATACATTTTTAAATCTAAAAAAATTCTATATCCTAAGCCCTTAAAGATTTGCACCACCTCTGGTCCACCAGCCACAAACAACTCTAAACCAACCTTCAACCATTTAACATGACCCTTTAAATTTTGAGCAAGGTCAATGGCACTTTGGGCATCATGAGTGTCTACTGCAACAATCAGCTCAGCTTTAGACATGATTACATCTCTTCATTTTTTAAGATATATTCAGCAAGTGTAGGGCAATACTTTGGTTGCACAGTTGCTGCAATGTATGCTGAGCGCACTTGATCATAGGCAGTTTCAAGATCATCATTTACCACCCAAAAATCGAACCTATGGGCTTGGTTAATTTCAATTTTAGCATTGGACATACGTTGCTCAATACTTTCTGGCTTATCAGTTTTACGCATTTCCAAGCGTCTACGAAGTTCATTAAGTGATGGAGGCAAGATGAAAATATATACACCGTGTGGTAAGTTTAGCCGAATTTGAGCAGCGCCTTGTACATCCACGTCAAAAATAACATCTTGCCCTTGCTCAAGCATTTTAGCGGTTTCTTTTAGCGGTGTACCATAATAACACCCATGAACTTGGGCCCACTCAGCAAAAAAACCATTATCACGTTTTTCTTTAAATTCAGAGACACTTATAAAATTATAGTCTACACCATCTACTTCACCACTGCGTTGCTTACGAGTTGTATAAGAAACTGAAAAACCAAAGTTAGGATATTCTTTAAGCAATTTTTTAATTATAGTGGTTTTGCCTGCTCCAGACGGAGCACAGATTACCAAAACAATACCCTTGCGTGAAAAATCCATAAAAACTCCTATACAAAATTTTGACTTTCTGCTGACAATTCAACGTCTTGCAAGAAGCGTTGACTAATTGTTTCAGGCTGAATTGCAGACAAAATAACATGATTTGAATCAGTTATTAAAATTGAACGAGTTTTACGACCTTGAGTTGCATCAAGCAAACGTCCTTGGGCCTTTGCATCTTCACGCAAACGCCTCATGGGTGAAGAGGACGGGCTTAAAATAGAAACCACTCGCGACGCAAGCACATAATTATTAAAACCCAAATTGATAAGCTGCTGTATTTGCATCAAATTACTCTATATTCTGAACTTGTTCACGGCATTTTTCAAGTTCAGCCTTAAAGTCAACCACAAGACTTGATAGTTGAACGTCTGGGATTTTATTACCACAAGTATTGATTTCACGAAAGCATTCTTGCATGGTAAAATCTAATTTTCGACCCACATCCTTACCAATTTGTAATAACTCATTTAAACGTTGTAAGTGAGTGCGTAGGCGAATTAACTCCTCAGTAACATCTATTTTATCTGTCAGGATAACAATTTCTTGTAAAAAGCGCTGTTCATCAAGCTCCACATTTTGCTGTAATAGCATATCGCACACGCGCTCACGCAAAGTCCCTATGCGTGCGGCTTTTATGTCTGGTACGCGTTGCTCAATAAGATCTGCCCATGCCTCCATACGCAAAATACGAGAGTTAAGATCAAGCTTCAAAGCTGCACCTTCTGTGGTTCTAGCTTCATTCCAATCTTCCAAAGCAACGGTTAAACCTTCTTCAAGGCTACTCACCAATTGTTCTTCCATCATATCGCCATTATTACCCCAAAGAGAAGAAATATGCAATAATGAATTGTAATCAATAGCAAAATCACCTTGACGCCCATTGGCAAAACTCTGTAAAGCGTCAAGCATGGCAGAGGCTTGACTTGCATCAAACATAACACTACTCATTGCGTCGGCATTATAATTTAAGGTAAGGGCAATATCAACTCGCCCCCTTTGGGCATAACTTTTAACAAGCTTTTCCAAACGTGACTGCACACTACGCACAGCAGATGGTAAATGCCAGCGTATGTCAAGATGACGCCCGTTTACACTGCGTACTTCCCATTGTTGGGTTGTGTATGCATCTTCAACCAAACAACGCCCAAAGCCCGTCATGCTACATGTCATTCGCAACCTCTTATTCAGTGTAGGATATGTAGGATAAATTAAGATCTTTACAAATGGCCCACTTCTTTAATTTTAGTCAATTTTGAAAAACGTAGTAATTATTCAAATAATGCATTTTTATAACCAAACTAAACCCAAAATTTGCTAAAAGCAAGAATGTGACATACTGCTTTTTGGTAATTTTATGGCGCAAAAAATAAGTTTTTCCAGTGTCGACTAAGGTAATTTTCCAGTATAAAATTTCCGCACGGCATAAAATAAGCCAGAATTAACTTCCAGCGACCTCGATAGGTATTTTGCGCCGAGTGCTTTTCAAAAAATGACTTATTGAGCTACAACTAATTTAGTGCAAGCAGAGGCTAATTGCAAGAAAGCTTTTTGTGCATAAAGATATATTTTTTCAGCTTAAATGCATTAAAAACTAAGTTTCTCTAAATTGTTAAAAAATCCAACGGATTTTTTGTTATTTAGGTCAGGAAAATCCACCGCCGCAAGGATTTGCACCACAACCTGCTGATGCTTTTCTTTTCATCATAGGATGCACCGGGCCAACTTTATAAGGAAAAGCCCCTGTTTTCAATGGACTTGGGGCAGAAATTTCTCTTTTAACTTCATGCCCACCGCAAGTAGGACAAGAGGGTGTTTCATCTGGCTGGCATATTTCCTCAAAGCATTTAGAGCATTTATCACAATAAAAATCATATAATGGCATAACAATTCCTCTACAAAAAAGTCTTGAATTTTTCAGCAGAATATATGTATAATTTACATATTGGCAAGTATAATTTTGGTAAAATTTTACCAAGAATAGTATCAAAAATTAAAATCATACGCTACTAATTTTCATTAAATTTAACAATAAATTATAAAATATGACTATTTCCAAAACCAATGCCGCAAGATTGCTTGACAATTTGGGTATATACTACACCTTAAATCAAGTGGAAGTTGATGACAACCATCTACCAGCAGTTGAAGCGGCTAATAAGCTTGGTGTTTTGCCAGAATGTCTTTATAAAACCTTAGTGGCAAGGGGGGATAAAAATGGCGTATTTATGGTTTGTATCATGAGCAATGCTGAGCTTGATTTGAAAAAGGCCGCCAAAGCAACGAAGAACAAAAATGTTAATCTGGTGACATTAAAAGAAGTTTTACCTTTAACTGGCTATGTGCGTGGTGGTTGCTCACCTCTTGCTACACGCAAGGCCTATCCTGTATATATTGATGAACATGCTATTTTACAAGATTATATCTTTATAAATGCAGGACATAGAGGTATTCAAATACATTTAAAGCCCGATGACCTAATCAAAGCAACTAAAGGTACTTATGCTGATCTTATAAAATGAGAATTAAAAAACTTATCTTAATCATAGACATTTAAAAGCATGGTAAAATTTGAACCATTTTACAGTCAAATTAGCCAATAAAATTGCCATAAAAAGAGTCTGACATGCAGATTTTTGTTAACTTTATGACGCAAATAATAAGTTTTAAAGCTAGGTTAAGGGGTTTTTTCTGTAGAATAACTTCGCATGGAGTAATAATAAAAAACTCACACCTTACAAATCAAAACTTTAAAAGAAATATTTTATACAATGTCCAAGCGAATTTTGAACATTAACTATTTATTAATTACCAAGGGTATACAGTGCAATGCTGCGCCATGTTCCTCAGT
>CAYJOP010000061.1:0-12881 GCA_964371835.1 uncultured Desulfovibrionaceae bacterium
CACTACCTCGATATGTAACAATGGCAGTCCATATTTTGCCATGTATTTGACCTATGCAGGCATGACGCACTTCGTCAGTAAAGCGTAAAGGCAAAACCTATAAGTTTTCATCATACCACAAAAGCTGTGCTTCTTCAAAATCAAGCCCATGCTTTTGTTTATTGACTTCGCTTTTTATTGGGTCGTATTCAAATTCCATATAAAAAATATACCTAAATTATACCTTTTGTCAAGTTAACAGATTTAAGCTTATTTGGCTTTGCTAAACTCTACCACATTAGCGGATTGTGTTGGTTCTAATGCACCCTGTAATGCCATGATAGCTTGCTTTTCAGCAGTAGGGCAGAGGTGGGCATAACGCATGGTCATTTTAATATCTTTATGCCCTAGTAGCTTAGATATGGTAAAGAGTGGCGTGAGGCTTTGTTTTTTGGGTCTTTGATATAGATACTTTCTTCGTCAAAATTCACATCGCACCAAGCAAGTTTTAATATTTCGCTAGCTCTCATGCCTGTGAATAATGATATAAGGCTGATATTATGCAATTCTACGGAGCGTTTTTTGAGTTCATCAAGCAGGGTGTAGGCCTCGTCTGTACTTAGGAAACGTACCCTTGCATTGTCGCTTCTAGGCTTTTTTAGTGTGAACTCCTAGCACGTCAATTATTTTAATTCTCGCTAAAGTAAAAAACAAAGGCTTTCTAGTATTATCTAGAAAGCCTTTGTTTTATTGAATTTTTTGTGGCGCGGCTGAAGAGATTCGAACTCCTGACCTACAGGTTCGTAGCCTGTTGCTCTATCCAGCTGAGCTACAGCCGCGCACTTTGTCATTGCGACAAGAGGCAAGGTAAGCAAAAAGGTAATACTGGTCAAGTTATTTTTGCAATAATTTGAAAATTACTTATTTTATTTTGCTTTGTGTTGCTCAAGTATGGCTTTAGATATTTGTAATGCTTGATTTTCTTGTGAAAAAAGCTTTTGTGCTAAGTTTTGCGCATTTTTACCCATTTCATTTGCTAGGTCTGGGAATACTATAAATTTCTTTATGGCACTTTTGAGGCTTTTGACATTGTTTTGCTCAAAAATTAGAGCATTCTCTTCGTGTTTTAGTATTTCTAGGTGTCCTTCAAGGTCGCTTGCAATAATGGGTAGAGCAAAGAGCATGGCTTCTGTTAAACTTGTGGGGATGCCGTCTTGCTCACCTTTTTTAAAGGTTGTGCCTGCAGAAATGAAAATGTGTGCTTTTAGCAAGTGGTCCATCATTTGTTCATGTGGAATGTGACCTGTAAAGTGTATATGATTTTTAAGACCTAGTATAAGTGTGCGCAGTCGTAAGTAATAGAAAAACAGTCCTTCTCCAATGATGGTTAGTTTTACTGGTTGATTTTCTTTTTTTAGTTCAATTAAGGCTTGAATGCAGGTCAATATTCCTTTGTTTGGCGTAATCTTGCCTGCCATTACGATATTTATTTCACCTTGCCTTGTTGTTCCTTGTGGTGAAATTTCAGTATCTTCTGGTGATGGATAAAGGCTTGGGCTGTCATATATATGTAATATTTTAGTAGTGTTGAAATTTGGATCCAGCTCTTGACAGGCTTGTTTTAGTTTTTCTTGAGTTAGCTTAGTGTCACAGCAAACAAAGGCTGCATCTTTTGCTATTGTGGCATTAAATTGAAGGTTTATTAAATTTCTAGCATGCACTGAAAAAGAAAAAGGTATGCCCATCATGCCTGCCGCAAGCCATGTGGCGGTTTTTGCTTTATTACTACCAAGTGCGTGTAAATGTTTTGTATTATCGGTAGTTATCCAGCTTGTCATGCGTAAACTTTTGGCAAAAGCCCAAAGGGCGTTGGTGGCAGTAATTATATTAAAGCGGTAATCTTTTGGAATTTTGTGCCAATATTCTAGAATATTTTTTTGTTTGCCACTAGTGGATTTAAGAAGTGCGATGGTACTACTAATTGTTCTTATAAAGCCTTGTTTTTTAATGGGTACTGGTAACGAATACTCGCCTTCGCCTATGGAGGCAAGACTTGTGCCGCTCATGGAATAAACTCGGCTAAGTATGCGTTGGTCATGCATATTTAATATGGTTTGAGTATTTGCAGTGCCGTAAGGCACTGGAAAATCGTCCACAACGCAAACATTATTTAATAAGCGTGGGGCAGAGTCTAGTATTTTGCTATTTCCGCTGGCTGGAGGAATGGGTTTTTTGCTTTGGCATACTAACAAACCTTCTTCTAATGTATACACGCTGTCACAGTATTCCGCAACGCTTGGGTCGTGCGTTACAATAACCATAGCAATGCCCCCATCATGAGCTAGCGTGCAGAAGTTTTTCATTACTACTTTTGAGGTGCGGCTATCCAAAGCACCTGTTGGTTCGTCAGCAAGCAATATTTTAGGATTGTTAACCATGGCTCTTGCAATGGCAACACGTTGCTGCTCACCACCAGATAGTCTGTTACTGCGATAGCTTACGCGATGTGAAAGTCGCACAAGTTCTAAGGCTCTAATGACTCTTTCCCAGCGTTCTTCTGGGGGAACGCGTTCATAAATGAGTGGAAATTCAACATTTTCAAATACAGTTGAGTGGTCAAATAAGTTGCTGCTTTGCATAACAAAGCCCATATTTTCACGCCTAAAGTTAGATATTTCTTCATTGCTAAGGCTTAAAATGTCAGTATTTAGGATATTTAATGTGCCGCTATCAGGGGCGTGTAGCATGCCGAGTATGTGTAACATTGTGGATTTACCACAACCTGATGGGCCCATGATGGCAATCATTTCTCCAGCCGATACATCAATGTTAGTACCGCGCAACACTGGTGGAAAACCAGGGTAGCATTTATATAAATCTTGAGCATTTATAACTAGGGACATGTTTCACCTATTCAAAGCGTAAAGCAGTTACAACATCCATACGGCTAGCTTGGAGGGCGGGGTACATGCCTCCAATAACTCCAATTACAGCGGAAAATACAATGCTACCAATACTACTTAAAATTAGTAATGGATATGACATGGAAGAATCAAGCGCATAACTACCCACTTGTACGATAAATGTTCCAATTAATATTCCAAGCACGCCCCCGGCAATGGACTTGCAAAGAGCTTCTGTGAGAAATTGATTTAAAATATCTTTGTCTGAGCCACCCATGGTCTTTTTTAATCCCACCTCTCGTGTTCTTGCGCGTACTGCGGCAAAAGTTCCGTGCCAGATGCCAAAACCGCCAAGCAATAATGATGCAACAATACCAAGCCATAAGAGCACTTCAACAAATAAAAATGTATTCTTAATACGCTCCAATTGGTCATCTTGCGTGCGCATAATTAAGTTTGGAGCGTTTTGATGTTTTTTTACAATGTCTGGAACTACTTTTACAATGTTTTCCACATCTTCCCAAGCAATGGCACGAATGTACAATCTGCGGATTTTTCCACCAGCCCAATGGCGGTCAACCATGACAGTATATGGTACAAAGCCATAGCGAATGTTCGAGCCAAGCATACCTCCGCCAACAACACCTATCACTTCAAAAGCTTCTGTGCCAAGGGTTATAATTTGACCAAGGGCTTCTTCTGGTGAGTCAAAAAGCCGTGTTGTTGCTTCACGCCCCAAGATGCAAACACGATTTTTGTTTTTAATGTCATCAGGTGTAAAAAATCTTCCTACTACAATTTCGGCAGCAAATGTTGGCCAATAATAACTGTCGACTCCAGCAAATCTAATGGTGTGACTTTCAGTATCTCTTCTAAAATGAAAGGCTTCAGAAGATGAAGTGTTAGCACTAACAATACTAATGCCTGGCACTTTGCGTACAGCTTCTATTGCTGGAGTATAAAATTCGCGTAAGGGCTGCCCTACATGAGAACCATCATCCATAATGGCTTCAACAATATTAACTCCACCCATAAGGACCATGTCTTGACCAATACTATAGCGCATTTCACGGCCTAAGACTGATAGGGTTATGAAGGCAGTTATGCCAAGAGCAATGGAGAAAATAACTCCAAAAGAGCGTTGACGCACAACTTGGCGCACGCTTACGCGTATTAGGTCTGATTTTGTAATCATTATATTTTTTCCATACGGATTAATTTGCCATTTTTCTTAACATGGTAACGTATACCATGCCAATCAATGCTCCAAGCACTCAATGTTTGGATAAACACCCTTGCAAACATAAATATACCAAGCGAAAACGCCATCAGCCAAGCTTTGGCAGGAGTTTTTCTCGGTAATAATTCGCGCCAACCTAATACGATATATGATAAAATACCAAGGTGGGCTATAGCTAAAATTGAATACCAAGCATGCTCTATATCAAGAATATTTGTTAAACCACCAAGTATTGTAAAACAGGAAAACACAACAGGCAATAACAAAAGAGCAGAAAAAAATCCTAATAAATACCACTGACTTATGACGCAAAATTTTAAGAATAAAACTTGCCTTTGCATCCAAGCTTGCCAAATATTTATGTCATGATCTTTTGACTTTGTGCACAAAATGGCCTTAGGACAAAGTCTTACATGTACCCTGCGTTTAATTAACATGGCTGCCAGTGAACAATCGTCAACCACATTTTCTTTCCAGATATCAGCGATTTTGTGCTCCTCAAACAAGGTACGAGAAATGGCCATGGCTCCACCCCAAGGTTGTGTAAAAACTGCAATGGCTTGTAATAGACGCATTAAAAGAACGCTGAATTGATAAGCAAGAGTTACTGTTTTATCGTCTTCTGCTTCCACAGTGTGATAACCTGTACTAAAACCAGCTTCACCTTTCACAATGGGCTGCACAAGCTCGTACAAGAAGTTTGGCTTGGCAATGTGTGTGCTATCGCAAAAAGCAAAAATATCAGCTCTGGGTCCAAGGTGTGCAAGGGCCTGTAAAGTATTGTAATTTTTCTGAGAGCAAGTGTGTGCTTGTCCAGCAATCACACTTTCAACATGAGGAAATTTTTCTTGCAAGGAGCGCACAAGCTTGGTTGCAGGATCGTCTTCGTTGGCAGTGACAATAATTGGGATAATATGTGGGTATTCTTGCTCTAAAAGTGAAGTTAAAGCAACTGGCATGGCTGGATTATCACCAGTTGCTGGAATAATCATAGCAACTGTAGGTAGGCTCTCTTGAGCGTTGAGAGAATCATGGGAACACTGTTCACTAGCTTCTAATACAGTTTTACGAGAAAGCCGCCAAATTCCAAAAAGCAAAATACATTGCAAAGTTGCAAAAATAAACCAAATCATCTTACTTACTCCGGAAGGGGACCGCAGCTCTCAGTGAGCTTTGAATTTTGTAACCTCATCCCCTCAACATTAATCTTAAAACCACTTTTTAGAGTAACCTTACCGCTAACATCTACTACACTATCAAACTTACCTCTAAATTTATAACCTGAACTATGTTCAGCCCTTATAATACCTTTTTCGTCCTTGGTACCGTTGAAATGATAAGTAATAACCTTACCATTTTTCAACTTAAGCAATAAAACACCTTTTACTGTTCCATCAGGGCTAAAGCAAGCACCAGCTCTGTATGTTGATGAGTAAATGGAGCCAGTCCAAAGTTCGCCAATGGTTTCTTTAGCTTGCACAGGGTAGGATATTTTTGTAGGATTTTGGTCTGCATTTTCTGTTGCAGGTTTTGAGTCAAGTTTTAATTCTTCGCTTGTATGAGCGGTGTTATCATTTGCCAAGCTTAGATTGGGATTGAGTATAAAATTTGATGAAAGTAGTGCAAATGATATAAATAATAAATATTTTTTTATGATTTTCATATTATTCTCATATGAGTTATTTAATCTTGTAATTAAATATTTTGTTGATTTAATTTGTTGTCATTCAACGCTTGCGAACATACCACTAGGTATCAAGCTGTGCAAGTAACTTTATGTGAGCTTTTTTATTAAGTTTAGTAAAGATTTGCAATGTTTTTTTTAAGTATGATTATAAGGCATAAATTTACAAAAACATTTAATATTACCACGTTAAAGGATTGAAATGAAATTAGTTTTTGTGCTCTTAGATGGTCTTAATTGGGAGAGTTCTGTGCATATGTCCTATCTTGCGGCCCATAAAGAAAATGGGGCCATTTGCGGAGTAATGAATTGTGAGTTGCCCACATTATCAAAGCCAATTTATTCAACTTTTTTTACTGGCCAAAATCCATTAATGAACCACATAACGCACAATAAAAATAATTTTCTTGATGTTGAATCATATAATAATTCTTTTTTTGAAAAAATGCGTAAACAGAAAAGTAGTTGCGCCTTGGCCGCATATTATTGGATGCGAGAGCTTTACACAAGACAAGAATTCATACCAGAAAGGCATAGATTAACATTAGAAAAAAATGGGGTCATTCCTTATGGTATTTTTTATAATGATGACTATTATTTGGATAAATTTGTATTTCAAGATGCCCAAGCTTTGCGCTCGTGTTTTAATCCTGATTTTCTCTTGGTGCATACCATGGGCATTGATACAGCAGGGCATGATTTTGGTTCAAAAAGTCTTGAATATAGACATGCTGTGCGCAATGCTGATATGTTGCTAGCTGAGCATGTACCAAGTTGGATTGATGACGAGGCTCTGGTAATAATCACCAGTGACCACGGAATGCACGAAGATGGCGCTCATAATGATACATCACCTAATGTGCGCCAAGTTCCTTATTGGATTCTTGGTAATGCGTCGGAACAAATAAAAATACCACAAAAACAGACAGATTGGTATAAGTTACTGTGTACCTATTTTGATTTAAAGTAGTTTGGTTATATGACTCAATAGTTGAAGCTGAAATATTACAGAATTTGTAATTGTAGATTTAACATGTTAAATAACTAGTTAATCTAAATTTTGTTTCTTAAATTTGTAAAGAGGCATTTGGAGGCAGCATGGGATGTTAAGGATAGACTAACTAGTCGATGCTGAACAACACACTTTAGCGTGCTGTTCAGAGAGGCACGTTGCCTTCAAATACCCCTTTGGGGACGCCAGAAGTGAATTCTGGCTTATTTTACGGCACGCGAAATTTTTCTTACAGAAAAATTTCGGTAGTCGGCACTAAGAAACAGTATTTTGGCAGCATAAAATGCCAGAAAGTTGTATTTTATACGCTTGTTTCTGGCATTTTTATTTGCTCATTTTTAGTTAAAAATGTTTTGTTTTCGTTGTGTTATGTGCTTTTTCAGTGCCGACTAACTAACTTGTTTGATTTGTATTTTGTTCCACAAGCAAGGCATCTTCCGCACGACCCATGGCGCGTAAGCTTTCAGCAAGAATAATCCACGCTGGCGCATAATCTGGCCTTAGACCAACACTTTTTCTGGCAAGCATTTCAGACATGCTAGGGTCTTCACCACTATCTAGGTATAATTTTGCAAGAATGGACATGGCTATGGCATCTTGTGGGTTGCGCAGCAAGGCCTCGTGTAAAAGCTCTCTGGCTTCGGCATCTTTGCGTTGGCGCAATGCAACCCTTGCCAAGTGACGACGCGCAATGCCACCATAATGCTTGTTTACATCTTCAAAATTTGCGGCAATACTAAAAAATTGGCGTGCTTGGCGATATTTTGAGGAAATTTCTGCCAATTGCCCAAGACGAATATGTGCAAAATAGTGTTCATTATTACTTTGTATGCACTGTCTGAAATATCTCGCAGCACTTCGAAATTCTTTAAGATTTTGGCATACAGTTCCAAGATTATATAAAGTTGAAGTAAATTCGTTTTTACTTTGCTCAGTGGGTGGGGCTTTTTTCCAAAGCTTTAAGGCTTCCTTAAAGTACTGACGCGCCTCACTTAATCTGTTAAGTGCAGCCATACACACTCCAAGAGAGTTCCAAGCCATGGCGTTTTTGGGGTCAGCTAGCAGGGCAAGTTTGTATTCTTCCACAGCTTCAAAGGTATTGCCACGGCTATAGTGCTGGTCAGCGCTGATGTTTAAGGCAAGTGAACCCATAACACCTACTTGTGGCTTAGGCAAAAGCAAGGCCAGCTCAAGTGCCTTGTGGCAATAATCAAGAATATCGCCCTTACTACACTGTAAATATGGATATGATGCAAGGCCCACTGCCACATTCATGTTTTGTTTTTCAGCATCCTTTGCCAATTCTATATAAAAATCATATAGTGAGTCAGCCGTGGCCTTGGGGTGGAAAAATACAAGGCCAGTTTCTCCATATTTTCCTTGTAGTTGTGGAGCGTTATCCTTGTTTTTTGAATTTTTGTGCTTTAGTGAGCAAAGGTCAATTAAACCTTGCATGGCATTTTCTTGCTCTTCACAAAAAATACTATTATTTTGTGGGCTAAGACGCACTAAGGCAAGAGCAAAGCTTGCTTTTAATTCTTGTTCTCGAACTAATTTTTGCAAAAAATCTGTGTGTGAGAGTAAGAGTGAATTTGTACCTGTGGAATTATTTTTAATATTATCTTGTTTTTTAAGTTGGTTATGCTGCTGAATTTTTGTGTTGTAAATGCGCAAACAGTCGCCTTTTTCCCATGTCCATGCAGGGTCATGTAGAATGGCTTCAGCAATGGAGTATGTAGATTTTACCTCTACAAGTACAATTTCGCCTTTGCGCGCGCCTTGTTGTCCCCATACTGAAAAACATTGACCTTCTACAGCGCCCATTTTTCGTCCAAGGTTAGTTAATAATTGCCCAAGTGGCAGTACCTCACGGATGATACCACCTTGAGAAGTAATGTTTGTATAAGGCATGCAAGGTATATGAAATTCATGCTCAGCCGTGAAAAACGCACTACGTTCAAAGGCAATTTCTGCCGCAAGGCGAGCTTTTTGTAAAAGGTAGTGAGCTTGTTCAGACATGGGTAAAGCCATGCGTTTATTGTCCATATCTTGCGGAAATAGTGCAAATCCTGCTACGCAATTTAAGCGTATAACACGCCCACTTGGTTTGTGTGTAAGTTTTATATTTTTAATGTTATTAAGTATTTCTTCGGCAAGTTTGGTGCAAGAATTACCAGTGGCAGCAGGTAATAAAATTGCGCATTCATTTTCGTCACTTCTAGCGGCTAAAACTTCATGCGGCAAATCTTTTTGAATAGCTTTGGCCCACTCAAATAATACCTCATGGGCAAAAGTATATCCATATTCGTGAGTAAGAGAATGTAGTTGAGGGCAACGTATTATTAGTAAAGCCATGCAAGCTTTATTGGAGTAGTTTTGATACTCAGTGCCTGCCATGAGCGGTGTGCGCATCATGTCTGCATAATGCTCCATGCGCAAAAGCAAGCGGCTCATGCGAGCAAGTCCTGTTAACTCGTCAGTGCGGCTTTGCTTAATGCACAACAAATGCTCAAGACAAAGCTCAGCTAAAGCTGGCAAGGTTGGTAATACACGCCTAACCTCTTTAGCCTTTGCGCCACGAGCCATAAATACGCCAAATTTTTCACCTTTATGAGTTAAGGGCACCAAAAGAGTGCGTTCTTTTGAAATCCACTGAGGTTCAGTTGGAGTGTTTTCCAAAGTGGGGAAGTAGAGGCTGTGATTTATAAAAGGAATTATGCCGCGTATGGCTTGGACCAAATGTGCTTCCAGCTCCATAAGATCACTGCGGTTGAGGTAGGTGGCGTACAAATTTTTCATGGGCAATAGTTTGACATAAACTCATGAAAAAGTCTAGAATTTTAATAGTGTTTTACAATAATTGTTATATTGTAATTAGATAAAAAATCATTAGGTTTATGGAGCAAAATATTTATTAACCAGTTCTTAATATAAAAATTAAAGGCTGAAATTTTGATTTTTGCTTTGAAGGCAAAATATCCTAAAATTTAAAATGTCAGGCTGATGGTTAATGAAGTATCAATATTAATCCTTTGGACGTTCAGAAACAAAGAGCACGTTCTTTTTAATATGGCTGGTTATTTCAGCGCGGCGCACATTAGGAAAAAGAACAATAGTTCCTCTATGCACATAATGTGGAGGAAACTCGTTTAATGTCAGGGCATAGACATCTTGAATGTCCTTAGGGCTTAGATTTACTTTAGATTCTTGTATGTATTTTTTCAGTTCTGTGCGTACTATATATTCATTTCGATTGTAGACTGCCTCAAAGTCTGTTCCTTCAATACAGTAGCAAGGTTTTGTGTGGCGCATAACGGCTCCTAAAAATAGATTGTTCAACGTCAAAACATATTAATAAAGGGTCCTGCACAATTATTTTTGGGTCTATTTTTGTGCTTTTGCAGTAAATTTGCATTTATGTGAAAATCTACTTGTGCAGAACAAAAATAATAAAAATCAGTCACTTAACAGCGAAGCAAAGCTCCGCCTGTTCTTGATTTTTGGTCGCATTGACTATCGTCAACGCTCCAAAAAAATCCACACAATGAATTGTGCAGGAGTCTTTAATAATGTTGCCTTACATTCATTAATGTATATACGGAAAAAAAACAAAAAGGAATAGGTTTTTAAAATGAAAAATATATGCACATATATTTGTTATTTTTATTAATATAATAGCTTTTTCAAGTTTTCTTTTTCCTGCATGGGGAAAGAGTGTATAACATGATCTAGTGTGCTAAGAGCGTGAATCCATGCTGTTCCAAATGGGTCAAAATTTCTGCAAAGAGTTACAAAGTCAATGGCTGTGCGATAACAACCATTTTTATATTCAGCACCAGTAATGGTTTGTTTATGTTCACGCTTTAGTGTCTTTACCCACAAAATAGCAAGTTCAACCGTCGTTTGCAGTGCTACAGCTGGAGGGTTAGTGTTACATAACTTTTCATGCAGACGCAAATAAAATAAGCTGCGTGTTAAATCTTGTAATTCTAGTGCCATGCCTCCGCAAGCAATACAGAGCGTTTTTCTTATAGCATTATCAGTGGTTGCATCTAATATGCATTTGTCTGCCTTGTAAAAAATATCCTGAACTTCATTTTGCAGTTGTTCTGGGTGAATACTATGTGATTGTAAGTCAAAAATTTGCAATATTAAATATAAATCTTGAAGCTCGAAAGTATATGGTGCTTGATTATTAAAGATATTTTTATCTATATTATTAAATATTTGCATTATGCTCGTGGTAAAATGAAAAATATCCTTTGCATTATTTGTGGTGCGCTGGGGCTCTTGACCCTTAATGGCGGTTAGAAGCTGTTTGGCTCTAAGTATGGGAGTATGCTCATTTTGAACTCTTTTCCAAGCATTGTGGCCTATTTTTTCACAAAAATTTGGTTTTTTTATGCAAAAATTCAATAAACTCTCAAATTCTTCCATGCTTTCATATACAAGCACCTCGCAACCTTGCTTAAAAAGCACGTCCTGGTCTTCGCCAATGTTAGGGCTAATGACACAAGCTCCACAGCTTGCACCTTCCAATATGCGAAAATTAACCTCATTAGCTATGGATTCATTGGGTACTATGCAAGTGTTTGTATAAAGTTCAATCATTTGTTGTTTTGATATATTATCTATTATATTAGTTTGATACTTTGATGAAAGCAAGTTGGATATTCTAAGCCTTTGAGGACGAGTTCCAGTTAATCTACCCACAAAGTTGATTTTATGTTCGCGCTTCTTATGCTCTACAAAGGGTCGCTCAAAGCCGTTTTCAGCAAGTCGCTTACAATTTGGGTGTTGCCATTGCCCTGCTAGTCGTTCAATAAATGATTTATGTGGTGTTAGAAAAACATCAAAAAGCTTAGCATAGTACATTTGCCATGCATAATGCAAATGAGTGTCAATGGACCAAAAGGCAGTTCGGCAATCTAGCTCATGCACATCTTCAAACATTACCCTAACCCCAAGTAATTCCTTCTGGATAAAATAGTCTGGTATTTTAGGGC
The DNA here is from genome assembly GCA_964371835.1 of uncultured Desulfovibrionaceae bacterium. Taxonomy (GTDB): domain Bacteria; phylum Desulfobacterota; class Desulfovibrionia; order Desulfovibrionales; family Desulfovibrionaceae; genus CAYJAD01. Next base: position 11,825 of record CAYJOP010000061.1, read on the forward strand.
ATTTTGCAATGAGGTCTACAACAGAATAAATACCTGTGGTCCTAATGGATTGTGATATCACGTCATGTCCAAGTTCTCTTAATTCTTGGTCAAGAGTGTTGTTAACGCATAAAATTGTGGCCATAATAATTCCAATTATAGTGGTAAAATTTCATATCTAGGCTTTGCAAACTTCAAGAAGTATTTATTCTTGACAACATACTAGAATTATAATACTTTGTATATGTATGAATAAATCAATAAAATCAAATGTTTACAATTTTGCCTTGTTTTGTTTCATGGTTACAAGTTGCGTGATGACCATTGGTTGCGGTTCAAAAAACATTCCAGAAGATAGCATGGCCAAGCAAGCAAGATATGCAGAATATTTTCAAGAGCAGCATAAAGCAGTGCTTATTCCCATGGCTGAAAGCGCTCTTGGAGTGCCGTATAAATTTGGTGGTACTACCATGGAGGGCTTTGATTGTTCTGGTTTTGTAAGGTGGGCTTATAGTTATGCTGGTGTAAAATTGCCTCGCACTGCTCGTGAGCAATCAAAGCTTGGCACAGCTATTAGTGATAGAAATGGATTAGAAGTTGGTGATATTGTAGCATTTTATAATAGAAAACGTGGCTACCATACGGGAATTTATGTGGGTGATGGAAAATTTGTTCATAGCCCGAGTAGACGTAAAAAAGTTCAGATTAGTAAGCTGTCAAATCCATATTTTAATAACAGTTATTTAGGTGCAAGGCGTGTGGTTTATAAGATAAAATCTTCTGAAATAGTTGCCGCTGCTGAGCTTATTAGGCAATATGAATTAAGGCTTCAAGCAAAAACTAAAGCTAAAAAATCCAGTAAAAAATCTAGTTAATCCTAGCTGAAAATTTGTGGAAACTTTTTTAGCGTATACTAGTTAGTCAGACCTGAACAACACATTTCCATGTATTGTTCTTAAAAGGCACGCGTACTCCAAATGCCGCCTTGCGGTCGCCAGAAATGAATTCTGGCTCATTTAACGCCGCGCAAAATTTTTCTTACAGAAAAATTTTGTTAGTAGTCACTTGAAAAACTCAT
>CAYJOP010000062.1:0-12774 GCA_964371835.1 uncultured Desulfovibrionaceae bacterium
AGTAACTTGTTTTTATACAAACTACTATTTTTATGAATTAATTTTTGTGGATATTGTAAGAACTATTTAAGCAAACTTTCCCAGTCTTTGCTTTTGAACCAATAGTTACGGCGCTCCTTTAGCCAGCCTTCGGCTTCCACCGTGCGTATCCATGCATCTAGTGCGTTTAGGGTGTCTATATCGCCTTTGCGCACAGCAATGCTAATGGGTTGTGGATAAATTTCTTCGCTACTTACATGCCTAACAAGGGTTGGATTGCGCAAAACTTCAAAGCTACCAAGGGGGGCTGCACCAAAAACCACATCGGCCCTGCCAGAAAACATTTCTTGAACGGCTGGTGCTTCTTCATCAAAATAACGAACCGTGGCTCTTGGCAGAACCATTTTTATGGCTTTGGCGGCAGTGGTGCCTGTGCGGACTGCCACAATGGTTTCTGGTTTGTTTAAGTCTTCAAAGTTGTTAATCTCGCCAAGTTTGTCTTGACGGCCAACCACCTCAATGCTTGTATGGTCGTAAGGTATGCTAAAGTTAACCCTTAGGCTACGCTCAGGTGTACTTGTAAGGCCACATACAATAAGGTCAAATTTTCCTGTAAGCAGGGCAGGAATGATACCTGACCAACGAGTGGGTAATAGTTCAAGTTCTAGGTCAAAATCTTTTGCTAGGCGGGTGGCAACGTCAATTTCAAAGCCAATGTATTTTCCAGTTTTGTCCTGCATGGCCCAAGGCACAAATGATGATATGCCAACTCTTAAAGTGCCACGCTCCACAGCTTCTTGTAATACGCCTGTGGCCTTTTGAGCGTTAGCAAAATTTGGGATAATGCATAGACAGCATAAGATTAATATGAATATTGAACAGTGTTTTTTCATGCTTGACCTCTCTTATTGATTTACTAGGTATATATGCAATACATGGCAAGGGCAAGGTTTTTTTGTATCAAGCGAGTATTACACCATGAAAATAGTAAAAAAGTATATAAAAAGGAAAGAAAATGAGTGGCAAAAAATTACTTGACAAGATGTAGCGGTCTTGGCAAGATTATTGACTGAACACAATAAAGGTTTTTAAATTATGCAAAAACAACTTTTTACCACAGCTTCTTTAGCCCAAGGCGTATTTTTTACGTTCTTTTTTGGGTATTTTAGTCACGCCTGTGGTCAAGGATGCGATGCATAGTATTTGTAATTAGTATGTCCTTGGGGCCGCAGGCAGTAAAAGCCGGCGGCCCTTTTTGTTTTTTAACGCTCAAAGGGTCGCAAAACCCCATGGTAATGTAGCAACATTTAACAAAAAAGGAGCTTTACCATGCAACTTGGAAAACAAATTCGCCTTGAGCGTATAATCAACCGTCACAGCAATCGTGCTATCATTGTGCCCATGGATCATGGCATAACCCTTGGTCCCATAGATGGGCTTGTGGATATGCGTGAAGTTGTAAATGATGTGGCAGAAGGTGGTGCAGATGCTGTACTTATGCATAAGGGGTTAATACGTTGCTCACATCGCAAAAGTGGTAAGGATGTTGGACTCATAGTGCATATTTCTGCATCAACAGTGCTTGGTCCGCATGGCAATAAAAAAAGCCTAGTGGCCTCAGTGGAGGAGGCACTTTGTCATGGTGCTGATTGTGTGTCAGTGCATTTAAATATTGGTGACCCAGATGAGCGAGAAATGCTTGCCGATGTAGGCAGGGTAGCAGGAGATTGTGATCGTTGGGGCATGCCACTTCTTGCCATGGTTTATGCTCGTGGACCACAAGTTACCAATGGTTATGAGCCAAAAATCGTTGCGCACTGCGCCAGAGTGGGTGTTGAACTTGGTGCAGATATTGTAAAGGTTGTTTATTCAGGCTCTGTGGAGAGTTTTTCAGATGTGGTGGCAGGTTGTTGTGTGCCTGTGCTCATTGCGGGCGGTGAAAAAATGGACAGCACTCGTGATATTTTGCAAATGGCATATGATTCTGTACAGGCTGGTGGTGCTGGTCTTTCCATTGGGCGCAATGTTTTTCAGCATCCACGTCGTATTAAACTTGTGTCTGCATTGCGAGCCATTGTGCATGATAATGAAGATGTTGACACAGCACTTGCAATGGTTGGAGAGTAAAAATGCCAAAAATATGGTATAAAAGCGTACCCTTTGTAAAAAATGATGTGACCCTTGCCTTGGAATCTGGTGTGGATGGATTAATAGTGCCAAAGGATGAGGTAAAGGGTGTACAAGGGCTTGCTCGTTGTGAAGTTGTGGCTGAAGATCATATGCCAACGCTAAAAATTAGCCAAAAGCAAGATGAAGAAAATTTTGTAAAAAAACTTAAAAATGGCGAAAAAATAGTTCTTGCCAGCGGTTTTGAAATTATACCTGTGGAAAATTTACTTGCACAATGCGACAATGTGGCCGTTGAGGCTTCAAGCCTTGATGAAGCACGTTTAGCTTCTGGAATTATGGAGCGTGGCGTGCAAGAAATTGTGGTTTTGCCAGCTGCCATTGGCCAGTTAAAGAATATAATTAATGACGTGAAAACAGTACAAGGCAAGCTAATGCTGGAAGAAGCCACCATAACCAAGGTGCAAGCAGTGGGTCTTGGGCATAGGGTTTGCGTGGACACACTTTCCATGTTGCAAAAAGGACAGGGAATGCTTGTTGGTAATTCTAGCGCCTTTACCTTTCTTGTACATGCTGAAACGGAGCATAATGAATTTGTAGCAGCAAGGCCTTTCAGAATTAATGCTGGTGCCGTTCACGCCTATGCGCAATTGCCACAAGATAAAACAAGTTATCTTGGAGAATTAAAATCAGGAGCTGAAGTTTTAATTGTGAATGCAGATGGCACAAGCCATTTGGCATCCATTGGTCGCGTGAAGGTGGAAGTTAGGCCCATGCTTTTAATTGAAGCAAAAATTGGCGAAAAAACAGGTGCCATATTCTTGCAAAATGCTGAAACCATACGCCTAACCAAGGCAGATGGGGAGCCAATAAGTGTTGTTCAATTGAAAGATGGCGATAAGGTGCTTTGTCATTTGGATGTGGCAGGGCGGCATTTTGGAATGCGTGTTGATGAACAAATTGCCGAAATATAATGGACTACATCATGAGTGATAGTAAGGATATGCGACTAAAGAATATTCGCCAAGAAATTGATGCTGTGGACACAGAACTTTTGCGCATCTTAAATAAGCGTGCTGCCTTAAGCCTTGAGGTTGGGCAAATTAAAGCGCAAGATGACGGTATAATTTTTAGGCCAGAGCGTGAGCGTGAGGTATTGGAAGGGCTTGAAAATAAAAATAAAGGGCTCTTACCTAATGCACATTTGAGAAGTATTTGGCGTGAAATATTTTCATCATCTAGGGCATTGCAAAGGCCGCAAAAGGTTGCCTACTTGGGGCCTGAAGGAACATTTTCCTACTTTGCAGGCATGGAATACTTGGGAAAAAGTGTAGACTTTCAAGCATGTGCAAATTTTCATGAAATTTTTTATGCAGTGCATAATGGTCAATGTGAGCTTGGTGTAGTGCCGCTTGAAAATTCATTGCAAGGCACAGTGGGTCAATGCTTTGATTTATTTTATAATTTTGAAGTATGTATTAAATCAGAACTGTTTTTGCGTATAAGCCACGCTCTTATGAGTAAGCTTAAGTCCATGGCAAAAATAAAGCGCATCTACTCACACCCACAGCCACTTGCCCAGTGTGACGCTTGGTTGCGTGCAAACATGCCGTCGGCCGAGCTTATACCTGTGGAATCAACTGCCGCAGCCGCCAGTCAAGCCGCAGAGGACGAGCATGGTGCTGCCATTGGACATATGGCCCTTGGGGATATGTTTAACCTAAATATTTTGTCTACATCCATAGAAAATAGCGCAGATAATTGGACACGCTTTGTGATTATTTCCAAATGCGCAGAAATGGAGCATATTTCACCAGAAAACTCCAGTGGATTAACTGAACATGAACATAAGAAAACGTCCATAATTTTCACTTTAATTGATAAGCCTGGCAGTCTTTCGTCCATACTTTCTGCCCTTGCAAAAAATAGCATTAATATGCGAAAGCTTGAGTCACGCCCCTTACATCTTTCCAGTGGTGAATGTTGGCGTTATGTGTTTTTTGCTGATGTGGAGGCAGACCTTAATCTAGAAAAGCATGCAGGTCTTGTGCAAAAAATGCGCGAACTTTGTAATTCATTTAGGATACTTGGAGCATATTCTACAGTTCCGCCCTTTAGCCATGTTGTAGCATCTGGCAGTGTATCAGATAGAAATGAGGAAATATGTTAACTTTTGCTATGCCTCCCTCAAAATCCATGTCACATCGTATGCTTATGGGTGCAGCCTTGGCAAGTGGCAAATCCACAGTGCATAATGTACTTTGGAGTAATGATATTGAATGCACAACGCAGGTTCTTTCATCTGCTGGGGCAATTTTTGAGCGCAAAGGGCAAAGTGTTGACGTGCAAGGAATGGCAGTTGTTAACTCTTTGTCTAAACAAGTTGTAAATTGTTATATGCATGAGTCTGGCACATCTTGCCGTTTACTCATGGCAATTTTGGCCGCCAAGGGTGGAAGATATTTTATTCACGGTGCTAAACGCTTGCATGAACGGCCTGTGGGGGCATTGGTTGAAGCTCTAACAAGTTTAGGTGTGCAAATTACTTATGAACAAGAACCAAATTTTTTACCCATAAATATTGTAAGTAAGGGCTTTGTAAGTGATAACGTACACATAAATATTGATGAATCAAGCCAATATCTTTCTGGCTTACTCTTGGCCGCGGCATGTTCTACCAAGGGTTTAAGCATTTATCTTGAGGGACACAGCGCCGTATCATGGCCCTATGTGACTTTGACATTAAAAAGCTTGCATGAATTTGGAATACAAGTTCAAGCGCAGGAAAAAGTAAGCAATACTTGGCAAAATGTAGATTGGCGTTTTATGCAAGAAATTGTGCCTAAAAACTTACGCTTCATCGTACCATCAGCCCAGTATAATTGCGGAGAATATACAGTTGAGGGCGATTGGTCCGCGGCTTCATATTTCTTAGCCGCAGGAGTTGTTGGTCAAAAAGAAATATGCATTACTGGCTTGAATAAAAATTCTGCACAAGGTGACAAGGCCATGCTAGATGTTCTAACTGCCATGCAAGCAAATTATGAGTGGCAGGAGGAAAATGTTATTGTAAGACCTAGTAAATTAAGTGGAATTGAAGTTGATATGAGCCATTGCCCAGATCTTGTGCCTACGGTGGCGATGCTTGCGGCCTTTGCCAAGGGTTCAACTATTATTCATAATGTTAAACATTTGCGCATAAAGGAATGTGATCGCATTGCCGCCCCAGCTCAAGAATTAAAAAAACTAGGGGTTAAGGTTGATGTATTTGATGATGGTTTGCAGGTGCAAGGCCTTGGTTGTGCTCCAGTTGTGCCTAAAAACACTGTATTTGCAACTTATAATGATCACCGCATGGCCATGAGCTGCGCTTTGTTTGGCTTAAATGGGCAAGCTGTGCAAGTGGATGATTGGCAAGTTGTGCAAAAGTCCTTTCCTAATTTTTGGGAACTTTGGGGTAGGATGATTTAAGTGATTGTTAAAATATGATAAATATTAAAAATAAAAAAATTATAATCATTGGCAATAAAGGGCGCATGGGTTCATTTTTTACTCAAAAATTGTCTAGGTTTAACGTGGAAGGTATTGATGTTCCCTTGTATGACGCTGAACTTGCAAAAATTTGTGCTGATGCAGACCTTGCCTTGCTTTGTGTACCTGTCACTGTGCTGGATGAGGTTCTTCCTAAGCTTTGTCCGCATTTGCAAAAGCAATGTATTTTGGCAGATATTACTTCAGTAAAAGTTCAACCCATTGAAAACATGCAAAAACACTGGAAGGGGCCCATAGTTGGCACGCACCCTTTATTTGGTTCAAAACCTCCAAAAGGTGGTGATTTTAGTGTAGCCATTGTACCAGCTCCCACTGCCGATGAAGGGCATATCTGTTTTGTGGAAAATGTATTCAAATCTATTGAATGTAAGGTTTTTCGATGCACGCCTCAAAAGCATGACAAAGCCATGGCTGCTATTCAAAATTTAAACTTCATAACGTCACTAGCATATTTTGCAACACTTGCAGGTGATGAAGATTTATTACCATTTTTAACACCATCATTTAAACGTCGCCAAGATGCAGCCCAGAAGATGCTCACCGAAGATTCAGAAATGTTTGGACAACTATTTAAGGTTAATCCTTTTAGTGATGAATATATGAGAAAATATCAAGATTTTTTATCCACCATAGAAAATGGCGACATGCAATTATTGCGTGAGCGTGCAGCTTGGTGGTGGGAATAGGCTATTGGCTCCACTAAGCTCAAGCACAGCACTTTGTGTTGAAAGGTGCAAATTTAGCAAACATATGACTCAGCACAATAGAGTGTGCAGGAGTTTTTATTAATCATAGGCTCCACAAAGTCTTGTCAGAGTGGTTGACGTTTTTCATTAAAAATATAATACTTAAGTCATGCATAGCGTACAATTTTATAAATTAAGCCCCAGCGGAAATATGACCGTGCTATTTGATGGCTTAGAATACAGTGCTAAAGAGCGAGAGTTTTATGCAAGTAAAGCTCTTTCCTCTTGCCATATTGCTGGCGAACAAGCTGGTTTTGTGGACATAGAGCAAGGCATTTTGCAAATGGCTGGGGGTGAATTTTGCATAAATGCCACTCGTTCCTTAGCCTTGCTTATGGCCCTAGATCAAGCGCGAAAAAAAAGTAAAGCTCAAAGTGTGCATTATGAAGGCATGGTAAAATGCTCTGGCTTTGAACAATATTTATCTGCTCAGGTTTGTGAAGTAAATGAAGGTGTTTATAATGTAAGTATAGGTGTGCCTTTTTTAGATATGCCGCCCATATATGAGTTAGATAAAAACATATATCTTGTGCAGTTATCAGGCATAAGTCATGTGATAATTGATGAAAAGCATATGCCATTTTGTCCTGATAGTTGGGAGCAAAGCTCTGCTGAAATTCGCCAAAAATATAATCTTGAGAAAGAATCAGCTGTAGGCTGCATTTGGTGGCATGCAGATGGACAGGAACAACATGAGGGACAGGTTTCTCTTTGCATGCACCCCATTGTAAGGATTAAAAACCCTTGGGCCTTACATTATGAAAACGCATGTGGATCTGGAGCTTTAGCCTTGGGTCTTTGGCATTATAAGCATTATAAACAAAGTTCATTTATTATGCATCAACCAGGTGGGTATTTGACGCTTCAATTACAACAAGATATACAAGAATTAAAAGCAATTGTAGGTGGTCCAGTGAGTCTTGTGGCAAAGGGAAAGGCTTTTTTTGAAATACAAAAGTAAATCATAAGTCAGTTCTGAGGTGAGTATGTGGTGGTCAAAATTTTACTTTGATAAGCACGATTATGAGTTGTTAAACCTTGTAAATGCAATTGTTGCAAGGCATGATACAGCACAAGCTGGTCAAAGCCCCATTGATACAAACTTGCATCCGCATGGTATTAAAACTTTGGCTCTTTCGCGCGAAATGCGCGTGGCGTACTCTGTGGCACAGCTCATTGACAGTTTGGAAGTTGGCAATATTACTAATCGTCTTGAAGCCTTGCAATCACTCTATGATGAAGTCTTAAATAGTGCTCAAACAAAATTTAGGCGCAATACTGCACGAGTTCTCATTGAAATTATGAAGGATTTGCTCCGCTCCCATGGAGATATGCAACGCCAAAAATACCTTGCCAGTGACTTTCGGCGTGCCGCTCGTGGTAATCCGCAAGTGGTTCGCGAACAATTGGACCGATATGGATTGCTGGAAATGCCAGAGGATTGGAGTCAGCTAACCTTTGACCATCATGTGCATGATGCCAACACCAAGGGGCGCAAAAATCCTACACATTTAATCATGGATGCATGGCTTAAAGGTATACGTTATTTAACAATAATTTATTATAATTGCATTGATGAAGATGCTGCGCGCGAAGTATTAAAAGCTGCATCTATTGTGGGTATTCATGTGCGCATTGGCTTTGAGTTTGCAGTGCCCTTTAGGGGACGATATGCAAACTTTATTTGGAGTCCTCGCATTGCTGATAATATAGAATATTTCTTAAATTTTTTGGCAGAACCACCCATGCAGCACCTCATGAGCTTTGGTCTTGAGGCTTCACAATGGCGACAAAAATATGTTTTTGAAGTGCTAGATAAGTGGAATAAACATTATTTATCAATAGTAACTGATTTGCTAGGCATTGATTTAAGTTCTGCTGGTATAATAGAACCTGAGCAATTTAAGCAAGCTGTTGGGTCTGGTCAGCCGTCCACTGTGCACTTGGCAGAATATATTTTTAAGCAGTTAATGCCACAAATAAAAGAAAAGCAAAGAGCCTTAGAAGCTTTGCTAGAAAATGACAATGCAACCATACGCAAAGAAGCGCAGGATGCCTATGATTTTTTACAATCATTTTCCAGTGCAATGATTTATAATGATTACATTGTTCCTGAAAAAAATCCAGAACTTGACTCACCAAACGTACCAGATAAAATAACAGATTTGCCAGAAATAATGCGGCAAAACCCTGTGGTCCTGCTAGATTGGCTAACGAGCATATATTCTGACTGTATCATAACCTTAAATATTGCACGCTTAAATTGTGAAGATGTGCTTGAACTTTTGTGGCGTTGCAATGGCATGATAAGTCATATTGAGCTTTATAACTTGCGTGAGTGGTATGAAGGTAATGTGCATAATGTGGATGAAATTGTTGCATTGCAGCATGCTATCAATGAGGGCAGTATTCCAAGACTAAAACATGAAGTGCTTGCAAAGTTAAAAAAACGTGAACAAGTAGGCCCATTTGTTAATGAAAAGCCTGAGGAACATGAAGATCGTTGTCGTGTTTTGCGCGATATTTTAGGTAATATTCAAATATTTAAGAGTTTTTATTCCTTAAAACCTTTGCGCACTCGCATGGGTACAGATGCCACAGGCAGACCAGGCACTGATATAGGAATGGGCATAGCCTTTGTGGAAACATTGCCAAGGAGAGCGCAAAATATTTTAAGCGATCAACAAAAAAATTATACTGTACCTTTTAATATAACAATACAATATGTAAAACGCTTTACGCCAAATCAATATGTGCCACAAAGGAGTTGGCTTACGCGTATAATTCGCATGTTTGTACAAGGTTATGGCTATATAAAAAATCAAGAGTGGCATTCACGTTCAGCATCAATTAAGTATAATAATGATGGAAACATGGTGTTACTTGGCGGTGTTAAGCGCAATATCCTCACAGGCCGCGAGGCCGTTAAAAAGCGTAAGGATAAGCCCAAGGCTGTGTATTTGAATTCACGTTTGTCAAACGTTCTTAAGGTCTTATTGGGGTTCATCCCTGCATGTATTGCCTTTCAATATACTCAAACTTGGTGGTTTTTGGCTTGGTTTGGACCCATAATTTGGTTTGGTATTACGGGTGTTCGTAATATTATTCAGGCAGTTGTGGCTGGTGGTGGATGGCATCGCTCAAGTTTATTGCGTTGGAATGACCATGTTAGTTGGTCTAGGCTTTGCGATTCATTAATGTACACAGGGTTTTCTGTGCCCCTGTTAGAATTTGGGGTGCGTATTTTACTGTTGCAAGATGGGCTTGGCTATACCGTTGCTAACCAAACGGTGCTAGTTTATTCCATCATGGCCTTGGTAAATGGTTTTTATATTTCGTGGCATAATGTGGTGCGTGGTCTTCCTATGGAGGCCGTAATTGGTAATCTTTTTCGCAGTGCCCTTGCCATACCCGTGGCTGTCATATTTAATGCCATTGCCTATGAAGTTTTTTTTGTGGCAAAAATAGCTAATCCGCAGGATTTATTGCAAATGGGTTCGGCGATAATATCAAAACTAGCTTCTGACACAGTGGCAGCATTAATTGAAGGCTACGCAGACCATAAAAATAATGTGCGCATGCGCAAATGGGATTATAAAACTAAGTTTCAACAAATTTTCAATACATATGTGCAAGTGGAATTACTTTTTCCTGAAGATGATGTGCTTGAAAAAATAATTAAGCCTAAACAATTTTTAGAGCGACTTGCTGAAAAAGATGAAAATATTAAAAAAGCAATCATTATTCATGCCTTGGATTTTATGTACTTTTGGATGTATAGGCCAAGAGCACAAGAGGTTTGCAAAAAAACTCTTGAAAAAATGAGTAAGGAAGAAAGGATGATTTTTGGATATATGCAAATGGTGCTTACGCAGGAGCAAGAAGTAAGTCGCCTTATTGTGGGAGGAATGCTTGGGCGTAACTTCACAAAACCTTTAACATTTTATTTTAAAAAGTATAGGATCTACCTTAAAGATGTTCTACCACTTTGTGCTGTGAATGATAATGTGTAAGACTAAGAACTTGCGTGAGGGATTTAGCACAGGTTCTGCGGCAACAGCAGCAGGAATGTCTGCTTTACATCTTTTGCTTGGTGGTGAGCATTTGTCATTTGTTGATATACCACTGCCACCAGAAGATGGGCGATTAGTTAAACCAGAATTGCGTATACCCATACATTCTACAAGTGTAATACTTAAAGATGAGGCCATTGGCATAGTACAAAAAGATGGTGGTGACGACCCAGATGTAACCCATAAAGCCTTTATTCATGCCCTAATAAAGTTAAATGATAAAGGAAAAATAAATATTGATGGTGGTTCAGGGGTGGGCCGCTTTACCTTGCCAGGCTTACCCTTGCCTGTGGGCTACGCGGCCATTAATCCAGCGCCTCGCAAGCAAATTAAGGCTGGCCTTGAGCTTGTGGCTAAAAATTTTGGTTACAGTGGTGGTATAGATGTATGCATCGAAGTGCCAAATGGTGAAAAAATTGCAAAAAATACCTTTAATCCACGTCTTGGCATCAAGGGTGGAATTTCCATATTGGGTACGCAAGGCACAGTAAAACCATTTAGTCACGCAGCGTGGAAGGCCACTATAGCCCAAGGTTTGCAAGTGGCAGCTGCTAATAATTGTAAGAGTGTGTGCTTATCAACGGGCAGGCGTTCTGAGCGTTTATTACTAAGTAAATATGAACATTTGCCAAAGCTATCTGCTGTGCAAGTGGCAGATTTTGCTGAATTTTCTTTGCAAGAAGCTGCCAAGTATAAGTTTGAGCAAATTATTTGGGGCTGTTTTTTTGGAAAATTGGTTAAGCTAGCCCAAGGGCATGCCTATACTCATGCCCATGCAGCAACAATTGATTTTAATTTGCTAAGCCTGTGGTGTGCAGAATTTGGACTCAACGCACAGAATGTGCATAAAGTTAAACAATGCGTAACTGCAAACCATGCCTTGGAAATAATTCTACAAGACTCTCAGCACATATATATACTTGAAAGTATTGCCATGCATGCTGCAAAAACAGCTTCAAATTTTGCGGGGCAAAATGTGCAAATAAATTTATTTCATCTTGATGGAAGGGTTCTGATAAGTTTATGAAAAAACGCATATATCCCATAGAAGTATTGTCCGTATATGGGCAAGAATTTTCAAAAAAAGAACAAGCAATTATTAAAAAAGCTCATTGTGTTTTCGGGGCAAAAAATTTACTCACACAATATTTTGCAGATTTTGAAAGTTCAGAACATGCGGATAAAATATTCAATGCCATTGCCAGTCCTCTTTCTGAAATTTTTTTACTCATCGCCAAATATCAAAATCAAGGCAAGCGAGTACTGGTATTTGCCGATGGTGATGCCCTTTACTTTGGTATTGGGGCAAGTCTTTTGCGTCATTTTGGGCCAAAAAAATTAAAAATTTATGCAGGTATTAGCATTGTGCAAAAACTATGTGCAGCAGTGAAAACGCCTTGGCATGATGTTAAGCATGTGTCTTTGCACGGGCGAAGCGAGCAAAAATATTGGCAAAACTTAAATATTGCCGTGTTTTCTGGTAAAACTATATGCGTTTTGACTGATGAAAAAGCAACACCACAAATAATTGCAAAGCATTTGTTAAGGCGTGGTGCAAAAAATTTCACCATGTATGTGGGTGAAAATTTAGGACTTGCTGGTGAAAAAGTAAGCACATTCTCTCTTGCTAAAGCTGCAAAATATGATGTTAAAAAACAAAGCTACTGTACTATTTTGCTAGTGCCCGTAAAGTCTTGTCCACGGCCTGTCTTGGGTCTTATGTCTGGCAAAATTTCGCGCGAAAAAAATTTAATAACCAAGAGTAGCGTGCGCGCTGCTGCTTTAAGCTTGCTTGGAATAATGCCCAGTGACACTGTGTGGGATATTGGTGCAGGTTCAGGTTCTGTGGCTCTTGAGGCTTGTGCCCTTGCCTATGCAGGGCAAGTGATTGCTGTAGAAAAAAATGTGGCTCGCATTAAACATATTGAAAAAAATCGCAAAGCTTTTGGAGCTGTAATATTAGATATTTACCAAGGCGATGCCTGTGAAATAGTAAGTGCTTTGCCAAAGCCTAACGCCATTTTTGTGGGCGGTGGCTTAAGTGCAAGTAATGCTGAAGACATGTTACAAAATATTTATAAAGCCTTAGCTCCAGATGGGCGCATGGTTATAAGCTGTGTTTTGCTTGGCACATTGCACAGGGTGGAGAAATTTTTTAAACAAAATGAAATCCCAACACAAGTTATGCAAATTACAGTAAATAATAGTACGCCTTTGGGTAAAGATATTCGTCTTGTGCCAGAAAATCCAGTATTCTTGGTTAGTGTTGTAAAGGCTGAATCTTGATTTAAGACTCC
>CAYJOP010000063.1:0-12752 GCA_964371835.1 uncultured Desulfovibrionaceae bacterium
CGGTCTTCAAGCCACTCACCTATGGCCATAATAAAAGCCACTTCGCCAGCAGCAAAAATATCACCAATATAAACAGCGGCGCACATGGCAATGGTAATGAGTAGCGGTGATGTGATGCGCTTTTGCATGGTATTGGTTACAGCTAAATAGGCTAGCGGAGTACCAGAAATAAGCAAAGAAACCCACGCTGGATTAAAGGCAAGGGTAAACTCTGACCCCATCATAGGCAATATATATTCAAGAATAAAACTTACCAATAAAAACAAGCCGGAAACCCAGAGCATGGGTATGGAATTTAAAGCAAAAATGTAATTTTTCACAACATTTTCCTTGTATATTTATATTGTTTTAGAAAATTGGTTTAGAGCCGAGATTAAATTTTTAATGGCCACGTCTTCTTCACCACTCTTTATGCCATCAAGCACACAGTGGTGCATATGCCCTTCTAGGATGATTTGCCCTGTTTTGTGCAAGGCTGACTTTATGGCTCCGATTTGGATTAAGATTTGCTCGCATGGCTTATCTTCACCCACCATTTTTTGCACACCACGCACTTGCCCTTCTATTTTTTTAAGCCTTTTTTGTATTGCTTCTACGTCCATACATTGCTTCATAACAGTCTCCTTCAATATACCGTATACCCCTATGGGGTATGCGTGAAGTTTTTTTACACCCAAGAAGAGGCAAAAGTCAAGCGTGAGATTAATTTAATTTGAAATGATAGTTTGCATGGCAATGGCACGGATAGCATGCAAAATCTTGAAGAATATTAAAATAAAATAAAAACAAAAAAAATTATATTAAATGCTTGCTTATGCTAAGGTCTTGCATAACTAATATAAATTGTTTAACATAAGCTGCATAAAAAAATACCCTAAAATCTTGGTGAAATATGACTGACATAAAAAAAATTCGAGAAATACTAAGTTCAGGCAAGGTAAGCCTTGGTACATGGCTTCAATTTAATTCACCAGATGTTGCAGAGCTAATGGCAAAGGCAGGTTATGATTGGGTAGTTGTGGACATGGAACATGGTTCATTTAGTAATTCAGATTTGCCCTCACTTTTCAGGGCCATTGAAAGTGCTGGCTCTGTCCCCTTTGTACGTTTAAGCGAGGCCCACAAAGTCCCCATAAAAGCAGCCCTTGATGCTGGCGCACATGGGCTAATTTTTCCACGTATTGAAAATTACAAGCATTTAAATTATGCAATTAATCATGCGCTTTATCCGCATCTTGGTGGTGAGCGTGGCTATGGTTATTGTAGAGCCAATAATTATGGTAAAGACTTTGATGAATATGGCACAACTCTTGCCCATGATATTTTTTTTGTGGCCCAAATTGAACACATTAGCGCAGTGCATGACCTTGAAAATATAGTCAGTCATCCTCGCCTTGATGCCATCATGGTTGGCCCGTATGATTTATCAGGCTCCATGAATATTGTGGGAGAATTTGAACACCCAAAATTTAAGGACGCCATGCAAAAAGTTACAACAGTGTGCCGCAAACACAACATAAACATGGGCATACACATTGCCACACCAGACCAGCAAGCCTTAAAAAACTACATGTCCCATGGTTATACCTTCATAGCTTACGGCGTAGATAGTGTATTTTTATGGAAAAGCGCTGCCCGCCCCGTGGTTTAATATGAACATAATTGCCGTTATTCCAGCACGCATGGGCTCAACTCGCTTCCCCGGCAAACCCCTTGCTCACATACATGGCATGCCCATGCTTGGACATGTTGCCCTGCGCACAAGCATGTGTAAAACCCTTACATCTTGCCATGTTGCCACTTGCGACAAAGTAATTGAAGATTACTGCATAGATGCTGGCTTTTCAGCAGTTATGACCAAGGACAGCCACACACGTTGTAGCTCTAGGGTGGCAGAAGCCCTAGTGCATATTGAAGAAAAAACTCAAAAAAAAGTGGATATTGTGGTTATGGTGCAAGGCGATGAACCCATGGTCACAGCTCAGATGATAGATGCCGCCCTAAAACCAATGCTAGATAATCCACAAATACAAGTTGTTAACCTCATGGCCTCCATAGAAAGTGCAGCTGAGTTTAATAATCCTAACACCATAAAGGTTGTCACCAATAAGCAAAATAATGCCATTTACTTTTCACGCTTAGCCATTCCAAGCTCCATGCATGGCACTGCCCCAAAACATGTTTATAAGCAAGTTTGCATCATACCCTTTAGGCGTGACGCTCTATTCCAATTTGAAAATCTAGCACCCACTAGCCTTGAACTGGCAGAATCTATTGATATGCTTCGCCTTTTAGAACATGGGCAAAGCGTACACATGGTCTACACCAACACCCAAACCGCCAGCGTTGACACTGAAGAAGATTTACAAAGAGCAAGCAAACTCATGCAAAATGACCCCATCATGCGCTCATATCTTGCATAATTTTGGAAATAATCATGAAAATGGCCATCAGCACCACAAGTTTTGCAAAATTTGATAATACCAGCCTAGACTTATTAAAAAACCATTTTAGCATTGTACAAAATGTCACAGGGCGTGTACTTACAGAAGCTGAGGCCATGGTTTTATTTACAGATTGCGTAGGCATTATTGCTGGCACAGAGCCACTAAGCAAAAAGCTCATGCAAAGCCTTCCAAGCTTGAAAGTTATTTCTCGCTGTGGGGTGGGGCTAAACTCCGTGGACATTATGGCCGCAAAAGAGCGTAATATAAAGGTATGCACAACCGCTGCTCCCACTCAAGCCGTGGCTGAACTCACCCTTGGTTTTGCGCTAAGCTTACTTCGCCATATCCCAGTAGCACATGCAGATATTACAAAAAATTTATGGCAAAAAAGGGGTGGGCATTTACTGCAAGGTAAAAAGCTTGGCATCATAGGCCTTGGAAATATTGGACAAAGGGTGGCAGAAATATTTTCTGTCCTTGGTTGCAGTATTGCATATTTTGACCCAAACACGAAAATTATCAGCCAGCACAAAGCCATGAGCATGCAAGATTTATTGGCATGGGCAGATATTATCACCCTGCACTGCCCCCCCACTGCCAATACCTTAATTGGCAAAAAAGAGCTTGAGCTTATGCCAAAAAATTCCTGGCTCATTAATACAGCAAGGGGCGAGCTTATAGACGAGCAAGCCCTCTATAAACAACTAGCAAGCGGACACCTTGCAGGGGCGGCCTTAGATGTTTTTGAAACAGAGCCATACACTGGCCCATTATCAACACTGGAAAATGTAATCCTAAGTCCTCACTGCGCTTCATATGCCAAGGAATCTCGCATAAAAATGGAAATGGAAGCCACATACAACCTCTTAAATGCATTGGGGATTAAATGCCAATTACCTGCTTAATATTTGATTTTGATGGAATTATCATAGAAAGCGTGGATATAAAAGCCAATGCCTTTGCAAACCTATGCGCACCCTATGGTCAAGAAGCTGTGGATCGCATGCTCATGTACAATCAAATACATGGCGGTGTTAGCAGATATATCAAGTTCCGCTGGTTCTTTGATGAAATCATCGGTCGAGAAATTACAGAATTGGAATTTAAGCAATGGAGCAACCGCTTTGAAAACCTTTGCCTTGAAGAAGTTAAGCACTGCCCACTGGTACCAGGCATAGAGCAAACCTTAAACAAATGGCATAATAAATTACCCATGTACATTTGCTCAGGCGCACCACAAGCAGAGCTTGAGCTAGTTACAAGCTTGCGTAATTTAAAACATTATTTTGTGGAAATTCACGGCTACCCACCAATTAAAGAAAAACTATTATATCAAATTATGCTCAATTCAAAATGTCAAGCAGAGCAAATGCTTATGATTGGCGACTCCTCAACAGATTTACTTGCAGCAGAAGCTGTGGGAACACAATTTTATGGCAGAGGCCAACTTTTCATGGGCGGACGCCACCCTTGGGCAGAAGATTTAACTTACCTAAATGATTGGATTGAAATGCAAAACAGTATTTAATTTTTGTTTTGGACTTGGATACCTTTGTTTTTGAAGGGAAGGGAAAACTTTTGCTAACGCCAAAAATTATCATCCCTCCCCTAAAACTCCCTTGCCCCTTCAAAACATGTTAACGTTAAAAATACATACCATTAGTTGTATGCATGATTATTCCCTAAGTTGCACACAGCACTAGACGTTTAAACCATTATTTAGTAAGGTAACAACATGCACGAAATGTCAATAGCAGAAAGTATTATGGGTATTGTGGCCGAGGAAATGAAAAAACACTCCTGCACCAAGCTTATTAAGGTGCAAGTGCGTTATGGCGCACTATCTCAAGTGGTTCCTGATTCATTGCAATTTTGCTTTGAAGCCTTAACCAAGGATACAGCATATGAAAGCGCTGTGCTTGAACTTGAAGAAGTGCCAACTCTGTTATCCTGTGGCGGATGTGGTGAAAAATTCACCCCGCCCGATGAAAATATTTTTGCACCCTGCCCTGCTTGCTCCATGCACGTCGGGCATGAGGTAGAACAGGGGCGAGAGCTTTACGTCCAGCACATTGACGCTGAATAAACAGTGAATTGAAAAAGGGCAATCTGCTACGTCAGGCTCGCTTTCCTTGCATTTTACCCTTTTTGAATTCACTGTTAATATATAAAATTTAATAAGGGAAAGCACTTCCTTATAGCCGACGGCAGTCGCCCGCTGTAGCGGGCCGTAGAGTGAATGAAGCAGGCAAGTGGAATTCACTTCCAGTTGCATACTATCTGCTGAATGAACGAATAAAAGAAAGGAATAATATATGGAAATTTCCGTTGTACGCAATGTACTTGAAGCCAATGAGCAAGTGGCAGAAGAGTTACGCAAGCTCTTTAACGAGCATAAAGTTTTGGTGCTAAATTTAATTAGCTCCCCCGGTGCTGGCAAAACATCCTTACTTGAACGCACCCTCACAGACTTAAAAGACGAATTTAAGATGGCAGTTATTGAAGGCGATTTACAAACTGATAACGACGCACGCCGAGTTGCAGCCACAGGCGCAAAAGCCGTACAAATTAACACAGACGGCGGCTGTCACCTTGATAGTAAGATGGTGCGCGATGTTTTGAAGTCCTTTGACCTAAACGACATTGATATTTTATTTATAGAAAATGTGGGCAACTTGGTCTGCCCTGTGGAATTTGACTGCGGCGAGCATGCAAAAATTGCCCTTTTAAGTGTTACAGAAGGCGATGATAAACCTGAAAAATACCCCTTACTCTTTAACCTCTCCCAAGCCATGGTCTTAAATAAAATTGACCTACTTCCATATGTGGATTTTGACGTGGCAAGAGCTAGAGAGTTTTCCACCAAATTAAATAAAAACTTGCCAATTTTTGAGCTATCTTGCCGTAGTGGTGAGGGCCTTGAAGATTGGTATAATTGGCTAAGAAATGCTCTAAAAAGCTTAAAATGAAGCTTATAATATTAAAAAGCTTGTCATCTGCCCATGGCTAGTATATTATTAGGAAAGTTTATCAACAATTTTTTTTCATTGTCGGAGGTCATATGGATGTTGTCTTGTTATCGCGGCTACAATTTGCTGTAGCTGTATTTTTTCACTTTATTTTTGTGCCGCTAACCTTGGGGCTTTCCATCTTCATTGCTTGGATGGAAACTCGCTATGTGCGCACAGGTGACGAGTTTTGGAAAAAGCAAGCCAAGTTTTGGGGTAAGCTTTTTGTAATTAACTTTACACTTGGCGTAGTTACAGGCATTACCCTTGAGTTCCAATTTGGTACAAACTGGTCTCGCTACTCTGCATTTGTGGGTGATATTTTTGGCTCACTACTTGCCGTCGAAGCAACCGTTGCCTTTTTCTTAGAATCCACCTTCCTTGCTGTATGGGTTTTTGGTTGGAGAAAGGTTAGCAAAAAAGTTCACCTTTTTGCCATTTATATGGTTGCCATCGCTGGTAATATCTCAGCATTTTGGATTATTGTTGCCAACGGCTTTATGCAAAACCCTGTGGGCTATGTCATTAGAAATAACAGAGCAGAACTTGATAACTTCTTAACAGTTATCACAAATCCATATGCCATCGGTCAATATTTCCACACCATTTTCTCCACTTGGATGCTTGGTGGATTCTTCGTGCTTGGCGTTTGTGCATGGCACTTACTACGCAAAAGCAATGTTGAATTTTTCAGTCGTGCCTTTCGCATGGCAGCGCCATTCACCTTGGTTATGGCTCTACTTGTGGGAGTTACAGGCCACAAACAGGGCATGATTGTAGCAAAATATCAGCCAAGCAAATTTGCCGCCATGGAATCCATTTGGGAAAGTGGTTCCAATGCACCCATGCATGCCTTTGCTTGGCCAGATGAAGAAAATGAGAAAAATGCCTTTGAATTCTTAAGCATTCCTGGTGTTACATCTTGGCTTGCTTTTGGCGATGTTAATGCAGAAGTTAAAGGCTTGAACGATTTTGCAAAAGAAGATCGCCCACCTCTTCTCATAACCTTCTTGTCCTTTAGGACTATGGTTGCCTTTGGTGGATTATTCATCTTGTTGGCTGGCCTTGCCTTCCTACAAAGGAAGAAGGATGAAAACATGAACCCACTGCTCATGCGTGCACTCGTTTGGGCTATACCACTACCATATATATCAATCTTTGCAGGTTGGGCTGTGGCAGAGGTTGGCCGCCAGCCGTGGATTGTCTATGGTTTAATGCGCACATCTGACGCTGTATCCCCTGTTCCAGCAGGCAATGTTGCTATTTCGTTGGTGGCATTCATCGTTGTTTACACCATGCTAGGACTTATTGATATTTACCTATTACGCAAGTACGCTTGCAAAGGCCCGCGCGCTTAGGCGAGCTTGGAGGATTTATGCTAGAAACAACATGGTTTGTACTCTGGGGCCTTTTATGGGCTATTTACTTCATACTAGACGGATTTGACTTAGGCCTTGGCACACTTTTGCCATTCTTAAGCAAAAATGAACAAGAAACACGCACAATATTAAACTCAGCTGGCCCATTTTGGGATGGCAACGAAGTTTGGCTTATTACAGCAGGTGGCGTAACATTTGCAGCCTTCCCCAATGCTTATGCTGTTATGTTTAGCGCACTCTATGCACCGCTACTCATTATACTTTTTGCGCTAATCTTTAGGGCTGTGTCTTTTGAGTTTCGTAGCAAGGAAGACCATCCACTATGGAGATCTTTCTGGGATAAGGTACACTTTGTGTCAAACATAATCCCAGCCGTTTTATTTGGTGTGGCCTTTGCCAATTTGTTCATGGGCATCCCCATAGACCAAGAAGGCGTCTACCATGGCAATTTATTAATGTTATTAAATCCATACGGAATCGCTGGCGGTGTGTTCTTCCTGTGCATGTTCTCCATGCACGGCGCACTATGGCTTGCCATTAAAGCTGATGAACCACTACAATCAAGAGCCATTAGCACAGCAATGTTGCTTTGGCCTGCGGTTTTAATATTACTTTTAGCCTTCCTTGGCATGACATATTCATACACTAAGTTATTTAACAATTACTTAGAAATGCCACTACTATTCATAGCCCCACTTGTGGCTGTAATAGGTCTTGTGGGCGTTAAATTTATGCTAAGAGCTGGCAAGCTTTGGCTTGCATGGGCTTCAAGTGGCGTATTTATACTTGGCGTTACATTCTTTGGCGTGCTTGGCATGTTCCCAGGTATTGTAATCTCAAGCCTAAACCCAGAGTGGAGTGTAACTGCATTTAACTCAGCCTCAAGCCCACTCACCCTAAAAATCATGCTCGGCGTAGCCCTTGTTTGCGTACCCATAGTACTAGCCTATCAAGCTTGGATGTATGTGGTATTTGGCGGCAAAGTTACCCAAGAAGATTTGGACGACGAACACGCATATTAATTTTAGCGTAGTTATGTAAGAAGGTTAGTGTGGATAAATATTACTCGCTGCATACATTTTTCAGCAGGCTCGAAGAAGCTGTAGAAATTTGCTTATTTTTTTCAGCAATGGCATTTATAGTGGTAGTAAGCTTCGGAATTTTTAAATATTATGTTAAAAATGAGCAACTGAGAACAGGCTCATTAAAATTAATGCTTAAAATTCTTTGCTTTTACTTTTTACCACTCTTTCTAGTATATTTATTTATACCTAA
The DNA here is from genome assembly GCA_964371835.1 of uncultured Desulfovibrionaceae bacterium. GTDB lineage: Bacteria > Desulfobacterota > Desulfovibrionia > Desulfovibrionales > Desulfovibrionaceae > CAYJAD01. The sequence continues at coordinate 8,110 of CAYJOP010000063.1, forward strand.
CATTCCTTATAGATAATTATAGAATTGTACAAAAAAAGCCAGCTACACAAAGTGTAACTGGCTTTTTTCATAGCAATATTCAAATTATTGTGAATCTTTTTTTTCAGCTTCTGTAGGGGAAGGTTCAGATGTTGATTTATTTTTAACCCCAGCCACGCTTGGAAAAAGAATATTTGCTAATTCTTTTACTTTTTCTTCACCTTTAATAAACTTATTAGAATTCAAACCAGCAGAGCGTGAATCGTACTCTGCCTTGCCAATGCTAACACCATTGTTGAACACCTCGAACACTGCATAGGACATGTATATGCCTAAATCCCACGACCACAAGGCTAAGTAAGTAGTAGATAATCCTGTTTTTGGAATGGGCGTTCCGTCTGGGAGTAAGGTTACTTTATAACCCTTTGCAGCCAAAACCTCCCTGTACGCTGGCAAAACACCTTCCCTTACTTTTTTGTTTTCAATAATAGAAATTTCTGTTTCTGTTGGTTGCTTTATGGTGTTAACCTCTTGCTTAATACTACAACCAGACAAAAGTAAAATGCCAATAAATAAAATAATATAGTTACGTTTCATAAGTCCTCCTCTTTAAAAAAGTACCATAAACACCAAGACTAAGCAACTAAACGTCATAAAATTGCATTTAACATGAACATTTGAAAAAGAATGCCACTCAATAAATAGCTAAGAATTGTCTATGTATTTATAAACCGAAGCTTAGCTAAATATTACATAGCACAATACGCTATTAACATGACAGTAAGATACTCCCTTTTATGCTTCCATGCCGAAAAAAATGCGGCTTTGGTTCTGCAGGGTATTTTGGACGATAGCAAGTGCGGTAAGATTATTTCTTTTGCAAGGGAAGCGTGAGGTTAATATAAAAAACAATTTACATATTGAATAGTCATAAATATAGGCGAATTTTTAAAAAATTGTTAAACTACAAACTAGGAGTAAAGAGTATGCCCAGAACAAACCCCACCTCCGCCAATAGAAAGCCAACAAAAACACAAGGGGAAAATAACAAAGGTAAAGCCACAAGAAATAGTTGAACAAAAGGCAGAAGGTACGAACAAAGATAACAATACAGTATCACCGCATTTAAGGATGTAGTAAATTGCACCATTCAATGTAAATCTTTTGCTTGACATTTGCTTTACAATCATTGGTGTAAATTAAAACAAGGAGAAACTTATGTCACAAGTAATGGTAAATTTTCGCATGGATGCAAATTTGAAGAAGAACATGGAACAAACTTGCAAAGAGCTAGGGCTTAATATGTCAACGGCCTTTACTATCTTTGCCAGAAAGGTTGTTCGTGAGGGGCGTATTCCTTTTGATGTTGCCATTGACCCATTTTATTCAGAAAAGAATATGGCAGTTCTTGAAAAACGCATCCAAGAACTTGAGTCTGGCAAGGCAAAGCTTGTAGACCATGAACTCATAGAGGACTAGCCATGCAATTATTATGGATGGAAGAAGGCTGGGACGATTACTGCTACTGAAGGACATACTACAAAAGTAGATTTAAAAACTATCTTAAAAAATGAAAAATATAGCGTTTTTCCGTGTAACCACCCAACGGGCGCACAAAGTGCGTTTACGTTAGGTGAAGTATGAGCCTTACGTAAATGGACAGCAACGCATCCATTTCTTTTTTAACTTGATAGCTTCTCAAAATTTTTAAATCGGAATCACGTGCCAACTCCACCAAAATAAAAATGAAAAGCATTGACAAAACATTTTATGAATGTTATTTTTTTTGGATAACTAGATACAATTAAAACATTTTCTAGGTAATTTTCTAAAAATATCTAAGATGCAATTTTTTAATATTTGGATAGCAAAACACAAAACAAAGGATGTAAGATGCTAAAACCTGTTAAATTTACTCCATCAAGGTTCAATCTATTGACGCTAGCTCTATTAATTTGCTGCACTTTAAGTGTGCAAGCTTTTAACTCCAGCGCTCATGCTGCTGATAATCCTGCTGGTTCCACCATTACGGGCATGACTGCTACTCCAGCTGACTCTATCCTAAACAACTATGGTAATATTATAAATAGTAAAACAATTGGTCCTTCTTTATTTGGTATGTACGGCTATACAGCTACCGATCAAGATTTCAGCTTTAGCAATTATGGCACAATAGATATTGCACATACTACCACCAACCTCATCCAAGCCAATGCCGAAGCCATGCGTGCTCAGGGTGACGGCAATCATACGCTCACCAATGACGGAACTATTATTAACACTGCCACCGCCACAAAAACTGTTGTCGGCGACGCCCTTTCCACTGCCTATGCCATGAATGCTGTTGGCGAAGGCAGCCACAGCCTGACCAACAGCGGAACTATTACTAACACTGCCACCGCCACTCACACTGCTGGCGGCTATGCCAAAGCCAATGCCCATGCCATAATTATTACCGGCATCGGCGACCATACTCTCAGCAATAGCGGAATCATTAACGTTACGGCCACTGCCAATACCACTGGCAAAGGCGAGGCCAATGCCTATGGTATGTTTTTGTGGGCTGCTGCTGGTGTGCATCTACTAAATAATACAGGAGTAATTAATGTTAAGGCTACGAATACTGGCAGCACTGGCACAGCCGAAGCCTTTGAAGCCTATGGGGGTAACAGTTATAACGTGGGCACTTGGGCAACAACTTTAAGAGATTGGACTGGTAGAAATGCGGTTTTTGGTGCGGCTAATGCCAACACAGTAACTTTTGCCAATTCCAAGCTCATTTTGCGTCCGGGCACTGCGGCACAAGGTTTTGAGCTTGGTAAGGTATACATTGTTGCCAATATGGTGGCTATAAATGGTTCATTACAAACAACAAACTCCGCCTCCGTTCATGGGACTATATCTTCTGTAGAAACTGAAGTTGATTTTCTAAAAGCTACCTTGGTAGGCTCTGCTGCTAATACAGCCACAGTAAAGCTTGAAAGCAATATCAGCGCAAGCACAACCCCTGGCATTACCACAATGCAGCAAGCCGTTGCCAAAGTGCAAGGTCAATTTAATAATCTATCCACATCCCTACGTAATGCCCTTGTGGAAATTTATACACAAGCCAATTTAATTGCAGATGCAGAGCAAAATAACACTAGCGGTGTTGCCGCAGGCTCAGGTTTCAACCCTAGCAATAAATGGCAAGTATTTTTAACCCCCTATGCAAATTCTGTTAACAATAGTGATCTTGAGTATGGGGGTAGCAGTATTGGTATTACTGCTGGGGCAAATTATCGTGTCAATGAGCAATTTTCCTTTGGGGGGCATTTGGACTTTAATGCCGCCGATTACTCTGCCGATGTTATGGACATGAGCAGCAAAAGCACCTCCTTTGCCCTTGGCTTGCACGCTGCCTTTAACTTCACCCCTGAGTGGTACTTGCGGGGGCAACTCACAGGCTCCATTAACCAAAATGACAACTATTATGAAATTGGCGCTGCTGCACCCCTCACCGCAGATACCACCCACAATGGGGAGGCCATGTACGCCGCTCTATCCTCTGGTTATACTTGGCAAGTGGCGCCGGGCCATAGCCTCACCCCGGAAGTTGGCCTAAGCTACTTGGGCACACATACTGGTGCTTATGATATTAAATGGAGCGGCGCTACCGCCGCAGGTGGAGTTTACGACCTAAAATACGACGATAGCTATTATAACGCTTTTTATGCCAATATTAACCTTGATTGGCGTAGCGAATGGGCACTTGCAGATAATCGCAACCTTGCCCTACTTGTGGGGGCGGGCTTGCGCCAAAAACTAAGCGCCAATGATATGGAAACCAGCGTAGGCACCCTTGGTTCTAAATTTACAACACAGTATACAGAAGACCCAACAACATTTTTAGTCAACGCTGGCCTTGAGTATAATATTGATAACTTAAGCATTAGTCTGAACTATGATGGCGGTTTTGGCACATACCAGACATCACATGGCGGCAATGTTATGGTGAAGTTTGAGTTTTAATAAAAAGCAAAAAAAAGTTTACCTTTTTGACGCAAACATTTGAAATTTATGATGTTGCTAATTAAATTCTAACTTCTGACGTACAGGTTCGTCAGGGTGTTTTGACAGTCATAAGAATGCCTTGCCTTTTGCTCTTTTTTTATTTGCCCTATAAGTAGGGTAAGTAGGAATTATAGGAGAATGACATATGCAAAATATTTTAGTTGATAATGCTAAGGTTATGTCCAAGGGGCAGATCACGCTACCAAAGGATATTAGAGAGGCTTTGGGCTTAAAAACTGGCGATAGGGTGACACTTATTCGTCAAGACAATCAAGTATTATGATGAACTCTGCCATATATGCCTTGCAAATGTTGCAATATTCAATGCAGGGGGAAGCAGCAAAGGCAGGGCTACAGTCCGTTGAAGATGTGGACAATCTTATTATGGAAAAGCGGTCTGCGGATAAATCATAATGCGTTGCTTCATTGATGCTAATTTCTTAATTCTGTGGCATGATTTCCAGAAAAATAAATTTTGACAAGCAAAAAGGTAGTACAGGGGTAGTACAAAAGTAGGTAGCACAAAAAATAAGGGTTTACGCATTTAGCATAAACCCTTATTTTCTTGGTGGGCCCACCAGGACTTGAACCTGGGACCGACCGGTTATGAG
>CAYJOP010000064.1:0-12449 GCA_964371835.1 uncultured Desulfovibrionaceae bacterium
ATTTCTTTGTAGGGATTAACTATGTATAGGTTGTTCAAAAAAGGGACTGATGCAATGAGGTGTGATATTTTAGGAGGGGAGTGGGGTCTTCCCCCCATGACCCGACTAAAATTTTGCACTGACGATGCAAATGGCGTTTTTTTGGGCAACCTACTTACGTAGGCCTAGTTTTTCGATTAGCGAACGATAACGCTGAACATCATTTTCACGCAAATACTTTAATAATTTACGACGCTGGCTAACAAGTCTTAGCAAGCCAGTGCGTGAATGATAGTCCTTTTTGTGTTCCTTAAAGTGACCAGTCAAATCTTCAATACGAGCAGTTAGAAGGGCAATTTGCACTTCAGGGGAGCCGGTGTCGCCTTCGTGTTTGGCGTGGGCATCGATAACAGCCTTCTTTTTAATAACATCCATAACCACAGCAATTCTCCATTTTTTAAAATGTGTTGGCAAAAGCGCCTAAAAACCAAAATCCCCCCGAAATGCTTAACTCCAAAGACCTCTAAGCACAGTCCAGCACAAATTGCCGCGTACTTCATCTGCCTTGGCTAGAGCCAGTGGCTTTCCTGCTGCATCAAGTAAGATAGTCTTACTGTCTTTGTCTAGGAATTGTTTATTATCCTGACAATTTGCAGTCCTAAAAGCAATGGGTGTGCCTGTCATAATTTGCTCTTGTTCGCTGGTTGTAAGCAAAAGCCTAGACCAGTGGGGTAGAGCGTCAGTTATGGGCATAACCATATCTTGCAAGTTCTTTGGCTCAGCACAAATGGCGTCTAGGCCATGTGCCACATCAAGACCAAAGGGGTGACTAAACTCTCGCACAAGTTCTGTGAGCACGGCTCCACACTTTAGTCGCATCCCCAAGCTGTGGGCCAGAGAGCGTACATAGGTGCCAGAACTACATTCTATGCGAAAGTGCGCGTAGGGAAGGTCAATGTTAATCACTTCCGCTCGCAAAATTTCTACCGGTTTAATTTTTTCCGGTGTTTCTTTACCAGAACGGGCAAGCTTATAAAGTGGCTTGCCTTCATGTTTTGCCGCAGAATATGGTGGCACTGCTTGGTCATGCTTACCTTGCCAGCCAAGGATGGCCTCATGCACTGCATCACGAGTAATGTGTTGCCATGCATTTTCTGCAACAATGTTTCCCTCGGCATCCCAAGTATCAGTTTGTTGCCCAATACGCAAGCAACCTTTGTATACTTTATTGCCATCGGACATCAAATGCCCTGAAATTTTTGTGGCATGGCCTAGCAGTACAAGCAATACGCCAGATGCCATGGGGTCAAGTGTTCCAGCATGACCAATTTTTTTCTGCCCAAGCCTTTTTATGACACTTAAACAGCGTGCCGACGTTGGACCTTGTGGCTTATTAAGCACCAACACTCCATGAGCTTGTGGCACTTGTTCTTTTACACCGTTTGGGAAATATCTTTCAAAAATATTCATGTAGAATAATTAACTTTTATGTCCATCAAGCCATTTGTTCATGGCTTGTAATACTAAGTCATAACTGTCTTTGAGGTCTTTTTTTACTAAAGCACCAGCCGCATTTCTATGTCCGCCACCGCCAAGGGGGGATAACATGGCCTGCACATTAATCTCACCTGTTGAGCGCAAACTAACTTTGCTTTGCTTGGGGTTGTCTTCACGAATGACCCCAACTGCTAAAACTCCTTGAATGTGGCGTAAATATTCAACTAAGCCTTCTAAATCTTCAGCCTTGGTTTTGTGTTTTGCCAGTTGCTTTGAGGACACTGTAACCATGGCAATGCTATTATTACGCTCCATGCGCACATTACTAAGCAACTCACCCCACAGCTTAACACGCTGTACACTCCAGTTGTTATCCATTTTATTACGGATACTTGCAACATTAACCCCCAAACTTACAAGGTAGGAGGCTAAGAGTAAAATTTGCTCTGAGGTGTTATCATAGCGAAAGCCGCCAGTATCTGCACTAATGGCAGCATAAAGGGCCTCACTAATATTGCCTTGCATGGGTACTTCAAGCTCATACAAAATGGCTGCAACCATTTGTCCTGTGGCGGCCATTTGTGAGTCAACCCAATTGGCAATGGAGCCAAAGAGCGGATTATCAATGTGGTGGTCAATGCTAATTGATGGATATGCCAGAACATATTTCTCTAGTTTTCCAAGGCGGCGAGCATCGCCACAATCAAGCACCACAGCAAGGTTTGGCTTAAAACCAATGCCAGTGAGGGTTTTGTGCACACGGCTTGGTTTTGGTAACCATTCTATATTGCTTGGCAAATCAGAGTCATTGCACATGGCAACGGTTTTACCAAGACTTTTTAAACCAAATGCCAAGGCGAACATTGAGCCAATGGCATCAGCATCTGGGCTCATATGGCAACTTAGCAAAATGTTGTCATATTCAAGCAAGTGCTTAGCTATACGTTTTGCTGGTTCATAGATGGAATGTGTGAATATGTCAGTGCTATTTATCATACCTTTAACCAGCGGCGTAAAACTCTAAGTCGCTATAAATCATTTCTTCTGGGCAAACAGCTTCCATCATAGCTAGGCATTTATCCATACGGCTTTGCAAATGGGCCTCAGCATTGGATATGGACACAACAGCCAGCCGCAAACGTGACATGGAATCTGCAGTGCCAGCTTCTGCTATGGCAACATTAAACTTATTGCGCACTTTCTGCTTTAAGCTATTGGCAACACGTCTTTTACCCTTAAGGGAATCGTTGCCATGCAGGGCATATTCCACCGTGAGCACTGCTACCAGCATGAATAAAACCTTATAATGTTGCAGCTTCTTCTATCATTTCAAATGCTTCTATAACGTCACCAACTTTGATGTCATTATAGTTTTCAAGGCCAATGCCGCACTCATAACCTTTGAGTACTTCTCTTGCGTCGTCTTTGAAGCGCTTGAGTGAAGAAATTTTACCAGTATAAACCACTACGCCATCGCGTAGTAGGCGAACCCCAGCACTGCGTAACATCTTGCCATCTGCCACATGGCAACCAGCAATAACACCAATTTTTGGTACGCTAAATGTATCACGAACATCTGCTTGGCCAAGGTATTGCTCACGTTGAACAGGGGCAAGCATACCTTGCATGGCGTTTGTTATGTCATCACCAAGTTTGTAAATAATGTCGTAGAAGCGAATATCCACGTTTTCTTGCTCAGCAATTTCTTTAATCTTGGCTGTTGGTCGCACGTTAAAGCCAATAATAATGGCGTGTGACGCAGACGCAAGTAAGATATCAGATTCAGAAATGGCACCAGCACCACCATGCACAATGTTGATGCGCACTTTGTCTGTGCTCTTTTTATTAAGGGCTTCAGTAATAGCTTCAAGCGAGCCTTGCACGTCAGCTTTTAGCACAAGATTAAGGGTTAAGGCTTCTTTGTCTGAAGCGTGTGATGCAAGGAATGTTTCAAGTGTTACCTTGGATTCTTTGGCCAAATGACGCTCACGTTGTTTAATGGCACGAGCATCGGCAATACGTCTGGCTAACTTTTCATCAGCAACACAGACAAATTCATCACCAGCAATGGGTACGCCGTCAAATCCTTGCACTTCCACAGGAATTGCAGGCCCAGCTTCTTTAACCTTTTTGCCTTGGTCATTAAATAATGCACGCACACGACCAGAAAACACACCACAAACAAAGGTATCACCTTGGTTTAATGTGCCTTCTTGTATGAGCACTGTGGCCACAGGGCCACGACCTTTATCAAGCTTAGCCTCAACAATGCGACCACGAGCGGGCTTATTGGGGTTTGCTTGCAGTTCTAATATTTCAGCTTGCAATGCAACAAGCTCTAATAATTCATCAAGTCCTGCACGGCTCTTGGCGGAAACTTTTGCAGTAACTGTATCACCGCCCCAATCTTCTGCTTGTAGACCAAGCTCTGCAAGCTCACGCATTACACGATCTGGGTCTGCACCTTCTTTATCCATTTTGTTAACAGCAACCATGATTGGCACATTGGCGGCCTTTGAGTGGTTGATGGCTTCACGAGTTTGTTCCATAACGCCATCATCAGCGGCAACAACTAGGATAACAAGGTCTGTAACCTGCGCTCCACGAGCACGCATGGCGGTAAAGGCTTCGTGGCCAGGTGTATCAAGGAAAACAATTTCTCCGCGCTTAGTACGAACGTGATAAGCACCAATATGCTGAGTAATACCACCAGCTTCACCAGTAGTTACATTGGATTTACGGATGGCATCAAGCAATGATGTTTTACCGTGGTCAACGTGACCCATGATGGTTACAACAGGCGGACGAGAGCGTAAATCTTCTTGTTTATCCACCTCTGTGGGGATGAGGTAATCATCCTCAGAAAATCCTGCTTTTTCTACCTCATATTCAAATTCTGCTGCCACAAGGGTAGCGGTGTCAATGTCAAGGGATTGGTTAATGGTAGCCATAACCCCAAGGTTAAATAAAACTTTAATAATTTCGTGAGATTTTAAGCCCATTTGGTGAGCCATGTCAGCCACACGAATGGCCTCAGCCACACGAATTTTGCGCTTGGCGGCCTTTAGTGGCTGAGTAGTGGTGTTTACTTGGGCTTGGCGAGAGTCCTTACCCTTACGGCGACCCTTGCCAGTGCGACCCATACGTGCGGCGTTTTCATCATCTTGCCCAAAGCGACCAAAACCACCTTGCTGGAAGTCTACAGTGCGGCGACCCTTCATGCGTTTTTTCTTGCTTTGGCCTTCGCCAGAGTCTGGCGCAATGGCATTTATGTCCACAGATGGTGCTCCACCTTGGCGGTTGAAGCGGTTTGGACCAGCTCCCTGTCCAGCAGCATGGCCTGCATGACCAGTACCAGCAGGGCGAGGAGGACGACCACCCCTATCACCACGGTTATCACTTCTGCCATCACCACGAGGAGCAGGGCTTGCATTGCGTTTGGCCTCCGCTATGCGCTGTTGCTCCATGGCTTCAGGTGTTGGGCGTGAAATTACTCTAACTTGTTGCACTTCTACTTGTGGTGTGGGTTTTTTCTTGCCACCGCGTTTCTTTTTATTGGCAGAGTCGTCATCAGCACCATTTTCTTTTACTTCGCCAGCATTTTCAGGTGCATCCTCAGTACGAGTTGAAAACTGCGGTGTTGATGAACCATCAGGCATGGCTGATGCATCAGGTGCCGCAGCTTTTTTAGCTTTATCTTTGCTATCTTCTTTTGATTTATCTTTTGCTTTGGCTGGCTTTTCTTGTGCTGTATCTGCACTAGCTTTTGGCTCATCCTTGGCAGTTGTTTCGGCTTTTGGTGTGTCTTTTGGGGTTTCATCTGCTACAACCTCAGTTTTTGCTGGGCTTACAACACGAGCATTTGGGGTTTGTTTTGGAGCTTGTGTTTTAGTTTTTTCAGCAGCAGGTTTGGCAGCTTTTTTTACAGGAGCGACTGTTTCTTCCTTAGTTTCTGTCTTGGTCTTTTTAGCTTCGGTGTCCTTAGCGACCTTTGTGGTGGTGCTGGACTTTTTCTCAGCTTTTTTTGGCTCATCAGCAATTTTTGCAGTGCTTGCAGCAGGATTTTCATCAGATTGCCTACGCCTAACAATAACATTGCCACGCGATTTGCCTTGAGCGTGAGCTTTAACACGTTCAATATCTTCACCAGTAATGGAGCTTGTACTACTTTTTGCAGTAATACCAAGTTGTTGAATGCTTTGTAGCAATTCTTTTGGCTCAAGATTTAATTCTGTTGCCAAGTCTTTTACAGTCATTTTATCACTCATTTTGTACCCCTATTGAGCTTTGTCACCTTGGGCCTGTAGAAAGAAAATTTTTCTCTACACAAAGTATGTGCACACACATACCAACCCCGCCCCAAGGCATTCTTGCTCGTATCACCAACAAGATTTTCTTGTATATTTATTGTATAGCGTGTGAGCAAATGTTTGCTAAACCGCTGTCTACATATTACACACATGCGCATTGGCATGTGTTTTATATTACTCTTCGTTTTCAGTTTTTTCTGCATCATTTAATGGTGCAAGAAATTTAATAGCCGAGCGAAGGTCCGCAATTCTTGCCTCAGAAAGTGCAAGGTCTTGGGCTAGTTGCTCGTCACTTGCATCGTTTAATTTTTCAATGCTTTGGTAGCCTGCGGCGATTAAAGATTCAATGGAAACTTCCGCCACAGATGCTAGCTGTTCAATGCCACGACCAATGGCATTGGCCTCATTGTAGCGAGTTTCTGTGAATATATCTATCTTCCAGCCAAGTAATTTGGCAGCTAATTTAACATTTTGTCCTTTGCGGCCAATGGCATTGGTAAGTTGATCGTCTGGTACAATAACTTCAAGTAAGTTTGCTTCATCATCAACCACAATGCGTGAGGCAAGGGCAGGGGCAAGGGCATTGCGAGCATATGTTGCAATGTCAGCACTCCAAACCACAATATCAATGCGCTCACCACGCAACTCTTGCACTATATTTTGAATGCGAGAGCCACGCACGCCAACGCAAGCACCCACTGGGTCCACATCACGCTCACGAGAAAGTACTGCAACCTTGGCTCTTGAACCAGGATCACGAGAAACCCCCATCAATTGAACAGTTGCATCATCAACCTCTGGCACTTCACGGCGGAATAGTGCCGCCATATAGTCCCTATGCGCACGAGAAATAATCACTTGTGGGCCACGACCTTCACGGCGCACATCAATAATAATGGCCTGCACACGGTCACCACGCTTAAAATGCTCACGGGGAATTTGCTCATCCCTAGGTAGTAAGGCTTCTGTACGACCAAGGTTAATAATCCAGCCGCCTTTGTCACGGCGTTGCACAATACCAGACACAATTTCATTGATGCGGTCTTTATATTCATCATAGATGATGCCTTGCTCAGCATCACGCATGCGTTGTATAATAACTTGCTTGGCAGATTGGGCGGCAATGCGTCCAAGGTCTTCCATTTTAACACGAAAGCCCATTTCATCATCAATATTTACTGAAGGATCATGGGTGCGAGCTTCTGTGAGTTCTATTTGGTTATCAGGGTTGGCAACGTCGCCATCTTCCATAACTATCTTGAATTGATAAACTTCAATGTCACCAGTTTCGTCATTATAGGTGACTTCAATGTCCATATCTTCGTCAAAGCGGCGCAAAACAGAGGTGCGTACAGCTTCTTCAAGAGTATCAATCAGCATGTTGCGGTCAAGGCCTCTATCCTTGCTGATTTGATCTATGGCTTTTTTTAGTTCAAGATTCATGATGCCTCCAAATTATCATTATCCCTTGTGAGTTAAGGAAATATATTTTCAACTTCGTTTTTTATAGTACTGACTTAGCCAGCATTCTTATCTTTACGTTTTTTACCTGGTTTTTCAGGCATTACAAAAACATGCAAACGTAAGGCTTTACGAATATTTTCCCACATAAATTCAAGTTGATAGCTCTCCCCAGCATTTTCTACTTTAAGGGTTAGGCTATCATTTGTGGTGGCTAAAAGCTCACCGCTAAACTTTTTTCGTCCCTTGGCAAATGGTGGTAAATCGTCGCTGGGAGTTAAAAAATCAGCCAGCACAATTTCAACATTATCGCCAATAAATGGCTTCATTTGCTCAAGCTTGAAAAATGGCCTTGACAAACCAGGGCTTGAAACTTCAAGCACATAGGCTGAGGAAAATACATCCTCCACCTCTAGAGCAAGGCCCACAAGGCGAGATATTCTTGCGCATTGCTCAACAGTTGCAGAATGAGCTGTCATTTCTTCAGCTATGCCTTCTTGCTCACTTTGTGCGTGGTCAATGTCAACAAAAATGCGTACAATGGTTCGCCCCGACTGCACCACATCAATACCCCAAAGGCTAAGGCCAAAGGAGTGTACTACTGGTTCTGTAATATTTTGTAATATTTCAAAAATTTTTTCTCGAGCCATATATCCAAGCCAAAAAAAAGGGGGCCTTTTAAGGCCACCCCGTTATGAACAAATGTTCCTTTCAGGATGTGCGAAGGTGCAAAATGCTTAAAAACAAAACACACTTTCGCCACAAAGCAGGGGTGACAGTATATATGGTGTGTATATATGTCAAGCTTTTTTTAAGTTATTATTTGAGTTTTATCTTCGTTAAGCTACAATTTTTTTCGGGTCGAGGGGGGAAGACCCCACTCACCTCAAAAAATTTTGCTTTCCTTTTTAAAACTCAAATAATAACTTAAAATAGATTTTAAAATTAAATTTTATTACGTTATTTACACATTCGCAGGGCAGATTTTATGTCAGTGGAAGTAAATTCCACTGACCTGCCGTGCTCGCAACGACTACAACTCTCGCAATGGAGCAATGTAATTTTGCATTTGAGTCTTAATTAAAAAATGTTCTTTATTCTGCAATGCCCCAAAGCTCTTTTAACCAAACTGGCACAGCACAAGGCCTACCATCTCTACCAACCACAGCGTGCTGTGTCATGCCTTCTGCTAAAATTATACTCTTGTCTTCATTGTAAATTTCATATACAAAATCAATGGATGCACGACCCCATTTGGCAATGCCAACACAAATCCACACAAGGTCATCATAGCGAGCTGAAGAGCGATAGCGACACTTAGCCTCACGCACTGGTAAAAATATGCCTCGTGCCTCAACTTCATTGTAGCTCATGCCTTGCTCACGGATAAACTCGCTGCGGGAGCGTTCAAAAAGATGTAAATATTCTGCGTAGTAAAGCACGCCCATGGTGTCCGTTTCACCATAGGAAACACGGTGGGCAAGCCATGTGTGTGGGGATGGAAAATTTTTCATATTAACCTCGTAATTTATGGATAAGTCATGTTAAAAAAATCGATGACTAAGTATATAGTTTTATTTCTGTTTTTCTTAGTACCTTTCATATATTCTTGCTCAAAAAAAATTGATCCTGTTGGTCCAAATTACCTTGTGGGCGTAAGGGAAGACCCTGCCTATTTTTTAAGCCATTTAAGTCCAAAAAATCAAAAGCTTAATTCTTGGCAAGGCTTGGCCCCCACTTTGCGTAAAAGTTTAAGCTATGTCAAAGCAAAAAAACCAACAGATTTTGCCATTCAAAGGCCTGGCTTAAAGATGACTTGGGGACAAATGGCTTATACTCTTGAACAATTAGAAAGCTTATTACCTAGTTTAGATGAAAATCCAAGGCTATTTCTTGAGCGTTTTCAATGGATTCCCATCTATGAAAGTATCATGTATTCAGCATATTATGAGCCAGTACTTAAGGCAAGCCGCACTTATAAAGAGGGCTACACACCACTTTATAAAACGCCGCCAGACCTTGCAAAAACTCGTAGACGTGGGCGAGATTATCACACTCGTGCAGACATAGATTGGGGAAACGCCCTTGCAGGGCGTGGGCTTGAGCTTGTTTGGGTTGAAAGTTTTGTGGACGCTTATTATTTGCAAATTCAAGGTTCAGGCAAGCTTGTTTTTGAAAATGGAGATTTTATTTACGTCAATTATGCCGCACAAAATGGGCACGATTATGTTAGCTCAGGTCGTATTATGCGTGAAAAAGGCCTAGTTAAACGTGGAGATGTGGCAGAACAAAAAGAATGGTTTAAGAATAATCCTGAGCGAATTAGGGAAATTTTTGAAGAAAATCCAAGCTATGTTTTCTTTAGGTTTAATGAAAAAGGCGCCACTGGTGCCATGACCCATGTGGTTGACCCTTGGACTAGTCTTGCCACAGATAGAAGGTTTATACCGCTTGGTAGCATTGTAGCCTATGGGGTTAATATGCCGACGCCTAGCGGCATCAAGGCTTTGCGTGGTATTGGCTTTGCACAAGATGTGGGCGGGGCTATTAAGAAAAATCGCATTGATATTTTTGCAGGCGGTGGAGAGCAGGCTGAATATACTGCAAGCCATCTTGATGCTATGGGGCCAGCGTGGGTGCTAGTGAGCAAGGATGTGTTTTAATTACAAACCACTAAGCAGAGTTTTCAAACGTTATTATAATTTAAAAGATAATAATTTTTAGTAATAAATTTTTTTACGCTGCTTTGTTTCTATATACTCAATTTTATAGAAATTATTAAAATTTATCTTTTCCCTTGTGGCTTCGTCAGAATAATTTTCGCTTTACGCAGGTATCAATATACATTTACGCAGCGAAAATAATTCTTCCTCGCCACAAGGAAAAATCTAGAAATTTCAAAAAATTCTATAAAGACGTGACACACTCATTTTTACTTCGCACTTCGTGCTTGTAAAAATGGTGTCTCCCGAGGGGTGTTTGAAACGCTCTACGATTGATGCAGGTGATGTAAAAGTAGTTTGTCTCTATATTTAAGAATTGACATATAAAATCCGCAATGAAACTATTATTTTTGCAGGCGGTGGAGAGCAGGCTGAATATACTGCAAGCCATCTTGATGCTATGGGGCCAGCGTGGGTGCTAGTGAGCAAGGATGTGTTTTAATTACAAACCACTAAGCAGAGTTTTCAAACGTTATTATAATTTAAAAGATAATAATTTTTAGTAATAAATTTTTTTACGCTGCTTTGTTTCTATATACTCAATTTTATAGAAATTATTAAAATTTATCTTTTTTCTTCCTGCCCGAAGGGTGCGATGCATAGCCGTTAGGCGAGGAACGAGCCTTACGCAAATGGACAGCAAAGCATCCATGCTTTTAGTGTTTGCAATTTTGTATACTCAACACCTGACCCATTGATATATAATTTTTTTAAACTATTTTCCATTGAACTTATACCTAACTAAGGATATTCTGTGTAGATAATTTCAAAACAAAATCAACAAGAGGTCACCATGAATTGTCTTAAATTTAAAAATTTCGTCATTTTAGCTGTTTGCATTCTCTGTAGCACCTTTTGCCTAAACAATGCGCATGCGGCAAGCAATACCTCAGCTAGCACAATTACAACTGGCGGTATGAACGCAAATACCTTAAACGACCCAATACTTAATAACTATGGTAGTATAATAGGTGGCTATAGCTTTGAGATTTACAAAGAAGCAGCCATGTATGGTTCTCACACATCAGGACGCAAAAATTATATTTTCACAAACAATGGATATATTAATATAAACTTCATAAGTACCATATCAAGTGGCGCCAATGCCTCCGCCGAGGCCTACGGTGTGCATGCTAAAGGTCAAGGCAATCACAGCTTAAGCAATTATGGCACTATTACTGTCACAGCCACTGGTGGCACAGCTGATACCACTAACGTCGACGCCTTCACCTACGTCAGCGCCTACGGTATGTTTGCTAGAGGTCAAGGCAGTCACAGCTTAAACAATTATAGTACTATAACTACCACAGCCACTGGCGGCAAAGCTATTAGCTCCGACTCCTCGGCCTACGTCACAGCCACTGCCTACGGTATGTATACTAATGATCAAGGCAGTCACAGCTTAAACAATTATAGTACTATAACTACCACAGCCACTGGCGGCACAGCTACTAGCGTCAAATCCTCGGTCTACGCCACAGCCAGTGCCTACGGTATGTTTGCTAGAGGTCAAGGCAATCACAGCTTAAGCAATTATGGCACTATTACTGTCACAGCCACTGGCGGCACAGCTGATACCACTAGCTTCAACTCGGCCGACGCCAACGTCGAGGCCTACGGTATGTATACTAGTGATCAAGGCAATCACAGATTAAGCAATTATGGCAGTATAACTGCCACAGCCACTGGCGGAAAAGCTGATACCACTAGCCGCTTCGCCGTCACCAGTGCCGACGCCGTCGCCGAGGCCTACGGTATGTATGCTTATAATAATACTTTCGGCAGTCACAGCTTAAGCAATTATGGCAGTATAACTGCTACAGCCACTGGCGGAAAAGCTACTGCCGATACCGCCATGGCCAATGCCGTTGCCAAAGCCTACGGTATGTATGCTGATGCTAGTTCTGGCAGTCACAGATTAAGCAATTATGGCAGTATAACTGCCACAGCCACTGGTGGCACAGGTACTAGCAATGGCGCAATCGACGCCAGCGCCGAGGCCTACGGTATGTATGTTGAGGGAACTCCAGGTGCACAAGGGCATCTAATAAATAACACAGGCATTATTAATGTAAATGCTACCAGCACAAGCGGTACAACAAGGGCCTTTGAAGCATACGGGGATGATAACTACAACGTCGGCACTTGGGCAACTACCTTACGCACTTGGACTAATAATGATGCTGTTTTTGGTGCTGCTGCTGGTGTTAATGTAAACTTTAATAACTCCAAGCTTATTCTACGCCCTGGCACTGCTGCTCAAGGTTTTGCGCTGGGTAAGGATTATAATGTGGCAAATATGGTAAGTATTGATGGCATACAGCAAGATGATACGTCTACAGCTATCTTAGGAACAATAGCCGAAGCTGTAGCCGAAGTTCCATTCTTAAAAGCCACCCTCATCAATGGTGCCAGCCCCAAAGATGCCAAAGTGCGCCTTGATAGCAATGTGAGCGAAGAAACAACCCCAGGTGCTGCC
>CAYJOP010000065.1:0-12189 GCA_964371835.1 uncultured Desulfovibrionaceae bacterium
TGACCTCACCAACGGGTACACTGAGCTTACCAACATTGATGATAGCTCCATTACAGTCTTGGTGGAAACTACTAAACTTAGCTTTGTCTAAGTATATTTTCTAGATAGTCGATGCTGAAAAATGCGTTTCCACGCATTTTTCAGAAAGGCACGCCTACTCAAACCACCGCTTTGCGGTCGCAGGAAGTGAATTCCTGCTTGATTTTCGTGGCACAGAATTTGAGCCTTGCTCAAATTCTGTTAGTCACCGCTTGAAAAACCATTTTTTTGCGTCATAAAATCGCCAAAAAGTATGCTTCACATCCTTTTTTTTGGCAATTTTATTGGTTCTTTTTAACTATAAAGATATCTTGTTTCAAGTATTTAGTCGGCACTGAAAAAGCACATAACACAACGAAAACAAAACATTTTTAACTAAAAATGAGCAAATAAAAATGCCAGAAACAAGCGTATAAAATACAACTTTCTGGCATTTTATGCTGCCAAAATACTGTTTCTTAGTGCCGACTACCGAAATTTTTCTGTAAGAAAAATTTCGCGTGCCGTAAAATAAGCCAGAATTCACTTCTGGCGTCCCCAAAGGGGTATTTGAAGGCAACGTGCCTCTCTGAACAGCACGCTAAAGCGTGTTGTTCAGCATCGACTATTTATTGTGTTTTTCAGCGTCGACTAGATAACATTATTAAGCCCCATTTTGTTTTGTTCAAAATGGGGTTTTGTTTGCACATCAGCATCCTGCTGAGTTTTTTATTTTTTTTCATACTGATAAATTTTAAAACTTTATCAAAATTTTAATAAACACTTGCAATCAAGGCATATGTGTAGTATGGCTAATCAAGAGAGCAATGGCGAATATTAATATTCATTCCTTATAAAAAACACAGGACATGATTATTATGAATATCGTTATATTAAGCTTTGCTTGATGTCTTTGACATCCTCACTTGTTTTGGACATATTTATTAAGTTTTTTTTAGTTTTACGCTAATGCTAAACTGAGTGAACGGCACTGAACTTAAATATGTCTGGCGAAAAATCCGCTTGTTTTTCGACCGTTCGCTGATTTCATATTTATCCAGCGACCTCATAGTTTACGTAGGTACTTTCTGTATTTTATTATACTTGAACGTATTGTTGTTTTGTGCAAGTGTTAATGCACAATCACTATAGTGATATTATGAGTTTTGTTGGATGTTAACAATATCTTTACATCCCCAAAACATATCACACTACTAATTGCATTAACTTTTAGTGCACTATATTCAAATTTTAACGGTTAAACACAAAGGATTTATTATGTCAGACATTTTATTACAAAAACCACAGGCAGGCCAAGTTGTAACTCTTGCACCTCAAGCAAAGGACCGTTTAGTATTTGAATTTTCACCAGATGATGCATTGCTTGAGCGCAATTTAGACACCCTTGTACTATCATTCAAAGATGGTTCAAGCATACAACTTGTAGATTTTTATGTGTCTTATACCGCTGAAAATATGCCAGAGTTTGTAATTGATGGCGAAATTGTTGACGGCCAAACATTTTTTGCAGCCTTTGAAGATCTTTTGCCAGCATTAGGTCAACAAGGCGTAAATGGTGGCGGAACTATTATTAGATTAACTGAAGCTAGTTTGAATAGTGAGGGCGTTGGCACCGTAGGTAACCAAGACAATGATTACACTCCTGGTGTACAACGTGAAGGTGTATCTTTTTTACAAACCAATACTACATCTCCTACTCCCACTACACTTGCTACAGATGGTGGAACTGGAGCCGGCGCTGCTTTAACCGCACCTGAATTATCCGCCTACACTGCTGGCCTTCTAAGTGCACCTATGAACGCCACAAAAGGGTACTTGACCTATCAAGCTGATGGAACTCCATCATTAAACATTATTGAAATTTCTTTTGACAATGTAAATATACCAGTTACAAGTGCTGCTCCTACTCAAGCCACAATTAATGGGGTTGATGCTATTCTTACCCTCAGCGCCGATGGAAAAACATTAACAGCTGTTAATGCAAACAAAACAAATAAACAATTATTTAAACTTGAACTCACTGATAATTTGGACGGCACTGCGTCATGGTCGCTAAATGCGAAAAATAATTTTGATTCACCAAGCTTTCAACTTACCCTTGCCGACCAATTTGGACAGACAAGCTCAGTTGATATCAATGTTTTTGATTTTTCAGACATGAGCAACTTTATAGATAGTAAAGTACAGCAAGATTTAAATGCTGAAATATTAAGAAGTCCAGATACAAATTATGTAATTAAAACTCAAACCATCGGCGGTGTAGACAAAAATTCTATAATTACAACCGCTAATGGTGCTGACCTCGTCATAGCAACTGAGAAAATTGTTCTTAGAGCTGACTCTGAAACAAATTCCTCCATTGATATTGATACTCTTGCTGGTACTGATAAGATACGCATTAACGAAGGTATTGTTAATAGATATGCATCGCCCTCAGTTGATTTGACTCAAATTCGCTCCAAGGTTGACATAGACATGGGCGATGACAATGATATTGTATATATTCCTGGCAATAAAGCCCTTGGTAATGATGATAAAGCCATGGTAACTAGTGATAGCGACAAATCTTCTGACAACCAATTTCTTACTCGCATCACTGGTAATGCCGGTGATGATCTTTTCAACTTAACAGGCACCTTCACAATGGTTGCCAGCGCAAATGGCACTGGCAATAACAATTACGCAACTAATATTATTGAAGGTGGCGTAGGTAGTGACAACATATCCTTAAATGGTAAAATAATGACTTATGGTTCTGAAAGAGCAGCAAATATTATCAACGGTGATAGCGGCACAGTCACTGGCCATAATCAATACACATCCACTAAAGATGCCAATGATAATCATGATATCTTAGGCTTAACCAATACTGTTGATAATAACACCATGATTTTTAAGGGCGATGCTGATAATCTTGATATGCACTTTGGTGGCGGTAACAAAAGAGCTGACATTGACAATATTGAAGAAATCCGCTTTGGTTGGCAACATAATGGTATGACTTGGAGCGTTGCCAACGACAAAACAGATGATTATAACCTTGACTTTAGCCAAGTAGCTGCAGCTAGCGATGGCTCTGGCCTAATTATTACAACAGCAAATGGTGACGACACTATTCGGGGCACTCAAGGTAGCGACATTATCAATGCTGGCAGTGGGAAAATCGAAATTCATGCAAATGAAGGCGACGATCTTATAAATTTAACAGCTAAAGGTTCAAAATTTTCTAATGTTTTAGTGGACGGCGGTGATGGTATGGACGTGCTATTAATTGGTGCTTCAAGCCTTACGAACGCAATAAAAACTATTAATAACAATGACATCACTAACACAGAGCTTATCATTGCTGGTGATAATATTAAGGGCACTACTACTCAAGACATATTTAATGAGCTAGATATTAACACTAATGGTAATAACTTTGAGCTTAGCTCCGCTCATTGGACAAGAGTTACCAATCTCACCAACGGTTACACTGAGCTTACCAATATTGATGATAGCTCCATTACAATCTTGGTAGAAACAGCTAAACTTAGCTTTGTCTAAGCATAATTCATAAAGAATTGAACAACCCCTCTTGTTTTGCTGCAAGAGGGGTTATTTATTAAATGCAATCAAACTGCTAACTTAGTCGCCACTAAAAAATATTTAACCCTGCACAGTTGCATGAACAAGACACCAAGCACTGCACATGGTACAGACTTGACCATTATGATAGCAAATGCTAAGTGTTAGCGAGAGGCACTAAGCTTAATATAATCATTTATGCTGAAGGTGATGAATTTTTAACCTCCCTTACAGCCATAATAAACATGCTGGAATTGTTATTACACTGTAAACACGTATAATGTTACCAGCTTAGATGCCTTTTCATGGGCTGCTATAATGCAACTATTTTGCGTTCATTGTTAAACTGAAAGCCTGTGCATTTTTACGCATGGTACTAGCCAACCACAGTAATAAAAACCAACTACAAACCAATATTATTACTTAAAATTTTATTTTATCATAAAACCCTTACTTTAAATAAACTATCTGCAACAAATAAAAAAATAGAAGCACTTATGACAACACAATCCCTTGAAAATCAAAATGAAATTGAAAATGACAACCTTGCGGAATTGGCACCGTCCGAGGTAGATTTCATCCCGCCTTTATTGCGTAGTTTAAGTACATTATTACGCTTGCGTGGCAAAACAGTATCTGCACAATTTTTATATTCTGGGCTTGCAGGGGCAAACGAAGTAACTCCAGGAGAGTGTATGCGCGCGGCCACAAAAGCAGGTTTGCAAGCCCGCATTGTGCCACGAGCATCTATAGAGAAAATTGTCCCCATGACCTTGCCATGCGTTTTGATTTTACAAAACAATAACTCATGTGTGCTCACTGCTTATAATAAATCAATTGCTACGGTCATTTTCCCTGAATCAGGCGAAGAACCACAACAAGTTAGCCTTGATAGTATTGCCAAACAATACACAGGCTTTGCAGTATTTGGCTCCATTGAAAAAAAAGCTGACAAGCGTATTGATACCTTTAGGCAAGAAAAGGGTAAAAAATGGTTTTGGAATGCCATTAAACACTATGGCCCCATCTATCGCCATGCGGTTTTTGCCAGTATCATTATTAATCTTATTGCCTTATGTAGCCCACTTTTTGTAATGAATGTGTATGACCGCGTAGTTCCAAACCATGCCCTTGAAACTTTATGGGTGCTGGCACTTGGCATTACCATTGCTTATTCATTTGATTTTTTACTTAAAACTTTACGCAGTTATTTTGTGGATATTGCTGGTCGTAATGCAGATGTTGTAATTTCAAGCATGCTGGTGGATAAGGTGCTAACCATGCAACTTGACCATAAACCAGAATCCACAGGAGCCTTGGTTAATAACGTTCGTGCTTTTGAGTCATTGCGAGAATTTTTTAGCTCATCTACCCTGCTTTCGTGTATTGATTTACCATTTTTGCTACTATTTTTAATTTGTTTAGGTTTTATTGGTGGCCCCTTGGTGCTTTTGCCAATTATTGCCATGCCCATTATGTTTATGGCAGGATTTTTTTTACAAGCCCTTGCCAAACGAGCTGCAGAAAAAAGCTATGCGCAAAGTATGCATAAAAATGCACTACTCACAGAAATAGTTAATGGACTTGAAACCCTTAAATGTTGCCAAGGTGAAAACCGTATGCAACGCGTATGGGAAACTGTAGTTGAAAGCTCAGCAGAAGCTAACTCCGAAACAAAAAAATATACTGCCATTGCAGTTGGCTTTTCCGTATTTGTTACCCAATTTGTAACTGTAGCCATGGTGGTTTGGGGTGTGTACCTCATTGCTGGTGGCACACTTACAATGGGTGGTTTAATTGGCAGTAATATTTTAGCTGGTAGGGCCATGGCTCCGCTAATGCAACTATCAGGACTTATTAGTCACTTCCAAAACTCTCGCCTTTCATTGGAGGCACTAAATCTACTTATGTCCTTACCCTCAGAGGACAGACAAGCTCAAGCTGCTGTAGATTTTGGCCCTCTTAATGCATCCTTCACGCTTGAAAATGTTAGTTTTGCATATCCAAACACAGCACGAAATGCCGTCCATGACTTATCATTACACATAAATCCAGGCGAAAAAATTGGCGTCATTGGGCGTATGGGTTCAGGCAAATCTACGCTTATTCGCTTGCTTATCGGCCTATACCAACCAAAGGATGGAGCTGTGAAGTTTGGTGGTGTAGATATTAGACAACTAGCTGGAGCAGACTTACGCTCCAGAATAGGTTTTTCACCGCAAGATACAATTCTTTTTTACGGTAGTATTCGCGACAACATTGTACTTGGAGACCCAAGCGTCAATGACTCACGCACCATTAGAGCCGCAAATTTATCAGGTGTTACTGAATTTGTTCGCACTAATCCAGAAGGATTTGGTGCTCAAGTTGGTGAGCAGGGCAAGGCCCTTTCTGGCGGCCAACGTCAAGCCATTGGCCTTGCACGCGCTTTAGTGCGTGACCCTGAGGTGCTTATATTAGACGAACCAACAAGCAATATGGATATATCATCTGAACAAGCTGTACAAACACGCCTAACAAACATTGTACAAAACAAAACCCTAATTCTAGTTACTCACCGCATGAGCATGCTTAAAATGGTAGATAGACTCATAGTAATGGAAAGCGGACGTATAGTGGCTGACGGACCAAAGGATGTGGTATTGGAAAAACTTCGCGCACATTCAGGCCCTACAACTACAACATAAAGGGTCTTACACAAAATTTCAAAAAATAAATTAATCATAAAAGTACAAAAATAACGCTAAAACATAATTGCGCAGACCCCTTTCATAGTGCAAAAACTTCTAGCTAGTCGGCACTGAAAAAGCACATAACACAACGAAAACAAAACATTTTTAACTAAAAATGAGCAAATAAAAATGCCAGAAACAAGCGTATAAAATACAACTTTCTGGCATTTTATGCTGCCAAAATACTGTTTCTTAGTGCCGACTACCGAAATTTTTCTGTAAGAAAAATTTCGCGTGCCGTAAAATAAGCCAGAATTCACTTCTGGCGTCCCCAAAGGGGTATTTGAAGGCAACGTGCCTCTCTGAACAGCACGCTAAAGCGTGTTGTTCAGCATCGACTAGCTAATGCATAGCAGTCTAAACTGAAAATGAGCTAATGATTGTATTTTTATGACTAAAGCAAATTAATGTAACTGCCAGTAACAAGAGTATGAACTGCTAATTCAGGCACTTTTATGAAGTAAAAATTTTTTTAAAGTTCCAGTTAAAATATCGTTAACACTTGGCAAATAATGTCAAATATTCTTGATTTCCCTTTGGCCCAAGGATGGCCGAAGGAACAATACCTTCAAAACTCAAATCAAGTTCCTTAGTGCAAAAACTTACTACCTTATCAATGGCTTGCTGCCTTGCTGCCTCGTCTCTCACAACTCCCTTATGTGTTTGATGCGGACCAACCTCAAATTGTGGCTTAATGAGCGCAATAATTTTACCACCGTCAGACAACCACTGCATACAAGGTCCAAGCACAAGAGTCAGAGAAATAAAAGAAACGTCTGCCACAACCAGCTGTACAGGTTCAGAAATTAAATTATTATTAGCAGTGCGTAGATTGGTTTTTTCAAGGCTTATAACGTTTTCATTATTAAGCAAACTTTCATGCAGTTGATTGTGCCCCACATCCACAGCATAAACACGCCTTGCACCATGTTGCAAAAGGCAGTCAGTAAAACCACCAGTGGAAGCACCAGCATCAAGGCAAGTAAAACCAGTTACATCAAGCTTAAAATACTCCAAAGCTGTCAAAAGTTTATAAGCACCACGGCTGACAAAGCGTTGTTTTTCTGCAAGAATGAGTGCAGTTTCAAGAGTATACATATTACCTGGTTTTTCAACCCTAAGCGGAGGATTGCCCACAAAAACTTGCCCAGCCATAATTAATCGCTTGGCTTGCTCACGGCTTTGGGCAAGGCCCTGCTCATGTAGGAGTTGGTCAGCACGCAGTTTTGTTTTACTCATTTTTTTTATATAGCTTTATTGTAGGTAAAAGGCTAGTTTTTTGGTCATGCATATTTAAGAGTCCTACACAATGAATTGTGTGGAGTATTTATTTTAATATTAGCATAAGCTTTTAAATGTCTACTTGCGGATTTTTTAACGTAAAATAAGCCAACATTGCTTTGCTGCAATTACCGCAAGGTGTATTTTAAAAGGTAATTTCTATACAATTTTTTCAAATTTTTACTAGTTTTTTTTACTTGTAAAAAATATTTTATAATTTTATCCTTGCCAAGCAAGCGAAAAGAGTATATCTCTTTGGACCGCATTACTTTACGAGGTAAAATTATGAAAAAAGAAATTCATCCCCAAACCTACAAAGCTACAATCACATGTGCTTGCGGTTACAAAGAAGAAGTTTTGTCCACCAAGGGCGAACAAGTTCATGTGGAAGTATGTTCCGCATGTCACCCATATTACACAGGTAAGCAACGCTTCTTGGACACTGCTGGACGTATTGACCGTTTCCGTAAAAAATACGCCAAATTTGAAAACGCATAAGCATATGCAATGCTTATTTTTATGCCTCCTCGTTTAATTTTACGGGGGGGCCTTTTGTGCTTTTATAAATAATAAAATTTACCAATTATTTTAGAGTAGTATATGTCTATACCTCACTTCATATTAAAATTTGCAACTACCATTTTTAGCAAAACCTGCCCCACTGTGGGTGGGCAAGCAGTTATGGAAGGTGTTATGATGCGTAACGGTGATAGTTACGCTCTTGCCGTGCGTCATACCAATGGCAATATTGTGGCGGAAAAAAAAGAATGGTTCTCCCTCACAAAACACCCCTTGCTTAAAAAAAAGTTCATACGCGGCTTTCCCATACTCATTGAAACATTAATCAATGGCATTAAGTCTCTTAACCGCTCAGCAGAACAAGCAATTGATGGAGAAGAAGAAAAATTAGAACCATGGCAACTTGTTGTTACTATGCTAATTGCCATTGCCATGGCCATTGTTCTTTTTGTTATTGCGCCACATCTGCTATCCATTGCCATGCAATGGCTTGGGCTTAGTGGCGGCGTTGAGGGTCTGTCCTTCCACCTTTGGGACGGTCTTTTTAAATGTTTTATCTTTGTGGGTTATATTGTTGCCATCTCACTTCTACCTGATATTAGACGTGTTTTCCAGTATCACGGAGCTGAGCATAAGGTTATTCATACTTATGAACATGAAGATGAGGTAACAACTCAAAATGCCATGCGCATGAGCCGCTTACACCCACGTTGTGGCACTACATTTTTGCTCTTTGTAATTAGTATCTCCATAATTTTGCATGCTGCACTTGTGCCTGCCATGTTGCTAATTTGGACACCAGAAAGCTCCGTTTATAAACACATTGTTACCATTATTTTCAAGCTACTACTCATGGTGCCCATTAGCGCACTTGCTTATGAGCTTATTCATGCAGCTGCACGCATGGGCGACACCTTACTTGGTCGCATTTTGCGCGGACCTGGACTTTTTTTACAAATGCTAACCACATATGAGCCAGATGAATCACAAGTGGAAGTTGCTATTGTTGCCCTTTATGAAGCACTGGACACAGAAAAAGAAAATATCCATCCTGTTGCATATAGCCCCATGATTTAATTTAAAGACTTAATTAAAACAAATAAGGACTCAATATGTTTGCCAAACTTGAAGGTTTAGAAAAAAAATACATGGATCTTGAGCAAGAGCTTGCTGAGCCTGATGTTTTTAACGATCAAGACCGCTACCGCAAACTCACCAAAGCCCACGCAGACTTACGAGATGTTGTGGACCTATTTCGCGAGCATAGAGCTCTTAACGAAGAGTTAGTTGAAAACAAAGCACTGTTGCAAGATAGTGATGCCGATATTAGAGAAATGGCAGCGGAAGAAATTCGCACAGCTGAAGAACGCTTACCAGATATTGAGCATGCCCTTAAGCTATTGCTACTACCCAAGGACCCACTGGATAGCAAAAACACCATCTTGGAAATTCGAGCTGGCACTGGCGGAGAAGAAGCAGCTCTTTTTGCCGCTGACCTTTTCCGCATGTACACCAGATATGCAGAAATTAAAGGTTGGAAAACCGAACTCATGAGTGAATCTGCATCTGATACTGGAGGTCTTAAGGAAGTAATTTGCTTAATCACTGGCGACAGAGTGTACAGCCATCTTAAGTTTGAGGCAGGTACACACCGTGTGCAACGTGTGCCTTCCACTGAAACTCAAGGCCGCATCCATACCTCTGCTGCAACTGTTGCTGTCATGGCTGAGGCTGATGAAGTTGATATTGATATACGCCCTGATGATTTGCGCATTGACGTCTATCGTGCCTCTGGCGCTGGCGGTCAGCACGTTAATAAAACTGAATCGGCTGTGCGCATCACACATTTACCAACAAATACCGTGGTCACATGCCAAGATGAAAAAAGCCAACACAAAAATAAAGCCAGTGCCATGAAGGTGCTTGCATCTCGTATTTTGCAAGCTGAGCAAGAAAAACAAATGTCTGCCATGTCCGCTGACCGTAAAGCACAAGTTGGCTCTGGCGACCGCTCTGAGCGCATCCGCACCTATAATTTTCCACAAGGCAGATGTACTGACCACCGCATTAATTTAACTCTTTATTCGCTTGAAAAAATCATGGAAGGCGAAATTGCCCCCCTTGTGGAGGCGCTGACTACGCATAGTCAGACTGAAGCTCTCAAATCCCAAACGGACCTTTAATCCACTCATTCCGCAGATTTTATGCAAATGGAAGCAGATTCCATTTGCCTGCCTCTTTCGCTCTACGGCCGCTACAGCGGGCGACTCCGTCGGTTTAAATGTATTAAAAAATATCACATTTGTCGCTCGTTGGATAGGACTCCCCTCCAAAAACATTTCACTTCCTTGTATCTTACCCCTTTTTAATCCACTACAATTAGGGGTTATTTTTAATTTCAAAATTAAAATTTCCTTGCTTCACCATGCTGTAATGTCAACAAATCCTTGAAAGAGTATTGCATGCGGTGGCGTGGTGAATTTTTGTCATGCCATTGGGAAAGGTGGACACAAGAAGTGTATTGCCGTATGCAAGCTATTCAGGCTTAGTTTCAAACACACTGTTATTAAACATGAAATAAAAAATCAACGTTATCATTAAGATATAACATGATACTGTTGTATATATTGCTGTTGTATAACCTTGCATATTTGCAATGTATGAAAACAAATAACTTATAATGCCTTGTCCTAGTCGTAGGCTTATCATAAACATTGTAATAGCAGGTGCTAAAATTTCTTTTGGCACCGATATAGATAGGCTATAGTTTAAGAATGGAATAATAGTCCCAGAAGTAAGATAGTATATGAACAGCAATAAGGCAAAAATATACAGAGTGTTAACGTGTAAAATGATAAAGATACAAAAACTAATGAGCAAGCCAGAGGCTAAGATTATATATGGAAAACTCTTTAATCTAGATAGTTTCTTCATAAGCAAGCCTGAACCAATTATTAAGCCTATGTTACCAATGGAATAAATAATACCTATTTGACTTGTGCTAAAATTGAATTTTTGGGATGTATAGAGCGAGAGTAAGTGCGGAAGCGTAATGTCAATTCCAGAAATAAGAAAAAATCCAAAGAAAAGAGCAATAATTTTAGGATTAGAAAAAAGTTTTTTATAGTCATTAAGGCTATGTTTTTTCTTGCTTTGCACGGGCTTTGATATTTTTTTTGTAAAAAAGAATATCATAACAGCTACAAGAGTTGGCAGTTGCAAAGCGATGAAGGAAAATTTCCAAGAATATGAGGCCATGAAGCCTGATAATAAAGGCATGGTAAATAGCCCCACTGACATAACAGCGAAGGACGTCCCCATAATCTTTGCTCTTTCATGCCCTTGATAGTACTGTGTGGTTAAAAGCACGCTGAGTAAATGTATACCAGCCGACCCTGCACCCTGTATAATTCTGAAAAATATCAGAGCATTAACGCTATCTACCAGTGAGCATAATACGCCCCCAAAGAAGTAACATGCAAGGGCCACCAAGAGTAAGACAGATTGATTTAAACGAGTAATAAGAACGCCCCAAATGCCCGTAAAAATTAATGCTGAAAATGTAAAGTACGAAAGTAAAAGAGTTATCTCTGAAGTGGACACTTGTAACACTTTTGAAACAAGAGGCAAAAGAGGAATAATGCCTGGTATTCCATGTGATAAAATAAAACTTAAGCTAAAAATAAGCCATGCTGGGTGCAATCGTCCATTTTCAGTCATAAATACTTTCATCGACATTTGGTTTCCCATTTGAAATTGATAATAGTTGTTAGGGATAGCTAAAAAGCTAATACCTTTATAAAGACTTCTTGTTCTTTTAATTTACTTTTTTTACCATTACAATGTAATTTACTAAGGTGGCATCTTTTAAATTATGGGCATTTTTGTAATATGTCAATTTGGATTAAATTTTATTTATCAACCTAAGCTGATTTTAACAATTATTCACTTCTAGCCCCAAAACTATAATCCCTTGAAAAATAAATTTTTTTACCAAAAGTCAACAAATCGTTCAAAAAGAACTGAATGCCACAGGAAGTGGCAAGCCCCG
>CAYJOP010000066.1:0-11718 GCA_964371835.1 uncultured Desulfovibrionaceae bacterium
TATATACCTTTTTACAAGGATTGAATACCATTTAGGGTGTTCAAAACGTGACAGAGACGAGAAAGAGGGCATTTTTTGGAGGGGAGTTGGGTTCTTTCCCCAATGATCCGACAAAAAATGCCCTCTGACGAAGTAGATGGTGCGTTTTCAACACCCTGCAAAATTAGAAGTCTAATCTAAGGGTCAAATTCCCACCATGTCCAGTCTGTTGTGTGCCAAATGAACCATCATAGTTTAGACCAACGGTGAAGATATCAATATTATATTCTAAACCAGCATTGAGTAAGAATACAGTTAAATCTTCTTTTGACTGTGAGCTTAAGGAGTTAGTAGCAGAACCAACGGTGATGTCTAGGTTGCTTTGTGCATTATTGGCGCTAAGTCTTTGACGAAGCCCAACACCAGCAAGAAAAGCAAAACTGCTATTGTTGCTAATGTCCCACTGGCTACGCCAATCAAGGGCGATTTGGCCATAGAGGGCATCAAAATAAGTGTCGTCAAAGCCTAGCTTATAAGCATTGCTAAACTCAACGTCATAGTCACTGGTGTGAGTGGTTAGGTAGAGTAGGCCAAGCTCAGGTGTAAGGCTGTGACCTTTTGCAACTTCCCATTTGTAGCCAGTGCTAAGACCTATAGCCAAAGCTTCGCTTGAATATTTGCTATCATCTTTGTAATGTGTAGTGAAAGTTGTATCTGTAAAACTATTATCGCTGCTGCTGGTTATACCTGTAATACTACCAATCAAGTACCACTCTGGGGTAAAGTTATAGGCAGCTTGTAAGCCATAAGCAAAGGCTAAGGTTTTGGTTTGTGAGTCCATGGTATCTCCAAAGAAGTAGGAATAACCAAGGTCAAAGTGAGCGCCAAGGGCAAAACTATCATTCACGCGGTAGCTAAAAGCAGCGGTAAGGCCTGAACTACCACCATGAAAATTGTATTCATAGTTGTTGATGGAGCTCATGTGTGGAGCTAAATATATGGTCCAATTATTTTGAGTGGTCAAATTTGAACCAGCAGCAAAACCAGTTCCAGCGTCAGCAATACCATCCACGGCTAAAGGTGCCTGAGTAGGTGCCTGAGTAGATTCCTTAATTGCAGCACGTATGCTATTAAACTGTAATACAAGCCCGGCAAGCAGTCTTTGCTGACCAGCTAGGCTGAGGGATTCAGCTCTATCTTCAAAATCATTAATACGCCGTTGCAACAGTTGTTGTGACTCTGGAGTAAGCTCGCCAAAACTAGCATCTCTACATGCCACAATTGGCTCCTCAGGATCCTCATCGCTCATACACAGAAGAGTTAAATTGGGCAATTGGCCGCCTAAGGTTTTGAAAAATTCTTCTTCAAAGCTTGCCGCCTGCGCATTTTGGGGCAGAGCAAAACATAGAGCTAGGGCCATAACACAAGTTAACAGTGAAAGTTTTTTAATTGTTTTTAACATAACTTTTCCTTTTTGTTAAATTTTAGGTGGATTGTGTATTTCCTGACCTAATATAAAAAACATAAGCCAAAATGATTACTTTGTAAACATATATTATTTTAAGAGTCCGGCACAATAAATTTTCAATTTTGTGCTATTGCAGAAAATTTGCATTTATTTGAAAATCTACTTGTGCAGGACAAAAGGCACGAAAATCAATCGTTTAACGGCGAAGCAAAGCTTTGCCTATTCTTGATTTTTGGTCGCATTGACTGTCGTCAATGCTCCAAAAGACTCAGCACAATCTATTGTACTGAGTCTTATTTTGTATGAAAAATTGCAGTGTTGCAATTTACCACTCTGGGCGGAGCGATGTGGACAGCAAAGCATACATGTCTTTATACACATTTTTGTAAACCACTGTGCTAAAGCAATTATTTCAACAATAAAAGTATAGTAAAAAAAATTCAAAAAAAATAAAAAAAATAGTTGACCTTTACCCACTTCCTCTGTATCTTGCCTTTCGCAGCTTTTACCAAGGTTGCAAGGCTTTGTTTGCTAAGGCAAGCAGGGCTTAAGCAAAAGTTAATTAAATTAATCTTTTGTATAAACCAAGCTTTTATAAAGCTTACCCCTAGGACGGTAGGGGAAGGATAGGTTGAGCTTATCCTTAATGCTTCTGACCCTCATAAGGGTCGGGATTTGACATGCAGGCGTTACCAAATGCCGACAATGTCGATCCGTTCCAGCCCAAGAGTGGAGCCACGCCATATTATATGGTGAACCCGGGCTGTAAGGTGAATAGGGGAGTTTTTCCCCATTTGGTGACCCTGTGCGAAGCCATTCTTTGCAGGATTTTCCTGCTCATAAGCTCGGTTGAACACATTGGGTATGTATCGCAAAAAGCGTATGCTTTTGTTAAGATGCTTTGTTAGTTCATCGGGCATTTTTTTTGATACAAGCCAAATTACTGTAGCAGTTTAGCCTTGAGTTTCAGGGTAAATAAACGTCCCCTCTTGGGGTTAACCGCATAAAAGCGGAAGCCTTCGTTAAGGTATAACCTTAAATGCTGACGAAGGAGCTTGTTAAAAGCAAGCAGTTCTAAAATGGAGTAGGCAAATGACAACAGTTAGCAGTGATCGTATTCGTATTAAGCTAAAAGCGTACGACTACCGCATCCTCGACAAGGCTGTGGCAGAAATAGTCGATACAGCACGCAATACGGGTGCAGGTGTAGCAGGACCAATTCCCCTGCCCACCAACATTCACAAATACACCGTAAACCGTTCGGTACATGTGGATAAAAAATCCCGTGAGCAATTTGAAATGCGTATCCACAAGCGTCTTATGGACATACTCGAACCCACGCAACAAACCGTTGATGCGCTTGGTAAGCTAAGCTTGCCAGCTGGCGTGGACGTAGAAATTAAGCTTTAGTGAGGGCGAAATGGCTGAGAAAATGGGAATTTTGGGTCGCAAATTAGGCATGACCCGCATCTTCGCCAGCGATGGTACTGCAGTTGCCGTTACGGTAATCAAAGCAGGCCCGTGCCCCATTACGCAGGTGAAGACAATGGATACGGACGGTTACAATGCTTTGCAAATAGCTTTTGAAGAAGCTAAAGAAAAGCACGTAACAAAGCCCATGCAAGGGCATTTTGCTAAAGCCGGTAAAGGGCTTTATCGCAATTTAAGCGAAATTCGCCTTGAAGATGCAGCAACTCAAAGTCTCGGTGACGAACTCACCGTTGAGCTTTTTGCCGCAGGCGACATCGTTAAAATTTCTGGGAAAAGCATTGGTAAAGGCTACCAAGGGCGCATGCGTCGTTGGAACTTTGCTGGTTCTAAAGATTCCCACGGTTGTGAAAAGGTACACCGTAACAACGGCTCCATAGGTAACAATACCTTCCCTGGCCGTGTGTTTAAGGGACGTAAAATGGCAGGACATTGGGGTAATGAAAGTGTTACCCAACTTGGCCTAACCATTGTTGATGTACGTCCTGAAGATAATGTTATCCTTGTAAAAGGTTCCGTGCCCGGCCCCAAAAATGGCCTGGTTGTGGTTACCAAGCAATAGAGGAAAGCACAATGGCTGTTGTGAAAATATATGATCAGAACAAGAAGGAAAGCGGTCAAGTTACCCTTGAGCCTTCTGTGTTTGAAGTGGAGATCAGACCGGAAATTCTAAACCTTGTTGTGCGTGCACAACTTGCCGCAAAGCGTGCAGGTACACATGCCACCAAAACTAGAACTCATGTTTCCGGCGGTGGTGCCAAGCCTTGGCGCCAAAAAGGTTCTGGCCGTGCTCGTGCAGGCTCTAACCGTTCACCCATTTGGCGTGGCGGCGGTGTGACCTTTGGTCCACAACCTCGTGACTATAGCTTTAAAGTTAATAGCAAGGTTCGTGCGCTAGCCCTTAAGATGGCCCTATCTTCACGTTTGGCTGCTGAAAGTTTGATGGTTGTTAAAGCCATTGAATTGCCGGAAATCAAAACCAAGCTCTTTGCAAAAGTTGCATCTGACCTTGGTTTGCAAAAGGCACTTATTGTGGCTGCTGAGGACAATCAAAACCTTAGCCTATCAATCCGCAATATTCCCGGCATATCAATTACTACACCCGATCGCCTAAGTGTGTATGAAATCTTGCGTCACAAGCAATTGGTACTTTTAGAAGGTGCCGTTGCCCCTGTGCATGCACGCTTTGAGAAGTAGGGGGAGCAAATGGAATATACACAAATACTTCTTAAGCCCCTGCTTACTGAAAAGACTACCTTCCTTAAGGAAGAGGCCGAACAAGTGACATTCTTTGTTCACCCAAAGGCCAATAAGATCGAAATCAAGCAGGCTGTGGAAAATGCTTTTAATGTAAAAGTTGTAGCGGTTAACGTCGTTTCAAAAGCCCCATCTGACCGTAAACGTCAGGGCCGTGTCGTTGGTCGTAAACCCGGGTATAAAAAGGCCTATGTGACCTTAAATCCCGGCGATAGAATCGAATTTTTCGAGGGAGTGTAAGCTATGGCTGTCCGTAAGCTGAAACCGACTTCCGCTGGGCGCCGCTTCCAGACTGTTTCCGATTTTAAGGAAATTACTAGGAGCACCCCTGAAAAGTCACTTACTGAAGGTCTTAATAAAAAGGCTGGACGCAACCACCATGGTCGCATTACCATGCGTCGCCGTGGCGGTGGTGTAAAGCGTCTTTATCGTATTATTGATTTTAAGCGCAACAAAATTGGCATTGATGCCACCGTTGCTCACATTGAATATGACCCAAACCGCTCTGCTCGTATTGCTCTTTTGCACTACGCAGACGGCGAAAAGCGCTATATTCTTGCACCTGTGGGCATTAAACAAGGTGACATCATCTCTGCTGGTGAAGGCTCAGACATTAAGCCTGGCAACGCTTTGCAGATGGTAAAAATTCCTGTGGGTACTGTAATTCATAACATTGAAATGCACCCAGGCAAGGGCGGCCAAATGTGTCGTGCTGCTGGAACTTATGCCCAGCTTGTTGCAAAAGAAGGCAAGTACGCATTGTTGCGTTTACCTTCTGGTGAAGTTCGTAAAATATTAAGCTCATGCATGGCCACCATTGGTCAGGTGGGCAATATTCACCACGAGCAAATCTCCTTGGGCAAGGCAGGCCGCAATCGCTGGCTTGGTCATCGTCCAAAGGTTCGCGGCGTTGCCATGAACCCCATCGACCACCCACTAGGTGGTGGTGAGGGCAGAAGCTCTGGTGGTCGCCATCCTGTTTCTCCTTGGGGTACACCAGCCAAGGGTTACAAGACTCGTGACAAGAAAAAAGCTTCATCAAAGCTTATCGTTAAACGTCGTGGTCAGAAGTAGGAGTAGCTCATGCCAAGATCATTAAAAAAAGGACCATTTGTAGATGGTCATCTGATGAAAAAGGTTGAAGCCGCGGTGGAAAATAGTGACCGCCGTGTGGTGAAAACATGGTCGCGCCGCTCCACCATCCTTCCAGAAATGGTTGGTCTGACCTTTGCGGTGCATAATGGCAAGAAATTTGTTCCGGTTTTCGTGACAGAAAATATGGTTGGTCATAAGCTTGGTGAATTTTCACCAACTCGTACCTACCATGGTCATGCTGCCGATAAAAAATCTAAAGCCAGAAAGTAGGGTGATGAAATGGAATCAAAAGCAATTGCAAAATTCCAACGTGTTTCTCCACGTAAAGCTCGCCTAGTTGCTAAAAACGTGGTGGGTCTTGATGTGGAAAAAGCGTTGAACATCCTACGCTTTACTCCCAACAAGCCCGCAGGGATTTTGTTTGGAGTGGTAAAAAGTGCCCTAGCCAACGCCTCGCAATTGGGCGGCGTTGATGTGGACGCTATGGTTGTGAAAGAGATCGTGGTCAATGAAGGCCCCACATGGAAGCGTTTTATGCCCCGTGCACAAGGTAGGGCCACTAAGATCAGAAAACGCACCAGCCACATTACTGTCATACTTGCAGAGGGTTAGGTTATGGGTCAAAAAGTACATCCATATGGTTTTCGTCTTGGTTATAACAAGGATTGGCAGTCTCGCTGGTTTACCAAAAAAGACTATGCTGCCTTTGTATTTGAAGATAGCAAAATTCGCAAATATGTGAAAAAGCTTCTTTATCATGCAGGTGTTGCCAAGATTGAAATTGAACGTGCAGGCGGCAAAGTTCGTCTGATTTTATCTACAGCTCGCCCCGGTATTGTTATCGGTCGTAAAGGTGTAGAAATTGAAAAACTTCGCACTGACTTGCGTAACAAGTTTGGTCGTGAGTTTTCACTTGAAGTTAATGAAATTCGCCGTCCAGAAGTGGATGCTCAGTTGGTGGCTGAAAATATTGCCATGCAACTTGAGCGTCGTGTAGCTTTCCGCCGTGCCATGAAACGCACAGTGACAATGGCTCGCAAATTTGGTGGCGAAGGCATTAAGGTAACATGTGCTGGTCGTTTGGCTGGTGCTGAAATAGCTCGTACCGAATGGTATCGTGACGGTCGAGTGCCCCTACACACACTTCGTGCTGACATTGACTACGGCGTTGCCGAGGCAAGCACTACCTATGGTATCATTGGTATTAAAGTGTGGATTTATAAGGGTGAAATTCTTGACAAAGAGGTGGAACAGTAATGCTCTCCCCTAGAAAAACAAAATTTCGCAAATGGCAAAAAGGCCGCCTTCGTGGCAATGCCTTGCGTGGCGCTGAAATATCCTTTGGTGATATTGGCTTAAAGGCTCTTGAGCACGGTCAGCTAACCAGTCAACAAATTGAGGCTGCTCGTATTGCTATGATGCGTCACATTAAGCGTGGCGGGAAAGTGTGGATTCGCATATTCCCAGACCGCCCCATTACCGCAAAACCATTGGAAACTCGCCAAGGTAAAGGTAAGGGTGCGCCCGTGGGTTGGTGTGCTCCGGTAAAACCCGGACGTGTGCTTTATGAAATTAGAGGTGTTTCCATAGAACTTGCGAAAGAAGCTCTAACTCGTGCTGCACATAAACTACCCATTAAAACATCCATAGTGGTTAGGGAGGGCTTATAATATGGCCGCCAAGAAAAAAACTGCTGCCAAAAAAAGCTCAAATGCCGCTGACCTTCGTGCTTTAAGTGTTGAAGATTTGCGCAAAAAGCTTAATGAGCAGCGTGAAGAAGTATTTAATTTGCGGTTTCGTCATGCCACAGCTCAGCTTGAAAAAACATCTGAGTTAAGTGTTGCAAAACGTCAAGTGGCACGCATTATGACCGTTCTTAAGGAAAAGGAATAATGCCATGACTGAAACTCAAGTTAAAAGCAAAGGCAGAAGCCTTACAGGGGTTGTGGTTAGCGATAAGTCTGATAAGACCATCGTTGTAAGAGTTGAAACTCTTATTAAACACCCTCTATTAAAAAAGTATGTGCGTCGCCGCAAAAAGTTCACGGCTCATGATCCCATGAACGAATGCGGTATTGGTGATAAAGTAAAAATTGTGGAATTCCGTCCGCTTTCACGCAATAAGCGTTGGCACTTGGTTTCCATAATTGAAAAAGCCGTATAGGAAAAAGCCATGATTCAGGTAGAATCCACATTGCAGGTGGCGGATAATTCCGGCGCCAAAAAGGTTGCCTGCATCAAGGTGCTCGGCGGCTCACATCGCCGTTACGCCTCGGTGGGGGATATAATTGTAGTCTCCGTCAAAGAAGCCATGCCTCACAGCAAGGTGAAAAAGGGCGAAGTCATGCAGGCAGTAATTGTTCGTACACGCAAAGAAGTTCGTCGTGTTGATGGATCATACATCAAGTTTGACGGCAACGCAGCAGTGCTTTTATCAAAGCAAGGCGAGCCAGTTGGTACTCGTATCTTTGGCCCAGTTGCTCGTGAACTTCGTGCACGCAACTTTATGAAAATTGTTTCGCTCGCACCGGAAGTGTTGTAGGAGTTACCATGAAACAATATCGAATTCGTAAAAATGATAAAGTAATGGTTATCTCTGGCAAAGATGCTGGCAAGATTGGTAAGGTGCTAAAAATCCTTCGCAAAAAGGATAAGGTGCTTGTTGAAAAAGTAAATATGGCCAAACGCCACATGCGCGCAAACCCATATGTTCAACAGCCTGGTGGCATCGTGGAAAAGGAAATGCCCATTCATGTATCAAATCTTATGGTAGTATGTGATGCTTGTGCAAAAGCTACTCGCATTGGTTATAAATACTCCGAAGATGGCAAAAAGCTTCGCTTCTGCAAGAAGTGTAACGAAGTTATGGGATAAGGTGAATCAATGACCCGCCTTGAAAAAGTATATAAAGAGAAAGTAGCTCCTGTAATGCAAAAGGAATTTAACTATAAATCCCCCATGCAACTACCAGGTATTGAGAAGGTTTCTCTAAATATTGGACTTGGAGCTGCAAGTCAAAATAATAAACTTATGGAAGAAGCCATAGCAGAGCTTACAGCCATTGCTGGCCAAAAAGCTGTGGTTACTCGTGCAAAACAATCCATCGCATCTTTCAAATTGCGTGAAGGTATGCCCATTGGGGCAAGAGTTACCTTGCGTAAAGATCGCATGTGGGACTTTTTGGACAAATTAGTTAACTTTGCTTTGCCCCGTGTGCGTGACTTCCGTGGTATTCCTGATCGCGGTTTCGACGGTCGTGGCAATTTTACCTTGGGTATTAAAGAACACACTATCTTTCCTGAATTAGAAACAGATCGTGTGGAAAACCCTAAGGGTATGAACATTACCATTGTTACCACGGCCAAGACTGACAAGGAAGGCAAGTTCCTTCTTGATCAACTTGGTATGCCGTTTAAGAAGTAGGAGTGAGCAATGTCACGTACAGGACTTGAAGTAAAAGCTAGACGTAAAGCTAAATTCTCTTCACGCAAATATAATCGTTGCCCACTTTGTGGTCGCCCTCGTGCATATATGCGTAAGTTTGGACTTTGCCGTATTTGCTTTAGACAAATGGCACTTAGGGGTGAACTCCCAGGTGTTCGTAAATCAAGCTGGTAAGGTATACGCATAGCATAAGCTATGCGTACCGTTTTAATAATTTTTAAGGAGTTACAAATGTTAACAGATCCTATTGCTGATATGCTAACACGTATCCGCAACGCACATTTGGCCCTGCACAAGGAAGTGAATGTGCCGCGCTCAAAGATGAAGGAAGCTATTGCCGGAATCTTGAAGCAGGAAGGTTACGTTGAAAGCGTGGCCGTAGCTGACAGAACCATTACCATTACTTTGAAATACCATAAAGGTAAGGCTGTTATTTCCGGCTTAAAGAGGATAAGCACCCCAGGACGTCGCGTTTATGTTGGTGCTAATGGTATCCCCAAGGTTCAAAACGGCCTTGGTATTTGTATTCTGTCCACTTCTCGTGGTGTGCTAGACGGTGTCAGCGCAACTGATGGTAAGGTGGGCGGCGAACTTTTGTGCGAAATCTGGTAGGCGGTGTCATATGTCTAGAATAGGAAAACAGCCTGTATCCATCCCTAGTGGTGTGGAAATTAAGATTGGCACTGATACTGTAGAAATCAAAGGCCCAAAAGGAACTTTAACAACTCCTCTTTGCGCATGCCTTGATTATAAAATGGAAAACAACGAAGTAACACTTACCCGCAAAGATGAAACTCGTGAAGCTCGTGCACAGCACGGCCTTCGTCGCACTCTGCTTGCAAACTGTGTTGAAGGTGTAACCAAAGGATTTTCTAAAACGCTTGAAGTTATCGGCGTTGGTTACAAAGTAGCAGTGAAAGGTAATATGGTGGAGCTTGGTGTAGGCTTTTCGCATCCTGTAATTGTAGACTTGCCAAAGGGTATTAGTGCTGCAGCAGAAGGGCAAAAGCTGACAATTTCTGGTATTGATAAGGTTTTGGTTGGTGAAGTTGCCGCCAATATCCGTAAAATCCGTAAGCCTGAGCCATATAAAGGCAAGGGTATTAAGTATGAAACCGAGATTATCCGTCGTAAGGTGGGTAAATCGGGCGGTAAGAAGTAGGTAAGACTATGAAAATATCTAAGAATGAAAGCAGACAGCGTCGTAAGGTGCGTATCCGTAAAAAAATTAGCGGTACTGCAGCACGTCCCCGTCTTGTGGTATATCGGTCAAACCTGCACCTCTATGCCCAAATTGTGGACGACAATAAAGGTTCAACTCTTGCTGCAACGTCAACTTTAAGCCTTAAGAAAACAGAGAAAGATGCACATTGTAATATTACTGGTGCAACCCTTGTTGGTAAGGAAATTGCTCGTTTAGCTCAAGAAAAAAACATTAAATCCGTTGTGTTTGATCGCAATGGTTATCTCTATCACGGACGCATTAAGGCAGTTGCCGACGGCGCTCGTGAGGGCGGCTTGGAGTTCTAATTATGCGTCAAGAAAATACGGAACAACAAATCGAATCTGGCGAAATTGAAAAAGTAGTTGCGCTAAATCGTGTTGCCAAGGTTGTAAAAGGTGGTCGTCGCTTTAGTTTTAGTGCCCTTGTGGTCATAGGCGATGGCAAAGGCAATGTGGGTTTTGGTCTTGGTAAAGCCCAAGAAGTACCTGAAGCATTGCGCAAAGCCAGCGAAAGAGCACGAAAAAATCGTGTATCCATCTCCCTTGTTGATGGCACACTACCTTATGAAATTCTAGGTCGCTTTGGCGCAGGCTATGTTATGTTAAAGCCTGCTTCAAAAGGTACTGGTATCATTGCTGGTGGTGCTGTGCGTGCAGTTATGGAAGCTGTTGGCGTAACCGATGTTCTTGCAAAAGCCATTGGTACCAACAACCCACACAACGTACTTCGTGCCACAATTCAAGGCCTAACCGCTTTACGAAGTGCGGAATATGTTTCTGAACTTCGTGGCAAAAAGCTTGAAGCTCCGAGGAAGTAATCATGTCTGAAATTAGCGTAAAACTTGTGCGTAGCCGCATTGGTTGCAATCCTAAGCAGCGTGCTACCTTAGATGCCCTTGGTTTGAAACGTCGTGAAATGGTAAAAACTTTCAAAGACACTCCCGCCATTCGTGGTATGATTAACAAAGTTGTACACTTGGTCAGCATTGTTG
The DNA here is from genome assembly GCA_964371835.1 of uncultured Desulfovibrionaceae bacterium. GTDB lineage: Bacteria > Desulfobacterota > Desulfovibrionia > Desulfovibrionales > Desulfovibrionaceae > CAYJAD01. The sequence goes on from CAYJOP010000066.1 coordinate 10,948, forward strand.
ACAAATAGTGGTATGAGGAAATTATAATGCAATTGCATGATTTATATCCATTCCCAGAAGAGCGTAAAACTCGTAGACGTGTTGGACGTGGTTCTGGCTCTGGCCTTGGTTGTACCTCTGGTAAGGGCCATAAAGGGCAAAACTCTCGCGCAGGTGGCGGTGTTCGCCCTGGTTTTGAGGGTGGTCAAATGCCCCTACAACGCCGTTTACCAAAGCATGGCTTTAAGAACTACCCCTTTAAGGTGACATATGAAGTAATCAATCTTGATCGCTTACTTGAAGCCTTTGAAGGTAAAGATTCCATTAGCCTTGAGGATATGTATTCGCGTGGTGTTGCATCATACGGTAAACCCATTAAGGTTTTATCTCGTGGTGATGTGGCGCGTGCTGTTAAGGTTGAAGCCCATAAATTCAGCGCTAAAGCTGCTGAAAAAATTCGTAGCGCCGGTGGTGAAGCCACTGAACTTGAAGCTGCAAAATAAAACCTAAAGAGATTATAAATGTCAAATGCAGCAACAAATATGGCAGCACAGTCTGGCCTTATGAAAAAAATCGGCTGGACCTTTTTGCTCTTGTGTTGTTATCGCATTGGTGTTCACGTTCCTATTCCAGGTGTTGACGCCGGAGCTTTAGCAAGCTTTTTTGAGCAAATGTCTGGTACTCTCTTTGGGCTGTTTGATATGTTTTCTGGCGGCGGTTTATCTAATACCTCTGTGTTTGCACTAGGTATTATGCCTTACATTTCTGCATCAATTATCATGCAGTTAATGC
>CAYJOP010000067.1:0-11598 GCA_964371835.1 uncultured Desulfovibrionaceae bacterium
TTAATGAATTCTGATGATGGTATTAATGAAAAAATAGTTTTTTCAACAATTGAGGCACTAAAATATTACCAACCTATTGCTGTCGCAATAACTGGGGGTGAACCCTCTTTAAGCCCTTATTTTGCAACAATTCTTAATGAATTATCTAAGTTTACATCGGTCATTGTTGATACAAACGCTTCTCAACTTTCTGATGAACATCTACTCTCGATTATAAAAAATAAAGCTCATGTTCGTGTCTCATTAGACTCTCATGTATTTCAGAAAAATGCTAAAACAAGAATTGCAAAAGATAAAAAAAATGCTCAGTGTTTATTTTTAAGCACATTAAATAACTTGATTTTATTGGTTGAAAAAGGTGTTCCTGTTACCATTCATACTGTTGCAACCACATATAATTATGATGATATGAAGTCTTTTCTCAAAGACATGGATAAATTTCAAGTGCAAAAAATTAGTATTAGAATTGTTGAAGAGTCTAGTCTTATACACGACTACGCAAAAATTTATGGTGGCCAAAAACGATGCGAGAGATTTCTCAAGCATATTGTCAATAATATACATGTTTCTGGAGTGAAGGCATATATATCCCTCCCAAGAGTGCGAAACTCTATTGTCATTGTGTCGCCAAAAGGAGATTTCTATACTGAATCTCCTATTCCTGAAAAAGGGAAGATAATTATTGATAAAAATACCCCATCACGACCAAGTCTTGAAAATATAGTGAAAAATGTTGACATGCATGCACATGCATCACGTTATTTATTGAAATAATTTTAAATATATCAATTTTGAGGGGAGATACAGCTGATGACAAGAAATGATATCGAAAATATAGATAAAAGTGTTTTGCAAATTGATATTAAAAATTCAACTGGCCATTTCCATGATGGTGCTGGGCAAAAAGAGTTTTCAAAAGTAATAGAGAACAACAAAAGTCTATTTCATAAAATATGTGTATTTTATAGTGGTGAGTACTATAAGGACATAGGGGACGGGCACATTTCGTTATTTTCAAATCCTTTAGATGCGTTATTATGTGCATTAGTATTTTATAGAGCCACAAATAATATTGAAATAGAGCAGAGGATAGCCATTACTAAAGGTATCATCACCGAAAATACTGAAACTGAAACCAGTGAAGCTTTTATCTTGGCAGCACGGTTACAGGAAATAGCTCCAGTGGGTAAAATTGTATTATCTGAGGATTTTTATGGGAGTATTTTTAAAATAAATAAAAAAATAGAAGAGTTATGTGGGAATAGCAATGTAAATGTTAAAGGATTTGAACAAATCACCATTCATACTTTTGACCCAAATAATGAAAATGTTAATTGTATAATAGATTCACACAAAGTTGAGGAAATGATTAATGTTGCAGATGTTGATCCTGTTAACGTACTTGATGAAGATTATAAGGAAAGTCGAGTTATGATATGGCCTGTAGTTCCTAGGCATAAATTGAATTTAATACACTTAGGACAAATTTCATTGATATCTTTTCTTCACAGGCATCTTGGGTGGAGTATTAAAATATTAATAGCGGATATGGCAGATGACAGTGTAACGAGTAACTATGTAGATTGTTTGAAAAAATATTTAAAAAACAATGGATATCAGGCAGGAGAAATTTTTTATCTGTCAAAGTTAATGGAAAAAGAAACTACTTCGTGTTGTAAAATCACAAAAGATTTGTTTAATAATTATTTGAAGGATATCACATTTGACCAAATGACTAAATTTGTACAAAAAAGTTACACAACGGATGAATACAAAACACGCCAAATGTGGAAAGTATTAAGGCCATTGTTTACCCTTTCTGCGTCCATGTATTTAAGTGATACTTTAGAAAATAAATGCATTGTCATCGCAGGTGAAGATGAGCATTCTATGTGGACTACCTGTACAGCTAGGCCTGATTATGAAAATAAAATAGGTGCTATGCTAGTGCCTACTCTATCAAGAGATGGTGAAAGACAATTTTCTCATGATGATGAAACGTTTTATTGGACTTCAGTCAAGGCAATTAAAGAGTCCATGCGTGGGGCCAATATTACTAAGTGGGTAAAAAATTTAATGTTAAAGTTGCAATATGATGAGCTCGAAAATCATATTGCTGAAGATGCGGTTTCAGATGATATTGCAAGATATATCTATAATAGCTTGAAAAAACAAAGATAAATTGACGATTGCATATGCAAGAAAATGTTAAGTACTATTTTGTTGTTGTAACCTTCTAATAAAGCTTTACAACATTTACTCAAGTGTTGGCTAGGAACAGGTTAGGACAGAGGGTAGGAAAATGGGGTAGGAAATTTGTTTCCATTTTTTTGAAGCACATTTTGCACCGTAGAAATAACCCTAAGCCTCTCTTACTAACATTTTACTAACACCAAAATCCGCTGCATATTGCACCTATAATTAAAAGCTCATCAATCCCTGTAAAGCACTATCAATGCTTATCAAACAGAAGAACCGCCATATCCCTTCATATTTGCTCTGGGGTAGGAATAGGGTAGGAAAGTTAAAAATGCAAAGAAAAAGCCCTTACAGTTTTCACCGTAAGGGCTTGATTTTTTTGGTTGCGGGGGCAGGATTTGAACCTACGACCTTCGGGTTATGAGCCCGACGAGCTACCGAACTGCTCCACCCCGCGACATGTGCATTGCTGCAAGAAGGCGACAATATATACTTTGGAATGCTTAGTCAAGTAAAATAGTCAGAATTTTAATAATATTTTTATCCATTGATATAATTAAGTTTTTGATAGTTTGTTCTTGGTCCAAATGCTTGCGTCGTCAAGAATTAGATAGAACGCTGGTACGAGCATTAGGCAGATAAAAGTTGCGAACAAGATACCAAAGCCAAGGGACAAGGCCACTGGGATTAGGAATTTTGCTTGGCGTGAGGTTTCAAATATGATTGGCATAAGGCCAAGAAATGTTGTTAATGTTGTTAACAAGATGGGTCTTGCTCTTTGTATGGCGGCTTGTTTTACGGCTTCAAAGGCAGGCATTCCATTGCGATGTGCCTTATTTGCAAAGTCAATGAGCACTAGCGAATCATTAACTACAACTCCAGACAGTGCAACTATACCAAATAATGAAATAACGCTCAAACTGTAGCCCATAATTAAGTGCCCAGCCACGGCTCCTACAATGCCAAATGGTATTGAGAACATAATAATAAGTGGTTGAGAGTAGCTTTTAAATGGAATGGCAAGTAGTGCGTAAATGCCTAAAAGTGCCATGGCAAGGCCAAGAATCATGGCAGTTGTGCTATCTGCCATATCGCTTTGGCGGCCGCCAAATTCCCAAGAAAGGCCCTCATACGCGCCCATAACTTGTGGCATAACCTCCTCTTCAATGACGGTCATCATTGCACCAGTGGCGGAAGGGGGTGAAATATTAGCGGTAACAGTTGCAGTACGGCGGCTGTTTGTATGCCTAATTGTGGAGTCTGCTTGTCCATCTTCAGTTACTACAATGTCACGCAGGAGAACTTCTTGCCCTTGTGGAGAGCGCAGAATTAACTCTTCAAATGAGGCCTCGCTCATGCGATCTTTTTCAGGAAGGCGCACACGCACGGTCATTTCGCTATTGCCACGCTGTTGGCGCAGCGCTGTAACACCTTCAAATGCATAACGTAATTGTTTAGAAACTTCTTGGGATGTAAATCCGAGTTGTTCGGCAAGTGGGGTAAGGCGCACATCAAATTGGCGCATGGTTCGGCTGGTGCCAAGGTCAACGTCGCTAACACCGCCATATGTTCTTAATATATCGCCAAGTTCAGCTGCAGCAGTTTCAAGGACTGCTGTATCGCGATGAGAAAGTCGCACTGTGAGGCCACTTCCGCTACCTGGTCCACCTCTATCCGCTTGTAAAACAAGACTTTCTACGCCATGAATAACACCAATGGCCTCACGCCATTTGGCAGTGACTTCTTCAGTGCTAATGGGGCGTAAATCTGGTTCTACCAAGTGTACAAGTACAGAGATGGTTGTATCGCGTACTTCTGCTTGAATGCCCGTTGTTAGCCCATCTCCGCCATGAGCATCTGTGACAGTATGAGCTGCGTTAACCATCTGATTTTTAACACGGTTCAGTTCTTGCTTGGACATGCCAGAAGGTACTATGGCTTGAGCAAATGCGAAGTCTGACTCAACTCTTGGCATAAGGTCAAATCCTAGTCGTCCTGATGCAACGTAACTTCCTGTAATTAATAAGATTGCAAGTCCGATGGCCACAGTGATATAGCGTTTGTGTAATACTTTTTCCACAAATGGCCCAAATTTATATTGTACAAAATTTAAGAATTTTACACTAAACCTTCTTTGCCATGCACTAAAAGCACGAAAAGGAGCTGTATAAGGCGAACCGTTAGGGGCATAGTTAGCATTTTCGTTTTGATTACGTCTTTTTAAGTGGCTAAGGTGGGCAGGTAGGACGTAAACACTTTCAATTAAAGAACAAGTAAAAACTGCAATGACAATAAGTGGTATGACCATCCACACCTTGCCCATGGTGCCTGGTATGAATAGCATGGGCATAAAGGAAATCATGTTGGTAAGCACGGAAAATGTAACCGGACCTGCCACTTCCTTTGTGCCTTTGATGGCAGCCTCCAGAGGAGAAACTCCACGTTCAAGCCAAGCGCTAACATTTTCACCAACAACAATGGCATCGTCCACCACAATTCCAAGGGTAATAATGAAGGCAAACATGGAGATAACGTTTAAACTAATGCCAAAGGGCACAAAAAACCAAAAAGCGCCTAAAACAGACACAGGAATACCTAAACTAACCCAAAAAGCAAGGGAAGGACGCAAAAATATAGATAAACATAAAAAAACTAAGAATACACCTAGAAGGGCATTTTCTGTCATTAATTCCTTACGTTGTTCGTATACCTCAGCCATGTTTTTTTGTTCATAAACGTGTAAATTTTCAGGCATTATAGCATTATATTTTTCCATAATTTTTAAGGATGCCTTAGCAACCTCTGTGGGGTCTTCATTGCCTAAGCTGTAAATTTCAATGGAAAGGGCATCTTCGCCATTATATTCACTCCAACGTCTAGTATCGTCAAAAGTATCTGAAATTGTAGCCACATCTTCTAGCAAAAGGCGGCTTCCGTCGGCATTGGTGCGTATGGCAATATTAGCAAAGTCGCTTGCATAATCACGGCGCTCATTGAGTCGTAAAAGAATATCTCCACTGGCAGCATTAACACTACCGCCGCCTTGCTGGACAGCAGCGGTACCGATGGCAGATGCAACTTCTTGCATGGTAAGCCCATAACGACGCAAATTTTCTTGTGGAATTTCTACCCAGACTTCATGGTCTCTTGTATTTTCAAGCTCAACTTGAGTGATTGCAGGGTCTTGAATGAGATCCTCTTTAATGAGTTCAGCCCAGTAGCGCAAAGATGCAGCATCTACATCGCCAGCAACCATGAGTTCAATTGCCTCTCGTCGTGAGGAGCGCAAAGAAATTGTTGGCCGCTCTGCGTCAACTGGAAAGGTAGTAATACGGTCAACGGCAGCTTTTACATCCTGTAAAAGCACATTTCCGTCAACTTCGTCAGTTCCTTCGATGATTACAGAGGCACTACCTGTACTCATGCTGGCTGTGGTTTCTTCAACACCATCAAGGCCTTGTACGGCTTCTTCAATGGCTTGAACGACGCTTTTCTCCATTTCTTCAGGTGTAGCGCCACTAACTGTTACTGAAACTGTAACCTCTGTAATTTCAAAATATGGGAATACTTCACGCCTAACTTGCGAGGCTACAATTATGCCACCAATCATAAGCATGACCATTAGCAAGTTTGCCGCCACAGGGTTTGAGGCCATCCAGCCCACAGAACCGCGAGTTAATTCTTTATTTGAGGAGTAATCTTGGCTACTCATTATTTACCTTCTGGATTTTGCTTGGCAATGGGTGTTTTGTTTTGCCTGTTATTTTTGGGTACTGAAATTCGCACTGGCATATTTTGTATGGGCGCACCAAGTGGCGATGTAATAATATGCTCGTCAGACTCAAGTCCTTCTGTGATAATTACATATTCAGTGCTTTTCCAAGCCACTGTAACAGAACGAATATCTAAGGTATATGATGGATTTTTTTTGTTTTTTTGCTCTGTCTTTTGTTCAGTTTCTTGTTCAGAATTTTGTGGTTTCTTCTCAAGATTTTGTGGCTTTTCTTCAACCTTAGGCATAGCCACCCAAACAGTATCATTACCACGCAAGGCTATGCGGGGTAGGGTAACGGCATTTTTAAGTAAGCCTGCTTGCAACTCCACACGCACTTGATCGCCAAGTAATAGGTGAGCTTGCCCACTTTTTAAGCCCAAGGGGTCATGCACAGAAACAAGCACACGGCCCATGCGTGTGGTTTCGTCAAGTGAAGCAATGCTATGCAGCACGCTGCCTTCACGCATATTATTTGTGGCGGTATAAACATTTACTTTTGCATCGTCAAATACCGATATTCCAAGAGCTTGCAATTTGTCTAAAGGTATGGATGCTTCAATATGATATTCATCAATACCTGCAATGGTGGCCAGCATATCAGAATTTGAGGCTTGGCTACCCAATGAAACGTCACGCTTGAGCACAAGTGCATTATAAGGAGCTATGATTTTAGTTCTTTCAAGATTAAGTTTAGCTTGGTTCATATCTGCTTCAGCTGCTTCAAGCACTGCTTTTGCTTGTGCTAACTGTGGTGTACGCAAAGCAAGTGCTGTTCTTTTTGCAGCATCTGGCATGATTTTCTCTAGCTGTTCAAGTTCAGTGCGGGCAACTCTTTGTTGGCCCATTTCTAATTGATAAGCAGCTTTGGCTTCTGCGTAGGTACTTTTTTTAAGGGCCAGAGCGTTTTTGTAATCATCATCATCTAATTGTAGGATTAATTCATCTTTTTTAATAATTCCACCTGGTTCAAAGTTTGTTCCCAATGCTTTCACTTGGCCAGAAACACGAGCGCGTACAATGGTTTGTTGAGCAGCCTTAACGGTGCCAAGGGCATTGACAGTAAGAGGTGCATCATTTTTTTGGCTGATGATAGTTACGACCACGGGACTACTGACAGGTGGCCGAACACGCTTGCTTGACGGTGCTGTGACAATAAATAGGAAAGCAATAATGAAGGCCGATGCAAGTATGCATAGAACTTGTTTAGGTGTGGATAGTTTACTAAAAAAAGTAAAATAAGTAGGTATTTTAGCAAGGAAGGCAAAGTTTAATGATTTCATAATAATTCCAACTAATCTTTGGTAATAGTGCTGTTGTTAGCGCTTTCTGGAGTGGGCACATAGGTACTGTTTAATGGAAAGTGCAAAGAGCCAAGGGTACGGTAAAGGGTTATACGAGCTTGCACCACAGCGGTTTTTTGTTTGGCTATGGTGCGTTGTAAGGTTTGCAAGGATTTTAACTCTACAATAAAATTTAAATAGTCGCTGACACCACCAAGATAGCTATTGCGCGCTTCTGTAAGAGCAGCAATTGTTAATCTATATTGCTCCTCAAGGCGTTTTAAATTCTCAAGCTCGCCTTTTTCTGCGGCGAGGGCATTATCAACTTCTTGAATGGCAGTGGCCACGGTTTTGGCATAGCTTTGTACATTTATATCCGTTTCCGCTCTGGCACGCGCTTCATCTGCTGCCAATGCTCCGCCATCAAAAAGAGGAAAGGCTAAAGAGCCCACAAGACTTGATATCCAATTGGTAAATAATAATGATTGCGATGCGGCATCAAAAACATGTGAGGCAGTTAGACGTAATGATGGGTAGCGGTTTGCATGTGCCGCTGAGACATCCCAGTCAGAAGCTTCAAGCCTTGCCCAAGCAGCATTTACATCTGGTCTTGCATCCAAAAGTTGAACAGGCAGACCAGGTTCTGGCATTTCACCCAAGGTAGGCAGTGATGCATTTTCGTCAATTTCAAGGCCAGTTCCAGGCAAAGTTCCTTGTAATACTGCAAGTTGATTGCGTAAAACCACTGCTTGTTGTTCAAGTAGTGGTATTTCTGCTCTGGCTGATGCTAAAACTGATTGTTGTTGCAGCACTTCAAGACTAGTGCTAATTCCATTATTAAAGCGGGAAATTTGAACTTGCACCAAGTCTTCATTGATGGAAATTTGCTCATTAAGTACGGCAAGTTCAGCCCTATTACCAAGTAAAGCAGCCCATGTTTCAGCCACTGAACCAGCCACGGTTATGGCGGCAGTTTGTAAGTCATTGCGGGTGGCTTCGGCTCGCAAAAGTTCAGCGTTGCGCTCAGAATTTATACGTCCCCAAAAGTCTAGTTCATAGGATGCTGTGCCACCAAGACCATAGGATTCAGACAAAGCCTCTTGTCTTGAGGAATTATCTGTTAATTGTTTTGAAGTTCGTAAAGTTGCGGCATCTGCATTTATATTAATTTGCGGAAAAAACTCTGCTGTTTCTCTACTGGCAAGGGCTTTACTTTGGCGTAATTTGGCCCAAGCAGTTAATATGTCAAAGTTTTCACCAAGAGACTTGCCCATGAGTTTGTTAAGATCTGCACTTTCAAACTTTTCCCACCAAGGTGTGCTTGCGCTTTGTACGGTGTCGACTACAACAGAAGTGGACATATATTGTGAAGGAATGGCAGCTGGCAGTTCTTTTTGTGCATCTCTATCAGCAGGTGCAATTAAAGCACAACCTGTTAATAAAAACAGATATGTACATAAAAATATGGAATGACGAAATGGCATATAAAAATTCCTAAATGAAGTGTCAACGATGCTTATAGGCATTAATTATTAAAAATTTGTTAAGACTAAATGTAACAAAACAATATACACAATACAATGGTTTATACTGATACAATTTTGTACTAAAGCAAAATTCGTACCCATGATAAATAACCTACCTTTTTGGGATGTTATAGTTTTGCAGTTGGTAAAAACTGTAAAAAAGTGTTTAAAAAAATTACAATGTAAATTTTTTATACATGCAATTTTGTAAAAAAATCATATTAAAACACTAGGATATGGATTAAATTAACGTGACATAAAAATAATAGGTAATTATTTGATGTAATACATGTAAAGTGGTAATAATTGCTCAAATGTATATAAATTAATTTTTTTTGTATAGCATAAAGTTTTATTCTAAAGGTGTCGATGGTTTTCACAGTATAAAATATTCTTTTATTAAAGTTATATTTTAAAATTGTCACTGGAGATTTTTATGTTCTGGAGAAATCTTTCAATTCGGCTCAAGCTTATTGCAGCAACTAGTGCTATTGTTTTAGCCTGTGTTTTTGGATTAAGTTATATAATGCATAGTTTAAATTTTTTGGCAGAGAGTGCTGAGAAATTAAGCCGCCCACAAATTCAGACAATTTTAACATCAGCAGCCCTTGCACATTCTCGCTGGGCTTCTGAATTGCAAGAGCATTTGCTTAGCAAGAATACTGGCAAATTGAAAGTATCCACCGATGGTCGTCAATGTGAATTTGGCAAATGGTTTTATAGCGCCGATAAACAAAATGTAGAGAGTGAATGTCCAGAGCTAAAAGCGCTTTTTGCAGAAATGGACGGACTGCACCTTAGTGTGCATGAGTCTGCACTTAAAATTCAAGAACATCTTGACCAAGATAACATCGCTGGAGCCATTGAAATTTTTACGAATGTTACTGATCCTGCTGTGATAAAAGTTGAGAATTTGCTTTTAAAGGCAAAAGATGTGGCGGACATTTATTCATTGGATTTTTTTAAAAACATTTTAAGCTTTATTGAAAGCCGTTCAAACGCATTAATTGTAATGAGTATAATATTCTTTGTTTGTTTCCCTGTGTTTTCATTCTTACTTATTTCAAGCATTACAAGGCCAATTTCCACATTAATGGAGGGTGCAACTCGTATTGCTAGTGGTGAATTTGCGCCTGTGGAGCTTGTTCAAAAAGACGAAATGGGCCAACTTGCAATAACTTTTAATCAAATGGTTGCTGATCTAAAGAAAAATTTAGGCCTATCCCAAGCTTTAATGAATGGTATAACCATGCCTTGTATTATTTGTAATACTGAGGGCAAGGTAATATTTGTGAACTCCATGTTTTTGTCATGCTGGATTGAGTCGCGTACACCCGAAGAATGTATTGATGATACCACAGGCGGGGTTATGTATGGTGACTCCAACAGGTTAACTCGACTTGATAAAATAATTGAAGATGAAACAGTGGTTCTTAATTCACAAGTGCATGTAGTTTTGCGTGATGGTTCAGAAAAATTCTTTAATGTAAATGCTGCCCCTTTGCGAGATATGGATGGTAAAGTTATGGGCGTTGTTGCCTTATATAGTGATTTATCTCAAATATATGAGCAGCAAATGCAGATTGAAAAACTTAACGATAGCATTTATCTTTCTGCTAATCAGGCCAATAAAATTTCCAATCAGCAAACCATGGAGCTTGAAAAACTCGTTGCGCAGCTTGAAAGCACATCACAAATGGCTGAAAAACAGGCAAAATCTTCACATTCTTCAACCACGAGTTTGCAACAAATAACCGAAGGCATGCAGCAAATGGCACATGAGGCCGTAGCAACACAAGAAGCTGCCAATGCTGTGAATAGTGAAGCCGATGATGGTATGGAAATTATAACTCAAACCATTGATTGCATAGACCAAGTGTCGCAGCATACTTCGGTTGTTGCCAGTGACATGAAGGCTCTTGATGAATCCGCTGAAAATATTGGTCGAATTCTTAACCTTATCAAAGATATTGCCGACCAAACTAACTTGCTTGCCTTAAATGCTGCCATTGAGGCTGCTCGTGCAGGTGATGCTGGTCGTGGTTTTGCTGTTGTTGCTGATGAAGTTCGTAAATTGGCTGAAAAAACCATGGAAGCCACCAACGAAGTTGCGTCGGCTGTAAATAATATTCAAAATAGTGTTCATCATTCCGTTGCTAGTACAAATAAATCTGTTGAACTTACCCAAAAATCAACAGAATTGGCTAAACAGTCGGGTGAAAGTTTAGAGCGTATTCGCCAAGTGACACAAAACTCAGTGGAAAGTGCTAAAAGTATTTCTGAAGCTACCATGATGCAAAGTAAAGAGTCAGAAGCTGCGCTGAAAATGCTGGAAGAAATAAACGAACAGGCTGACCAAACTCAACAAAATATGACCCTTTCCAATGAGTTTGCAGCTACTTTACGCGAGTTGTCCATGGAGCTTAGGGCTATTATTGATAAAATGTGTGATGAAAGACGTAGCTGCGCGCGTTATGTATTTGCAGAAGATACAAGTCTACGTTGGGATTCCGAAGAGTTTGGTAATGGAATGACATCCATTATGAACATTAGCAGTGATGGCATGTGTTTAAAAGCAGATTCCTTACCTGCAAGTCTTCCCATAGGTTCAACCATAACCTTACATACAGTGGGTGGCCCACTATCCACCATATTTACCGCACTTACAGCTTCTGTTCGTTGGACAACAGAGGAGGGGGTTGGCATTGAATTTGTAAATACTCAAGCTATTGATTTACCATCCATTCAAGATGTCTTAAAGAGATTACCTTCAAATATGAAGTCTTTTGCAAAGAAAAAAATAGCAGATGAATAATTA
>CAYJOP010000068.1:0-11503 GCA_964371835.1 uncultured Desulfovibrionaceae bacterium
CGTGCCTCTCTGAACAGCACGCTAAAGCGTGTTGTTCAGCATCGACTATTTAGTCAAAGCTGAAAAAGATTGTAATTAGCTGAATTAACACTCCTGCACAATTCGTTGTGTGGAGTCTTTTGGAGCGTTGACGATAGTCAATGCGACCAAAAATCAAGAATAGGCGGAGCTTTGCTTCGCCGTTAAGTGATTGATTTTGGCGACTTACTGCTAAAACAGCTTGTATTCCTCAGGCGGCACAAAGGCTTGAAAGGAGTTTTGCCATTAGTCCTACAAAATCATTGGAAATGAGACTGTGCAAGCTTTAAGTGTACATTCCCAAAGTTTATAAAAATTTCTTCAATTTGATGTGAAGTTCATTAAAATCTAAAGGTTTGCCTATGTGGTCATTCATGCCAACCTCTAGGCAATGTTCCACATCTTCTCTAAAAGTATTGGCAGTCATGGCTATTATTGGAATTGTCTTAGCATTTTTAGTGTCAAAAGCACGAATACGCTGCGTTGCTTCGTAACCGTCCATTTTGGGCATATTTATATCCATAAAAATAAGGTCATAAATTTCTGGGTTTTTGCAAAAAAGTTCAAAAGCCTGCTCACCATTAATTGCAATGTCAATTTGTACTTTTGTTTCCTCAAGAATTGCTATGAGAATTTCTCTATTAATTTCTATATCTTCAGCAAGCAAAATTCTTTTATTAGAAAAATCGCTGTTAATTGTAGAATGAGGGATTAATGATGCATCAGCTTCTGCAAGTGTTTGTAAGTCTGCATTAGGTAGGGTGCATTTAATACTAAAAGTAATGGTAGTTCCTTTGTTTTCTTCAGAATCTAACTTGATTTCTCCACCAAAAAGCTCAACCACACTCTTGCAAAAGGCAAGGCCAAGGCCTGTTCCACCAAAGCTTCTTGAAATGTGAGCATTTGCTTGTTGGAAGGGGATAAACAGCTTTTTTTGTTGTTCTAAACCAATGCCAATGCCAGTATCACGCACATAAAATTCGAGAGTGCAATCTAAGTTGTCAATATGTAAAACTTTTACTCCAAGATAGATTGTGCCATCAGTGGGAGTGAACTTTTCAGCATTGGAAAGTAAATTTGTTAATACTTGAGCAAGGCGTTGTTCATCTGAAATAATATATTGAGGAATATCAGGTGAAATTTCAGCAATGAATGTTTGCCCTTTTTCTTGCATTCTATTGATGATTACAGCTTCAATCCTGTTTAATAAATGCATAAAATTGAAAGTGCTGGGGACGATGTTAAATTTGCCAGCTTCAATTTTGGACATGTCAAGCACGTCATTTATGACCCCAAGCAGATGCACAGAAGCAATTTCAATTTTACCAATGCATTCCTTTATTTTTTCTTGTGATGACGAATCTTTAGCTATTTTTGACATGCCAATAATAGCATTCATGGGGGTGCGCATTTCATGGCTCATATTGGCAAGAAAGCTTGACTTTGCTTTACTTGCTGTCTTTGCCTTGGTCATAGCTTCAGTTAATTCTGCGTTATAACCATCTAATTTGGCGCGTAATTCATTAATCGTTCTTGCCAGTTGCCCAAATTCGTCATTACGATTTATGCCATAGATTGAGCCATCGCCGCGTGGAGTAGTTTCTGCAAGGCTATTCATCATTTTGGATAAAGGTGCAAAAATTAACTTGCGACTTATAAGTGTGCTACAAAGCATATACAGCATTAGGCTGCCAATGATAATCCATAGTAATGACTGTAAATTTGCTATTGAAAAAAGTGAGCTTGCATTAAAAAATGTAATAACTGACCAGTCAGTATTGGCAATGGGGCTTATGGACACGAAGCTATATTTATTGTTTTGGGGCAGTTCAATAACAATTGGAAAATGGCTGGTTGTGAAGTGGCCTTTGATATTTTCAATGTGCTTTGTAACTTCTTCCACAAAAGCAGGTATGGGGATGGCATCTTTTACATTTAAGGTACTGTCATCAAATAATTTATGCTGTGCATTTTGAATACTATCCATTTGAATAATGCCATTTCTATCAATAACTAAGCCACGAATGTTAGATTGATCGTATTCGTCAAAAGCATTTTCTAGTACCTGCTCGATGTATAGGCCAGTGGCAATTATGCCAACAACCTTTGTGTGGTCAGGAGAAAATACTTTGTGATTTAGCCATACTAGCCTACGCTGTTTAATTTTATCTACATCAACATTAAGCATGTAGTTAAAGTTTGAGGCCTTGGTTTCAAAGTACCAGCCATCATCCTTGCCTTCTTCACTAAGAATTGCTGCATGGGTAAAATTATCAATTTTTGTATCAAGCTCAAAGTTAAATTCATGGCCAGATTTATCAATTCCAAAATATATAACCTTGTTACTTAAGATATTTAAAAAAGAGCGCATCTCTTTGTATGCATTGTCTTTATGTTCTATGTTTTCTTCATGGGTAAACCAGTCCATAATTTTTCTTGAGGTTGCAGCCTTAGTGATTAGGGCTATCTCTCTGTTTAAGTAAGCGTTAAGAGCCCCAGTGGTTTTGATGGAGTATAGTTCTGCGTAATCTCTTGAGATTTCATGTGTAGTATTGCGTATGGTATGGTAGGTAAGCCAAATTAGGACAAGGCAAAAGATGGCAAAAAATGAGAGATTGAAAGTTCTAAATGTGAACTCAATCTTACCTTGTTTTTGGCTTTTATTTTTAGTTTTCTTAAAAAAAGTAGGTGACATATGCATGTACCAATTGGTTAATTATTTTGCAAAAAAATTCAGCTTAAATTATTGTATATAGTTAAATAAAGAAAGTCAACGTTTTGATAAGAATAACCATTACTATATTTCTTTATACGTTGCAGTTTGAGCGCTTTTTTCTGAAACACTAACGCTGCACACTTGCACTTCATAATCTAACAATGATTTTTCCATCATTATATAAATGTGTTGGGCTAGGTTTTCTGAAGTGGGGTTAATTTTATCAAATGGTGAAGTTTCGTTTAGTAAACGGTGATCAAGTGTGTTTAGAATTTCTTTTAATTTTTTCTTGAGAATTTTGAAATCAATTAAAAATTCTATGTTATCATCAAGCTTTTCGCCTTGTACAACAAGCTCAACGGTAAAGTTGTGCCCATGCATATTTTCGCATTTACCTTCATAGTTGCGCAAAGCGTGTCCTGCGCAGAATTCAGAACGAACGGTAAGCTGCCAGATTTTCTTTTTCATATGGCTTTTCCTTTGGACCATTGTAAAATATCCGCTTCAAGCATGGGGCCTGGCTGAACTCTGTATTTAGGTCCAAGCTCTAATAAGCAATAATATCCGTCAAGTGCCAGTTGGGCTTCTGCATGGACTGAGCCTTTATGCTTATGTAATATGGCTTGCAAGGCTAGCATGCTTTGTTTGTCTAGTAAAGTTGATGGAATATTAATGCGGATGGGGCTATCATTGTCATTACAAGCCTTTGTTAATGCGATTACTTTTTGCCCAAGCATTTTAATTTCGCGTGGAGCATCTTCGGCTTCATCGTCATCATTATTTTTAAAGTCATTATCTTTAGCATCAAGCCTAGCCTCAATTAATAGGGGTTGGTCTGATTGCAAGAGCTCTCTGTATTCTGCATAAGGCCTTGGAAAGAAAGTAACTTCAGCATGGCCAGTTAAATCTTCAATACTTACAAAGGCCATTCGTTCACCCTTACTCTTGGTTAGCACTTCCTTCAAAGCTGTAACAAGCACAGCCACACGCAGCTCACTGCCAGGAAATAACTCTCGTGCATCTTCCAGTTGTGTTAGGCATAAACGGGCAATTTCTTTACGATAGGGCATAAGAGGGTGACTGGTTAGGAAAAAGCCAAGGGCCTCTTTTTCATTGCGTAATTTTTCTTCATCAGACATTTCTTGTGTGTTTGACTCTTGGCAATCATAACCAAGGCCAGAGCTTGGGGCTTGTTCCATTTGTGGGGCCATGGACATTAGTGAAATTTGATTGGAGGCTTTTTCTTTTGCCTTTTTTTGTGCACGCATGACCACAACATCTAAGGCGGCTAGCATGGCTGCACGGCTTACTTCAAAACAATCGCAAGCGCCACCTTTAATTAAGGATTCAAACACTCTCTTGGTTACTTTGCGCAAATTGACTCTGCAAGCAAGGTCTAACAGTGATGTATAAGGACCTTTGTCAGCACGAGCTTCAACAATTTCCCTAATGGCCTCATCTCCAACATTTTTAATACCGCCAAGTCCAAAAATAACTGAGTCATCATGGGCAGAAAATGCTCGTAAACTCTTATTCACTGAAGGTTGCAGCACTTTAATATCCATATCTTTACAAGCTGCAACATACTTTAACAACTTGTCTTGGTTGCCCATTTCAGAGGTAAGCAATGCCGCCATAAATTCAACCTTGAAATGTGCTTTTAAGTATGCTGTATGATAGGAAATTAAAGCATAAGCTGCTGAGTGTGATTTATTAAAACCGTATTCAGCAAATTTTTCCATAAGATCAAAAATTTCGTGAGCCTTTTCTTCGCTAATATTATTTTCAGCCGCTCCGTTTACAAATTTGGAGCGCTCTTGAGCCATGGCTTCAGCGTTTTTCTTACCCATGGCACGACGCAAAAGATCAGCACCACCCAAGGTGAAGTTTGAAATAATTTGAGCAATTTGCATTACTTGCTCTTGATAAACAATAACACCATAAGTATCACGCAGGCACTCGTTAAGTGAGCTATGTGGGTAAACTACCTCAACTATGCCATGCTTACGCTTAATAAATTCGTCAACCATGCCAGAACCTAGAGGTCCAGGGCGATATAAGGCCAGCATGGCAATAATATCTTCAAAGCAAGAGGGCTTAAGCTGTCTTAAATACTGGCGCATTCCTGAGCTTTCCACCTGAAAAATACCATCAGTGTCGCCTCGTGCATATAGTTCGTAGGTTGCGCTATCGCTTAGTGCTAAAGTGTCAAGGTCTGGCACTTCCTTGCCTTGATGTTTTATGGCATCCAAGGTGTCTTGAATTAGGGTCATGGTTTTAAGGCCCAAGAAGTCAAACTTAACAAGGCCAACTTTTTCAACCATTTTCATGTCAAACTGCGTCACAAGTTCGCCACGCTTACCTCTATATAATGGTAAGTATTCGGTCATGGCTTTGTCAGAAATAACAAGACCAGCTGCATGAGTTGAAGCATGACGAGATAAACCTTCAAGACGTAATGATGTATTTAAAAGCTTTTTAATTTGTGGGTCAGAATCATAGAGTTTTTTTAACTCAACTTCGCTGTCGATGGCCTTTTGAATTGTAATTTTTAAATCATCTGGCACAAGCTTAGCTATGCGGTCAGTTTCCGCAAAGCTCATGCCAAGGGCACGCCCCACGTCACGCACCACAGCCTTGGCCTTCATCTTACCAAAGGTGGTAATTTGTGCTACGGAGTCTTCTCCATATTTATCAACCATATATCGTATAACTTCACTACGGCGACGTTCGCAAAAATCCACGTCAATATCAGGTAAGGAAATACGCTCACTATTTAAGAATCGTTCAAAAAGTAGATTATATGGTATGGGGTCAAGGTTAGTTATACGCAAGGACCAAGCTACCAAAGAACCAGCAGCAGAGCCACGGCCCGGTCCAACGGGTATACCATTATTTTTTGCCCAGTTGATAAAGTCTTGTACAATTAGAAAATAGTCAGGAAAGCCCATCTCTAAAATAACTTTAAGCTCTAATTGCAAGCGATCATTGTATATTTTGTGATCAATGCTGGCTGCATCTGGGTGCTGAGCAAGGCGTAATTTTAGTCCTTCTTCTGCAAGGCGGCGAAACTCTGTTGCTGGTGTCATTCCCTCAGGTACTTCATATACAGGGAAATAAGGTTTATCAAAGGTTAGCTCAATATTGCATTGATCAGCAATGCGTATGGTATTGGCTAAGGCTTCTGGCACATGGCTAAATTCCCTTTCCATTACCTCCAGAGGTTTATAATATAAATCTCTAGTTTCAAAACGCATTCTTTTTGGGTCTTCAATGTTAGTTTGGGTTTGAATGCATAAGAGCAAGTCGTGGGCATCCACGTCAGATGCATCTAAATAGTGGCAATCATTGGTGGCAACCAATGGTATACCAGTTTGTTTGGAAATTTCTATGAGGCCGTCATTAACAATGCTTTGGTCAGCAAGGCCATTTGACTGCAACTCAAGGTAGAAGCTTTCAGGATAAATGCTTGCATATTCATCTGTTAGAGCTAAAGCTTTTTCCATGTCTTTAGCAAGTATGGCTTTTGGAATTTCTCCAGCAAGACAAGCAGAAAGGGCAATAATACCAGATGAGTATTTTCTTAAAATATCCTTGTCTATGCGAGGTTTATAGTGAAAACCTTCCAAATATCCATGGGTTACGATTTTAATAAGGTTTCTATAACCTTCGTTATTTTTAGCAAGCAGTACCAAATGATGACGTTTTCTGGAATATTCTGACTCACGGTCGGTGTGATCGTGACAAACATAAACCTCACAACCGATAATAGGCTTTATGCCAACTTTTTTGCACTCCAAATAAAAGAGCGTTGCTCCATAGAGGTTGCCGTGGTCGGTAATGGCAGCAGCAGGCATGCCATAATCCTTGGCTCTTTTGCATAAATCTTTTAGTCTTATGGCGCCATCAAGCAGGCTAAATTCTGTGTGGCAGTGTAGATGAACAAATTCTGACATAAAAAACCCAAATATACCAAATTTTATGTAATGTGTAAAAAAATGATTAAAATACGCAATGCCAAAAATACATGACATCACGAGTCATGGCAATAACATTTGGTGTTACTATAAGGTTATATAATATAAATAGTTGAAGCTGGAAATGGTGTTAATTAAGTGTAATTATAAAGCTAAAAAATTAAATGCAAAATTTATATTTAGCATTTTTACCTTGTGTAGAGAAGGACATGGGGGTATACAAAGGCCCATGAATTTGGATATTTCTTCATATGAAAATCTTTTCTCTCGCTATGCACAAAGTTTTTGTATGGTGGAGGATGAACATAAAAGCATGCTTGAGCTTAAAATCATTCACACTCAAGCAGTGCTTGCTCATATGCGTAAATTAATTAAAGAAAGCTCCCTTGAACCTTATGCAAGGCCTTGTCTTTTATCAGCCTTATTTCATGATGTGGCCCGCTTTCCACAGTTTGCAAGGTGGCGGACATTTAAAGATAGTCAGTCCACCAATCATGGGCATTTAGGCGTTAAAGTTTTGAAAGAGCAAGGTTGGCTTGATGGTGAGAATGTTCGTACTCGTCATCAAGTTTTATCCGCTGTGGGCTTGCACAATCGTTTTAGTTTGCCAAAGGGCCTTCCAGAGGATGTCAGACTCATTACCCTAGCGTTGAGAGATGCGGATAAATTAGATATTTTGCGGATTATGAGTGAACATTTTTGGGTGGATGCTGCAACAAACAGTGCTGTTACCTTCTATGCTAAAGACGACCCTAAAGCTTGGTCACAAAACATACTTAAAGCCGTATCTGAACGTCATTTGGCCTCATATAATGATATAGTATACATTAATGATTTTAGATTGTTACTTGGCTCATGGATGCATGAATTGCATTTTGAAACAACAAAAAAAATTTTATCAAAATCAGGTTATTTAGAGATAATTCTGCAAGATTTACCAGCAGACGTAGAAGTTCAACAAGCTAAAGCATACTTGCTAGGTCTATTAAAAAATTTAGCTTAATATTATGAAATCATTACAGTTAGCAAGCTTTTATGAGCCCATATTAGGTCCAGTGCTTAAATCTTTACGCAAAGAAGTTATAAAGCTTGCAAACTTAAGCGAGCAGGATATATTCTTAGATTGCTGTTGTGGGGCTGGTGGTCTTTTGGCCTTACAAAGCAATAGTGCATACGCGCTAGGTGTTGACATTAGTATGAAAATGTTATCCGAAGCTCCAAAAAATGCCAATTATGCAAAGATTATTTGTGCCAATGCCGCTTACTTGCCCTTTGCCGATAAAAGTGTTGATGTTTCAAGTGTTTGTCTAGCTTTACATGCTATGCCACAAAAAATAGCAACATTGTGTGTTAATGAGCTTTGCCGAGTATCAAAACGTGTGATAATAGCAGACTATTGCCTAACAGAGCGAAATATTTATTATCCTGCAAATTTTCTTGCACATGCTGTGGAATTTATGGTGGGCGGCGAGCATTATAAATGCTACAAAAACTTTATGCGTTTAGGAGCAGTAGAGGGTTTTTTGCATCAAATGGGCAAAGAACCGCAAAATCGGCGCATGTCTTTAGGGGGCGCTGCACTTATTGTTGATCTAATGGTTTAATATGTATAACGTTTTTGGGGACTTCGCCAGGTCCTGGGATGAGGTAAGTTTCAGGATTAATATTATACCAATTAAACCACATGCTATATATGCCAAAATATTGTGTCATGGTTGCACCAGTCATATTGCCTTGCGTGGCTTGGCCTGTGCTTGCATTCCAAATAGTTTTGGTGCTTATGTCCATGAGCAAACCATTTTCAATGGTAAAAAGTGACGGCTTTTCCCAAATGTGACGATTAAATATACGCACAACGTCAAGTTTTTTGTCATGCACGGCTAGAAGTGGACTATCACCAATGAAAAAATTAACCGCACCTTCTTTTTTTACATGTTTAATGTCCACCGCCAAGCGAAAACCATTGTACTCTAAGCCGATTACAGGATTTTTGTAAGGTAGGCGAAAGTCAGTATATTGAACATCGTAAGCAAGAGTTTCATTATCATAATAAGTATTTCTTTTCAGATAGTTACCATAGGGATCACGGCCGTAAGCCTTACGGCTTCCACGAGGTACAGCAAGCACCTGGGAGTCTGGATATACGTTTTTGGCTGAACTCCAAGTTGTCCAAAAAACTGGTATAATTGGCAAACCACGCCCTGCCAGTGGGCCTTCAAAGGCCATTCCTATGCTTTGTAGCCATAAGCTTCCGGTATTTCTATCAATAAGCACAGTATTTCCATCATATAATTTGCCCTGTGCATCAAATCTCAATTCTGAACCATCAACAACGCTTTTAAAAGCAGCTAGGCTACCAGTTATGGGGCAATAGGTGATGGCAAATGATGTGTTTCCAATAACCTCGTTGACTACTTGGTGCCAAACCATAATGCGTTGAGGGTAGATGCGTGGACCTCCAGGCAAATCAACAATAAATACTGGCTCCTCTCTATTCAATTTTAGATCGGCATCCATGGTGGTTATGTATTCAGGACGGTAGAAAGAGGTTATGCTACCATAGCCAATATTTGTATCAAAAACCCTGCTGGAAATATTGGCTAAATCCGCCTGTGATGTGGGTATGGCTAGTGCATACTCCTTAAACATTACGCAAGCACAAATTAGAGTTAAAATATAAAGTGTTTTTTTCATAGTATTACATTATTTAAATGTTTATGCGCCCATATGGTCTCTATTTAAATATTCACTAAAAATAAAATCTCTTAAAGCTTGTGGCCAAGGGCGTATGGGAATTTTTAGTGCGGTAACAAGCTTAGATGTGTTTAATACAGAACAAGCAGGGCGCTGGGCTTTTTGAGGCCACTCAGCAGTAGTTATTGGTTTAACTCGACATGGTGATTCGGCAATGGAAATGGCCTCACAAGCAAGCTCACACCAAGATGCCCTTCCGCTGTTTACCGCATGATAAATGCCAGTTAAGCGTTTTTCAGCCACAGCAAAACTCCAACTGGCTAAATCAATAGAGTATGTTGGAGAACCAATTTGGTCATGAACAACGGAAAGCTCCTCATTGTTCATGCATGCATCAAGAATTGTGGTAATAAAATTCTTACGGCCAGGTCCAAAAAGCCACGCCGTGCGTAAAATACAGCAATTATCAGGTGCAATTTGCATTATGGCACGTTCGCCAGCAAGTTTGGTGCGTCCATAAACAGATAATGGATTGGTGGAACTTTCCTCAGAATAACACTGGGCATTTTCGCCAGAAAAAACAAAATCTGTACTATAATGTATAAGATGAATGGAACGAGTTTTGACAATTTGGGCAAGAAATGCAGGTAGCGCACGATTCCATATAAATGCATCGCGCTCATCATCTTCTGCATTGTCAACTTGGGTCCAAGCAGTTGTATTAAATATGAAGTCTGGGCGAACTCTATCTATAGCCTTCTCAACAAATGAAATATTCAATAAATCCCCATCATTCCTGCCCAATGATTCAACTTGCCACCCTTTGGATATGAGTACTCGCATTAAAGCTTGACCAAGAAGTCCTGTGCGACCACCAAGTACGAGAGCCCTTTTTTTCATCCCGCCTCCAAAATGAAAATGCTTAGTGTTATATCATCAAAAACTTATCAAATTTACTACACAAGGTCAATACAACGCTGGTTAGATATTTTTAAATGTCAGACAAAGCTTGCTTAATATGGCTAAAAAAGCTTAGAATGAAGCATGAAGCAAGGCATACTGTTGGCCGCATTTGGCTCAAGTAATCCACAAGGGGAAAATACTCTCAAAGCTTTTGACATGACTGTCAGATCACGCTTTGATGGCTTGCCTTTGCGCTGGGCTTTTACTTCATTATTATTACGCGAAAGACTCGCCGCAGCAAAAATTAAACGCGACTCAGTCCGTAAAGCATTACAAAAAATGTGCTTTGAAAAATACACCCATGTGGCTGTACAACCACTACAAACCATACCAGGCAGTGAATATTTATCCCTACTGGATGATGTGGAGTGGGTAAGAAATGAATATAAATTGCAAATATTTGTGGGCGAGCCCCTTTTGGCGACTGAGCAAGATGTCACCACTGCGGCAAAGGCCGTGCTTAAACATGTGCCAAACTCTCGCAAGAAGCATGAACCAGTTATTCTTATGGGGCATGGGGCTGTGCATCAGGCAGTTCAACGCTATGAGGACCTTGCCAATGCCGTGTATAACATGGACAAAAATGTGCATGTGGGTGCCATGAATGGCGCTATTACCCTTGATGAAATACTACCAAAGCTAGAAACTGCAAACAAGGTTTGGCTAATGCCGCTGCTTTCCGTTGTGGGCCAACACGCTTTGACAGACATGGCAGGCAAAAACAAAGACTCATGGCTAAGCCGCATTGAGGCAAAAGGACATAAATGCATCCCAGTCCTGCATGGCATAGCAGAATACAAAGGCTTTATTGATATTTGGATGCAACACCTTGAAAAAACAATTGAAATAATGAACAATTCAAACGAATTATAGCAATGTGGATGTTGATAATTTGTAACTAATTGGAAATGATATATTACAAAAATCTTAAGTATCTCGCAGAATAATAAAACCGTTCTTTTTAAGCTAAAGAGCGGTTTTTTTATAAAAAAACCCTCCAAAAGGAGGGTTGCGGTAGTGTAGGGGGATACCTGCCCCGCAGTGGAATAAAATTCACACTTTATTACAACTTGCAATTCATGAATACCATAATATGAATTTTTGTCAACATTTAATTTATATAAAATATTGCTTA
>CAYJOP010000069.1:0-11316 GCA_964371835.1 uncultured Desulfovibrionaceae bacterium
CGTGCCTCTCTGAACAGCACGCTAAAGCGTGTTGTTCAGCATCGACTATTTAGAGTGCTGGCAAAGTCAGCACTCTTGAGAAATCAAGAGTAAGCGCAATTAGCGCAACTCTTTGCGTGCGATTCTTGTAAGGCTCATTCTTCGCCTAACGGGAACACTACAAGCCCGTTAGGTCAAGCTTGCGCTGTAAAACCTTTATTTTAATGTCTTACTGGCAAGTAAACCTTGCTTGCGTCGGCGGCACAAACGCCACAAAGTGGGGTTTGTCATAAGACTAAAGACTAGCTTATCATAAATAAACTAACCTTTTTGTTTTGTAATACTTTGATATAAAAAATTATTTTTGCACTTCTGCTATTAAGGTGGACTCGTGCCTTGTCTCCAAGTTGCAAAGTTCTATATGCTCACTTTTATGAATGGTGCAACGAGTGATATTTTTTGCTCCAACTTCTCTTAAGCGTCGTTCCAATTCTTCCCAGTCATAGAGCCACTTATGCCCCCAAGCTCGAAAGTTTATATTTAGTAATTCGGCCTTGGTTTGAACATGCGAAAGTCCAAATTGACTTAAAAAAGCATTGCCATCATTTTTCCAATTATCGTTTAGGTAGGCCATAACGATTTTTTGTAGGTCAGGCATGGCAATACGCATAACTCCGCCAGGTTTAAGCACTCGTAAAAAATCTGTGAGAGATCTTTTGCCTTGCTCAACGCTTAAATGCTCTAAGAAATGCTCGTTGAAAATAAAATCTATGGAATTATCATTAAATGGTAATTTGTTACACAGGTCAAAGTTTAAATCAAGCTTTGTAATGTTTCCATCAGTATTATTATCAACATTTATCCAGCCTTCAAAATAATTTCTCCCGCAGCCAAGGTGTAGCTTTTTGGGCGAAGCTGGATTTAGCATTTTGGAAATGAGTGAAAGTTCTTCTTTATATGCTAAATGACTAGTCATATGATCTTAATTAATCTAGCAAGCTTAGTAAACGAGCCACACGCTCAGGGTCAATGCCATTATGGGCATTAAGCACGCCTTCCACATTGTGTTGAACTTGTTCAAGTGCATCATGGGCTTGCTCCTCACTAAGTTGAGCAGGTTTTGGCGGATTGCTAGTGGGCAAAGCAGGTGCAGCTTGACCTGTAGTTGAAATGTGATTTTGCGTTAAAATCGTCATTTGTGTTGGCGATTGTGATGCATTTGGGGCACGAAATGCGCTAAAAGCAGCCATGCGGTCATTGTTAAAAGACGCCAGAGGTTGTGAAAGTTGGTGATTCATCGTGTACTCCTTGTCAAAAATAAGGCAAAATTTTCACTGTGCCTAATTAATGCAATAAAAGTACCAATGTAATTATATTGAAATTGGGTACAAAAAGAAGGTCGTGCTAACTTTGTCAGCACGACCGATAAATCACATACGGGGGTTTATAATCAAACTGAGAAGTTAATTTTTATAACTTCACAAAATTGTTGAAAATTATTTTCTATGCGGTGCAAGGTCTGCAAGAAATTCAGGACGAACTTCAAATCCAGCGGCAATGGCTTTGTCTGCTGCCTCCACAGAACGCTCAAACTTACCTTGTTCAAAAAGAGCTAAGGATAGATTGTTCCAAGCAGGCGCAAAACCTGGCTCACGTTTTATAACTTCATTACAAGCTTGTTCGCTTCCCTCATAATCACCTTGCATAAAGTAAGCTGTGGCAAGTGCATTGTGGGCTTGAATGAAGTTTGGTTCCCATTTTATAGCTTTTTTAAGGGCGGCAATGGCCTTGTCTGGCTCACCGCGTTGTAGATGCACAAAGCCAATATTGCCCCAAGGTACTGGAAATTTTGCGCGGCAGTTGGCTGCTTCTTCATTGTAGCGCAAACATCCGTCAAGGTCGCCACGCTCAAGACAAATGCCGCCAAGTTGAACAAAGGCCTCTGCAAGGCGAGGGGAGTGGCGAACAGCAGATAAAAAGCTGTCTTCTGCGCCAACAAAATCACGCTTAGTTAAAAGGGCTAGGCCAAGATTATAGTGGTGGTTGGCACATTGTTCGTTTTTTTCAAGCTCTGCCTTCAAATCGGCAATGTACTCGTCTATGTCATCATATTTATTTTTCATTTAAATATCCTTCCTTCTTAAGTAGGTCGTGGTACCAAAGGCAAAAATCAAAAATGCCTAAATATTTTTCATCCCTATTTACAACACCAAGGGCACATTCCAAAGCACCGCGCCCGTAATCATTACCATAATGTCCTCTTTCTGCAGCTATTTGCAAAAATTCACGCACAAGTTGTTGAGTGGTGCGCTTGGTGGCGTCAAGGCGAATATCCAGAGGATCATTGGGTTTTTGAAATGGGTCCCAATTATCATAGCCAATGCGATCAATAAACTTACGTCGCCTTGGATTCATTTTTTCGTAGATATCACGCTTGATTGCCTCTTGTTCATCATTAAGCAGCTGCGGCGTTCCATCACGAAATACAGAAGCAGGGATCATGTCTAGCATGGATTATTCCTTCTTAGCAGCACCAATACCAAGGTATTGTTCATTGTAATTAGTAAGCAAGGCCATGGACATGGGCACATACACTTGGTGCAATTCTTTAAATCTGCTCTTAACGGCAGTGGCAATATCTTTTGAAAGCCCATCAAGGCGATCTTGTATGGCACTCATGTGCACAGTTGGGTAGTTTGTGCCTTTGGAAAATTTTGTTTTACCGCATACATGGCCGGTATTATTGATGTTAAGTGGAACACCGTAAAGCCTGCAAGTGATGGGGCGGCTATCATATAGCAAACATTTTGACTCAGCATCAAGCAAAGGACAAGGCATGCGCATTTTTGCAGCTTCAGTCATAATATCCTCAGCACTTTGCCCGTCCTTTGAGGCACGGTAAAATTCACGCTTCATTCGAACAGCTTTGCGGTCAAGGTCTGCGGCATGAGTTAAAATGTCTGAACGCTCTTTACCATAGGGTACTTGCTTGGTAAATGCATGATTAATATACATGGCCTCCACAAGGGATAGGTCAAATAATGCATGAC
Organism: uncultured Desulfovibrionaceae bacterium; assembly: GCA_964371835.1. Taxonomy (GTDB): domain Bacteria; phylum Desulfobacterota; class Desulfovibrionia; order Desulfovibrionales; family Desulfovibrionaceae; genus CAYJAD01. The sequence goes on from CAYJOP010000069.1 coordinate 3,030, forward strand.
AGCAGTCACTACAGCCCACCTCGCAGATTACACAATCTGGGTGAGCATTACGAATGTGCCCAAAAATATTATCAACCTCTGCAACAAGGGTCTCATAACGAGCGAATATATCTGAAATATCTGGTATCATATTATTATTTTTTATTTGTGCTTATGAGAATGCCGCCGAGCGTTTGTTACGCCCGACGGCAATGAATTTTGTACTATGTTGATGATTTCAACATATCAAAACAAACTACATTTCTTCAACAGTAACAGCACCGGTCTCACATACTTCTACGCAAGATTCACAGCCAAGACATTCTTCTTCGTTTACAGGCACAGATTTGCCATCTTGAAGTTCATAAACTTCTACAGGGCAAACGTCTATACATTCGCCACAACCGGTACATTTGTCTGCATCAATACTTACACTCCAACCCATGTTATCCTCCAGTGTTTTTGCTTAGATTTTTATTTTTATCTAAGCTAAAAAAAGATTTTATACTTGCAAGAACTATTGCTTGCTCGCTTAAGGGATATATCTCCACCCTTTGGGTGTCAAGTCTTTGAGCAAAAAATATATTTCAAAACAAAAAAATATTTGCAAATTAAATTGAATAATAGATACTTATGTAAAAAGTTTTTTTCTGCTTCCGCGCTGGCATTGCCAGTTAAAGTCTTGCGGTGTAGAGTAAGAGGACAAATAAACTTATATGAGGAAAAAAATGTCTAATACTTTGAATTCACTAATAACTTCCATAGTGCCTATAAATATGAATTTACAATCTAAAGCTCAAGCTCATTTAGATAATTTGACTAAACCCCAAGGAAGTCTCGCTCGATTAGAAGATATTGCCAAAAAAATCTTTTGCATTCAAGGTGGTAAAACTCCATTAAATATTAACCCAATACACATGTTTACCGTGGCTGGGGACCATGGCATCGTTGCTGAAAAAATTGCTTCATATCCGCAAGAAGTTACTCGTCAAATGGTGCTTAATTTCTTGGCTGGTGGTGCTGGTATTAATGTTCTTTGCCGCCAATTTGATGTTGAATTAAGTGTGGTTGATGCAGGTTGTGTGGGTGGCGCATTTGAAGCTCATGAAAAATTAATTGATATGCGCCTTGGCAATGGCACTGCAAACTTTGCCAAAGAGCCAGCCATGAGCCGCGAAACATGCCTCAAAGCAATTAGTAATGGGGCAAATATAGCTGAAGAAGCTGCAAAAAAAGGTTATAAATGCATAGGAATTGGTGAAATGGGCATTGGTAACACAACTCCTGCAACAGCAATTTTTTGTGCAGTGCTTGGCCTTGAGCCGAAGGACGTTACAGGCCCTGGGGCTGGGGCAACACAGGAGCTAATTGCGCATAAGGCAAATGTCATTAAAAAAGCCTTAGCCTTGCATGATGATGCTTTAAAAAGCGGCGATGGAGTTGATGTTTTAGCTTGTGTTGGTGGTTTTGAAATTGCCACCATGGTAGGTATTATGCTTGGCGCTGCAAAGGCTGGTTGTGTGGTTTTGGTGGATGGTTTTATTTCCACAGCAGCATATGTTGCCGCCAGAAATATTTGTCCAATTATCGAAGATTATAGTTTTTTATCTCATGCATCGGCTGAGCCTGGTTATGTGCATGTGCTTAATGCCTTGGGTGGTGCTAAACCATTACTACACTTAGACTTACGCCTTGGTGAAGGAACAGGAGCTGCCGTGGCAGTGCCCATTTTAAGAGCTGCCACTGCAATTTATAATGAAATGGCGACCTTTAGCGACGCTGGCGTAACAGGGGAAACATGCAATTAGAGCGTAATATTAATACCTTAGAGGTTAAAAATTTAATTCGTAACTTTAGTTCAAAGCGCGGAATGTTTAGTGAACATACCCAGTTGCGCGCTGTGGATGGTGTTGATTTACAAGTGCAAAAGGGCGTTGCTCTTGGGCTTGTTGGAGAGTCTGGCTGTGGTAAGTCCACACTTGGGCGTATGATCGTGGGTTTGCTTGCGCCATCGTCTGGTGAGGTATTCATTGATGGGCAGTCTTTGTATGATGAAAAAGGCAAGGTAAATTTTAATAATTCCGCACAGATGGTGTTTCAAGATCCATTTTCATCGCTCAATCCTCGTTTGCCCATTGGTCTTTCCATTGCAGAGCCGCTTGCGGTGCAAAAAATATCAAAACATGAACGACGTGAACGCATGGAAGAAATGCTACATCTTGTTGGACTTTCCTCAGATCAGGCCAAAAGATATCCTCATGAATTTTCTGGTGGGCAAAGGCAGCGTATTGCCGTTGCTCGTGCACTTATTAGCAATCCAAAGGTTTTGGTTTGTGATGAACCTGTTTCAGCCTTGGATGCATCGGTGCAAGCACAGGTTTTAAATTTATTTTGTGACGTGCAAGAAAGGTTTAAGCCAGCAACTGTATTTATTTCGCACGACTTAGCTGTGGTTGGCTTTGTATGTGAACAAATTGCTGTAATGTATCTTGGGCGAGTGGTGGAGGAAGCCCCACGCAAGGTTTTATTTGAAAATGCAGCACATCCTTACACACAGGCTTTGCTTGCATCAATTCCTTCACATGACCCTGAACAGGCAATGATTCATACACCGCTTAGTGGTGAATTGCCAAGCCCCATGGCTCCACCTTCTGGATGTACTTTTCATCCGCGTTGTCCGAAGGTGCAGGATATTTGTAAACGTGAAGCACCAAGCTGGGTTGCTCTTGCAGATGGACATAGGGTTCGCTGTCATTTATACTAGTTGTCTTCTTTTTATCTTAATTTTTTAAAGATGCAGCTAAGTACAAATGAAAATTACAAAACAATTAGCAGATATTTGCTTTAAGGATGCTTATACCTCAAGTGTTAGACCCACGGGGCAGTGGTCTGAGCCGTAAACGTGGCTTTCAATCCATGCGTCTTTTATGTTGGGGCGTAGTTCTTCGGAGACAAAAAAGTAATCAATACGCCAGCCCACATTATTCTCTCTTGCCTTGGCTTTGTATGACCACCAAGAATAATAACCGTCAGCATCACCATTGTGCGCACGGAATGTATCCACATATCCCTTGGCGCAAAATGCATCGAGCCAAGCTCTTTCTTCTTGTAAGTATCCAGTATTATATTCATTTTGCTTTGGTCGAGCAAGGTCAATGGCTTTATGGGCAATGTTAAAGTCACCACAAACCACAATGGGTTTTTGCTTACGCAGTTCTTCTGCATGGCTTAAAAATGCATCAAAAAATCCCATTTTATAAGGTACACGCTTAAATTTTCCACTAATGGGTTTGCCTAAGTCATTTAATTCAGGTGCGCCACCATTGGGAAAATACACATTAAAATAATGAAACCACGGAAATTCTAAGTGAACAAGCCGCCCTTCGCCTTGGTAAGTAGGGTCAGGCAGCTCAACATTCATGGCTATGGGCTCAATGCGACTAAAGGCCGCCACGCCAGAATAACCTTTTTTCACGGTGGATGCTGCAAAAACACTATTCCAACCTGCTGGATTGACAAGATTTTCCTTTAATTGTTCAGGTGCGGCCTTGGTTTCTTGCAAGCCTATAATTTGTGCGTCACTTTGCTCAAACCATGACCAATCAGGCTTGGCTGAAACTGCGCGTAAACCATTAACATTCCATGAAAGCATTTTTATTTGCATGATATTTCCTTTTTTGGGGATGATATAGGCATCGACAATAAATTGAAAGAAAATTTATCCCATGTATTTTCAGGTGATTGTCTCTGTCTTGTGCTCTATACCTTGCTTTGCATATGATTTTCTGGCACTATTAATCAAAGGAGTATATTATGGAACAATTAGCGATTAAGCGAGCCCTATTGTCCGTGACTGATAAAACCGGCCTTAATGAATTGGGTATTTTCTTGGTGGAGCATGGCGTTGAGCTTGTGTCCACTGGTGGTACTTGTGCCTTTTTGGAGTCAGAGGGGCTACCCGTGACTAAGGTTAGCTCCGTAACAAACTTTCCAGAAATTTTGGGAGGTAGAGTAAAAACTCTGCATCCTCACATACATGGCGGAATTTTAGCTGATAAGGACAATGCAGAACACATGCAAAGTCTTGATGAGCTTAGTATTAAGTCATTTGACCTTATTTGTGTGAATTTATATGACTTTGCAGGAGCTGTTGAGCGTAAACTCTCACTACTACAAGCCGTTGAGGAAATTGACATTGGCGGACCATGTATGTTGCGTGCTGCGGCTAAAAATTATCACAGCGTCTTAGTTTTGCCTGCACCTAATTGTTATGTGGAAGGTATGAGCGAAATGCGCAAAAATAAAATGCATGTTGGCTTAGAAATACGCAAAACCATGGCTATTCGTACATTTGAGGCAACGTCACGTTATGATGCCTTAGTTAGCTCCTATATGAAGGAGCTAAGCCATAGCTAAAATTGAAGGCAATACCCAAGGCCTTAAACCTAGCCAGTTAAAGGCCTTGGCTAATCTTAGGTCAAGGCGCTTTTCACAGCATGAGGTCTTTAGTGCAGAGCAAGCCAAAGAGCTTGCGGCCTTATCTTGCGTCATTGGGCGACAAGTGGGGCTTTTAATTGACCGCAGAGGTAGGGTAGAATTGGTTATTGTTGGGGATTTTGGAAGAATTTTAATTCCTACTCTATCACGAGGGCGTAGTTCAGCTGGGCGTTTGCGTGGCCTTCGTCTTTTACATACCCACTTAACCCAAGACCTTTTATCGCAAGAAGATTTAATGGATATGCTTTTCTTGCGCCTTGATGCCATATGCGTTTTAAGTGTTAGTCCGTATGGTGAGCCTGTGCAGTGGCAATACGCCAATTTAATGCCCCCAAATCCTGAAAATGAACCATATATGATACATGAAGCCATGCCTTGGCATAAATCTGAGGTAGATATGGTGGCCATGGCTGAGGCATTGGAGGAAGAACTTGGGCGAGAGCTTGATGGCGCAAAAAATGCAGAAATTGCAGGTGAAAGCCCAAGGGCCATGCTTATTTCTGTGGGCACAGTTCCAAAGGTTATACAAGAACAACACTTGGCAGAACTGGCGGAGCTTGCAAGAACTGCTGGATTGCAAGTGGTTGGGCAAATGGTGCAAAGGGTTGCAAAGCTAAATCCTAAATTCATTCTTGGACGTGGTAAAATGGCTGAGCTTGAAGTTCAAACCTTGCAAAATCACGCTTCTGTATTGGTTTTTGATGGTGAACTCTCACCAGTGCAATTGCATAATTTAGCTGATATTACAGAACGTAAAGTGCTAGACCGCACGCAATTAATCTTAGATATTTTTGCTCAACATGCAGTTAGCAGTGCTGGCAAATTGCAAGTGGAAATGGCCCAGTTAAAATATACCCAGCCCAGACTTGTGGGTAAGAATAGGGCCATGGATAGACTCATGGGCGGTATTGGTGGGCGTGGTCCTGGTGAAACAAAGCTTGAAACAGATCGCCGACGTATTAGAGATCGCATTGCAAAAATCAAAAAAGATTTAGAAAATTTACGCAAACAACGTGCCTTTACAAGAGCTAGACGCTCACGCCAAAACATACCTCTTATAGCTTTAGTTGGTTATACCAATGCAGGAAAATCCACATTATTAAACACACTTACAAAATCAGAAGTGATTGCAGAAAATAAATTATTTGCAACACTTGACCCTACCACAAGGCGTTTGCGTTTCCCTGAGGAGCGAGAGGTTATTTTGGCAGATACAGTTGGATTTATCCGCAACCTACCAGAAGAACTTAAAAACTCTTTTAAAGCAACTCTTGAAGAATTGGAAGCAGCAGATGTGCTTTTGCACGTAATTGATGCTTCGCATTTGTCCTTTGAGCAGCAAATAGCCTCTGTAAATGATGTTATTGCGGATATGGGATTAGCTGATGTTCCCTTGGTGCTTGCTCTGAATAAATGGGATATGCTAGATGATGAAGAGCGTGAGAATTTGCGCCTTGCTTACCCTTGGGCCGTGCCCATTTCTGCGGCCAAGGGTATGGGTTTTGATGAGTTATTACAAAGTCTTGGGAGATTGTTGAATTTTTAGTAAACTAAAAATATTACCTTGCATAGGCTTTGCTTTAATATAAAATTTAACAGCTTAGATTGTGAAATTAATCTGCAAAAAGCTTAAATTTTCTGAGTTGCTCTCTGTCATTTCTCTGCTTTGCCATGTCCATAACCGTCCAATTATTTAGGTCTTTGTAGTTTACATCTGCATTATATTCTAAAAGTAAATTAACCATTTCGATATGACCTTCATTATAGGCAATCATAAGGGCAGTTTGTCCAATTTCTTCCTTACTAAATAGCCTTAAAATCTTTTTTTCATTAAATTTTTGCAAAGGATAATTTACATCAGCGCCCTTTTCAAGCAAGGCTTTTACAACTGGTACTAAATTTTCTTTTACTGAAAGTAGCAAGAAAGGGTACTCATGGTCATAGCCTGTGGGAATTATTTTTAGGTCATCAACAAAGGAAGTGTCTGTAATAATATTACAAAGCATTTGTTCATGTCTTTTATGAAATACGAAGTGATATACGTCTTGTTTTTCAAGATTATTGTTACATAAAAATAACATCATCTCCCTAGTTGTCATGCGGGCAATATCTTTAGACTGTGAAAGTAAGATGTTATATATTTGTAATCTTTTGGCGTATTCATCTCGGGTTTTTTGATGTGAAGAAAAAATAAATTTAGTGTTAGCACTAATATTACTTCCAGTAATTATGAAGTCGAAAATGTCTTGCCTGTGTAAATTTTTTATTTTTAAATCAACTACATCTAGTAAATGATGTATGGCAAAATAATCTCTTTGCTTTATGGCAAGCATAAGCGGAGTGTAAGTGCCTGTTGCGTCGAAGCTATTTACATTTGCATTGTATTTAATAAGTACATTCAGCAGCTTGTGATGCCCATTTACAATGCAATAATGCACAGGGGTTTGATTTTGGTAATCAGAAATATTTAAATCAGACTTTGCTTTAATAAGTGCCCTTACAACCTCATAATGCCCATATTTGCAAGCAATTAGTAGGCCTGATTGCTTTTTCTCGTTGAGCATGAAAGCTAAATTGGCAGATTTTTGTAAAAGATCCTTTACCCTTGCAAGATTTCCAATGGTACACGCTTTGAAAAAATCCAAAGGGTTAACTTCTGCTTCTTCTTGAGCTTTTGTTTTTTTTCTAGGCTTTTCTACAGGTTCTATATCTGAAAATGATATAGAAAAACTAGCACTAGAATTGTTTTTCACAGATTTTTTTTTCTTTATCATAATAAACCTATGTATATCCCTGATAATCAGCCAAAAAGGAAATATTAAAATACACAGTAAATTAAGTTTAGCTATTTTTCTGTGGCTTACTATATTGCAAAAATTATATTAAATTATGTGTAGGTGCAAGTGAAAATATTGAATTTGATACTTTTAAATACGAAATAATGCTTTTTGGGCATAGTTTACTCTTTTTGTGCAAGGTGTAAGTTTTTTAAGATTAAGAATGCATTGCTGACTATACTTTGAATTGATTTAATTTTTTCTTAAGAGCAAGTTTGCTATCATATATTTTGCGGTATTTTTCATAAATAGGTTTTTCTTCTTGTCCAAGGTGAGCCACTGCCTTGGAAGAATGGCTACCAAGGTGATAAATTTCTTGATTACAAATGGCATAGCATTTTTTGCCTTGGGCTATGTTTGCATGGATGAGGTAATTATCACCATAAAATACCTTAAGCTCTTCAGGAATGTGAACAAAGGCATTTCTATGGCCAAATATGGCAATACCAAAAGAATAACAAAGATGATAAATGGCCTTTAAACTAATATTATTTGTAGCTATAATTGCATTGGCATAGCTACTTTCATCAACATATTTTACAAAATCACCTAGAATTCCAACAACCCCCATATCTGGGTTTAGTAAGTTAAGCACATTGTTGCAAAAATTTTTACAAAGCATGATGTCATCATTCATTAAGCAACAATACTCTGCTGTGCTGTGTTTAATTCCTAAATTCCAAGCTGGGTTAACAAAAATATTTTCTTCAACTTCTAAAATTTTTAACTTTGGAGAAGTAAAATTAATATTACGCATGCTATTATTAATGATAATAATTTCTTTTATACATTCATCATTGTGCAAATTATCAAGCAGTAAATGAAAAAGTGGGTTTTTTTGTAATGTAGGTATGATTATACTGAGTTGTTTTGGCATATTGATTTAACTTCCTAAGTTTGAAATTACTTATGATTTATATAATATAATGGTCCTGCACAATTATTTTTTAGTTCTATTTTTGTGCTTTTGCAGT
>CAYJOP010000070.1:0-10784 GCA_964371835.1 uncultured Desulfovibrionaceae bacterium
TACTGCAAAAGCACAAAAATAGAACTAAAAAATAATTGTGCAGGACCCTTAAATTTTAAGTTGAATTTTCTGCGTTCATCAATTGGTTGGAATAATAAATAAAGAGCATAGCGGTGCAAGTGAATTATATAGTTAAGCTCTTTATTTTAATGAATTACTGCCAATCAAGATTGCTTTGCGCAAAACCCACGAAGTGGGGTTTAATATAAAACTAAACCCCATGCATATAGCTGCATGGGGTTTTAATATTGATATTGTGTATAATTTAGTTTTCGTAGTAAGAACGCAGAACTTGGCTACGAATGGGGTGACGTAATTTACGCAAGGCTTTGGCTTCAATTTGGCGTATGCGCTCACGAGTTACGTTAAAGAGTTTGCCAACTTCCTCAAGAGTATGGTCGCTTTTTTCAGCAATACCAAAGCGTTTGCGTAGCACTTGTTCTTCTCTTGGGGTAAGGTCTGCAAGCACAGTGGCCAATTGTTCAGAAAGTTTAGTGTTTATAACTTCCTCAGATGGAGCAACTGCCTTTTTATCTTCAATAAAATCACCCAAGCTTGAATCTTCTTCATCACCAATGGGTGTTTCAAGTGATATTGGTTCCTTGGCAATTTTAAGAACTTTTTTAACCTTATCCACAGGATAATCCATGCGCTCAGCAATTTCCTCAGGTGTTGGGTCGCGACCCAACTCTTGCACAAGATAGCGTGAAGTGCGGATTAATTTGTTTATTGTTTCAATCATATGCACAGGAATACGAATGGTGCGAGCCTGGTCAGCAATGGCACGAGTAATGGCTTGGCGTATCCACCATGTGGCATAGGTTGAAAATTTATAACCACGTTGGTATTCGAATTTATCAACAGCTTTCATGAGGCCAATGTTGCCTTCTTGAATTAAGTCAAGGAATTGCAAACCCCTATTAGTGTATTTTTTGGCAATTGAAACTACAAGTCGCAAGTTTGAGCGTATGAGCTCTTGCTTGGCACGCATGGCGGCAATATTGCCACGTTTTATACGCCAAAGCACTTCTTCAAGGTCAGTTACGTTGTGGCAGCATTTTTCTTGAAGTCTGCGTAATATTTCAATTTTACCAATAATCATTTCCTTGAAAGAAAAAAGCTCATCAACGCTTAAATTTAGTTGTTTAGCAGCATCAGCTGGGTTTATGGATCTATCTTCAAGTCCGTCAAATAATTCTTGAATTTCAGATTGTGTGCGTCCAGTGGACAAAATATAGGCAGATAAATCACGCTGGCAGTTATGCATTTGACGAACGTAATCTTCAACAGTTTCAATGATGCGGTCAATAAGGGTTTTTTCAAGCTTAATGTCGCGCAAGCGAGTCACCACTTCATCTTTATAACCAAGAATTTCTTTTTGAATACCAGCAACTCTACGGTCCAAGGTGCAACATTCATCAAATTTAGTATAAATCTTTTTCTTTTTCTTAAATGTAACCTTAATTTCATCAAGCAATAAAATGACTCTTGAGCGTTGATTCATTTCATCTTCGCTTGGGTCGTCTTCTTCAATAGTTTTAACTACATCTTTGAGTTTTATGCGGTTTTGACGCAAATCATCACCAACACTAATAAGCTCTTCCACTGCAACAGGCACTTCAACAAGGGCGTAGAGCACATCCTGCTCTCCAAGCTCAATTTTTTTAGCAATAACAACTTCGCCATCGCGATCAAGTAGCGGCACAGCCCCCATTTCACGCAAATACATACGCACAGGGTCAGTGCTGCGAGATGAATATTCAACAGTGTCTTCATCATCAGCTAAATCAAGTGAAGATTCGCCAACTACGTCATCGTCAGCATCTGTGGAAGCAACAGCAATTTTTTTGCCTTCTTTTTCAGAATCTACAATGGCAATTTCAAGTTGCTCAAAAATTGTAATGATTTCTTCAAATTGTTGCTCGGAGGAACTAATTTCCACAGGCAAGGCCTTGTTTACTTCGTCAAAGGTTAAAAAACCCACTGACTTGCCTTTGGCAATCAAGGTTTTTATTTGCTGTATGTCTTTGATGTTATTCATGTTTCCTCCTGAGAGATTCCTGTAAAACTTGAAGATACTCTAAATCTGCATTAAAGTCACCTGTTCTTGCATTTTCGCGTAAAGCCGCGGAAATAGAGGACTTTTGTGTTAATTCTGCAAATTTATCCAAAGCATCGGAAAGACTTTTCAATTCTTTATCACCATTATCAGTGGGTGGTGCCTCACCGGTTGAGCATTGAACCCAGAAAGATTTTTCACGATCATCAAGTTCATGGTAAACATCTTCGGGGCCAAATTTTTCAATTTTATCCCAAAGTGTTTTGGCAACAGCCGTGCTTAAAGCCATATCGGCACCAAGGTTGCGCACGTCTTGCAATCTGTGCGGATAGCGCACGGCATACATCATAATTTGTTTGTCACGCATGGCAAGGGGGGTTAAGGGTTTTCCCCTTGGGCCAGTCATGGCAGCTTTGCCGCTGAACACAGCCCTTGCTTTTTGGTTAACAACACTTTGACGTAAACTTTCTTCTGTTAATTGCAAGCCCGCTGCAAGTTTGCTGGCAAATGGGCTTTTAAGTTCTTCAATTTCAACTAGTTTTAAAAAATTTCTGGACCATTCTACTTGCTCACTGGGGGATAATTTCCGCAATACATCCATGCAAAAAGTTAAACCGTCTGGAGCATTAGCCATTAAAGCTTCAAATGCGCTTGTGCCTTGTTTGTGCAAGAGGCTGTCAATATCTTCGCCATCTGGCAAAAGCACCACAGTGCAGGTGAGGCCCTTGGTTAAAAACATTTCACAAGCACGCAAGGCGGCTTTTCGTCCTGCGTTATCGCCATCAAAAAGTAGAACTATGTTTTTGCTAAAGCCTGATAAACGTTTAACTTGTTCAGGTGTAAGCGCAGTACCCAGCACGCCCACTGCATTGGTATAACCAAATTGATGTAAGGTTAATACATCCATATATCCTTCGGTTAAAAGCGTACTATTCTTTATAGTAATACTTCTTCTGGCTTGTGCAAGCCCATAAAGGTGCTCTCCTTTTTTATAAATTGGAGAATCTGAACTATTTATATACTTTGCCTCATCTTCATCTCCAATAATTCTTCCACCAAAGGCAATAATTTTTTGGGCAAGTGAATAAATTGGGAAAATTAGCCGTCCCCGAAAACGATCATAGGCACGCCCGCTTTTATCGCTTTTAGCTAATAGGCCAGAGGTAATGCCATCTCTTTCACTAAAACCTGCGCGATTTAAATAATTGGTGAGGCCTTGCCAATCTTTATTGGCCCAACCAAGACCAAAACTTTTTATGATTTCGGGGCTTAATTGCCTATCTTCCATATACTTTAGGCAATTTGTGGCTTCGTTGCTTTTAAGATTTTCAATAAAATAATTTCCAGCAAGCTCATACATGCGTAAGGCATTTTGCCTTGCTGTTTTACCTTCATGAAGCTCTTTACTATTTTTATTTTTTTGCCCAGCCCGAAACTCTAAGGGTATGCCAAGTTCAAGTGCAAGTTGTTCTAAGGTTTCTTTGAAATCGAGGCCATTTATGCGTGCATAAAAGTCAAATAAATCTCCCGATGCTTGGCAACCAAAACAGTAAAAAAGCCCCTTGTCTTCATCCACAGAAAATGAGGGTTTAGTTTCTTGATGGAAGGGACAAGGTGCTGACCAGCGTGGCCCATTGCGCTTTAGCTCCACATATCTGCGCACAAGGTCAACTATATTAAGGCGTTGCTTGATCTGTCGTATGGTGTCGGTTCTTTGCATTTAATTGTGAGTTCCGATGAAAAAAATGGCTTTTATGAAAATCAGAATAGTCTAACAGTCGACTCCTTTAATTATAATACCGCAAGGTGCAAATGTAAACCTAGTTAAATGTAGCGTAATGTAAAAGTAAGAAAGTATTGCGCGAAAAAAAATAAAAAAATTGAAATGTTAAATTTTTTTTGTTTTTTAAAAACTATTCTGAAACAAGACTGCACAATTCATTGTGTGGAGTCTTTGTGGCTTTTGTTCTGCACAAGTAGATTTTCAAATAAATACAAATTTACTGAAAAAGAACAAAAATAGAACTAAAAAATAATTGTGCAGGACCCTTGAAACTAAATTAAGTTTTGAGTATTTTTTAATAAATTGTAAATATATTAAAGACAATACTGGTACAAATTTTTGAAGACGCAATGGCTAATCAAGATAAACTTGATTTATCTCAAATAAACGATGGTTACGCCGTCACCGCCTCTGTCTTCTGCTGCTAGCTCAAAGTTATCAATGCCAGGAAAGGTGCGCAAGAAGTTATGCACTTCTTTTCTTAAAACTCCAGTCCCCTTGCCGTGAACAATTTCAACATCATCTCTACCGCTTAGTAAGGCCTTGTCTAAAAAATCACTCACTGCTGTTAAGGCAAGGTCAGCTCTTTGCCCTCGCAAATCAAGGCGCAACAGCGGACCAGCGGGTTTGGTGCTATTTAATATTACGCCAGCTAGCTTGGTTTTACTGTCCTTTGTGGCAGTGCTTAGGGCAATGTCTTTTCCATCGGCCCAAAGGGTTACGCCGCCCATGTCTATACGCACTCGTTCTTTGCGTGTATCTACCTCACATATTGTACCTTTTTTTCCAAAAGATTTATGAGTAATTTCTTGACCAAGGCGAAGTGTGCTAAAATCTAGTTTTTGCGTATCTTCTGGCATTGGCTTGTCTGCAACTTCTGCCCGCAAGCGTGACATATTCTTAAGGGCTTGCTTGTGAGTTATTTTATTAGCTTTCCAAGCGTGCATAAGTTCATGGGCTTTACTGCGTAGCTCTTGGTAAAGATCTGCCCGTTCACGTTCAAGGCGTTCATGCAATTTTTGTTGCTTTTTACGCGTTTTTTCTTGTTCATTCTTTATGGTTGCAAGCTCAGCCTCACGGCGCACAGCCAGTTGATTTAATCTCTCAAGCAGGGCTGTGCTGTCCTCATTTTCAAGCAAAAGATATTGCTCGGCTCGGCGGATGATGCTTTCTGGTAAACCGTATTCTTTAGCCACATCAAGCGCCTGACTTGCTCCCACTTGGTCATAAGCAAGTCGGAAAAGCGGGCGTTTTGTGCTTGGATCAAACAGCACTGAGGCCACTTTAGTTTTTTCTCGGCTAAGAGCATAGGTTTTCAAAGCTGGAAAATGTGTTGCTGCAATGACTGTTGCACCATTATCAAGCAGGGCATCAAGCACTGCTTGAGCAAGGGCTGCACCTTGAGTTGGGTCTGTTCCTGCGCCAAACTCATCAAGTAAAATGAGGCTATTTTCATTGGCATCTTCCCAAGCAGCACTAAGATGACGTATTTGCGCTGTGAAGGTGGAGACTTGATCATCCAAACTTTGTTCATCTCCAATAAAAGCGTGAATATGCTCCCATGCAGGAACATGGGACCCACGCCCGGCTGGCACTGGTAGACCAGTCATAGCCATGAGTGAAATGAGCCCCAGTGTTTTTAGACATACTGTTTTTCCGCCAGCATTGCCACCAGAAATGACTAAACCTTTTTCCTCATTTTGTAGAATAAGGTCAATGGGTTGCGCAGAGCCTGTCAGTGCTAACAAAGGGTGGTAAGCATGGGGGATGAAAATACCCTGTGTGCTGTCCACAAGATTTATGCATAAGCATTCTTGATTGTCGTTTGAAGCCTTGCTCATGGCAAGGGCGAGCTTTGCTGTAGCAGTTAAAATATCAAGCTCAGTGAGTAGGTGTGATGCATTTTGCACTAAGGGCAAATTGTCACGTACAAGTTCTGTAAGGTATTCTAAAACTTTGCGTTCTTCCTCACGTTCTTCACGTTTCAAGTCTTGCAAGCGGTTGTTTACTTCCACCAAAAACATGGGCTCAAAGTAACATGTTTCACCAGTTTGTGACCAATGGTGGATTATACCCTGTAGGCGGCCTTTGAAGTTTGCTTTAAGTGGTAAGACATAACGGTCAGAGGCAAGAGTCATGAACTCATCTTGTAAATAATGCCCCATATTATATTGAGCAGCAAAGTCTTTAACCTTTCTTAAGCATCCTTGATGTATGCGCCTAAGCTCTGTGCGTGCAAGTAATAGTTCAGGTGAACTTTCATCGCGTAAGTGCCCATCATCACTAATACAACGCTTTAAGGCAGCGTTTAATTGTTCTGGTAAAGGGGATGATTGAACAAATTCTACAAGGTGAGGCCAAGCGCAACTTACGTGCGTCTTTTCTGGTATTATGCTAGCAGCTGCTTGGTCAGCCAAGCTTAAAACTTGACGAATAGTCCATAAGGCATCAAGGTCAAGTAGGCGAAATTTTGCACTTAAGAAAGAATCAATGCCACTAATGTCAGGAAAATTAACAATAATAAAGGGTTTAATTTTTTTTTCCAAACTATGTGAGCTTTGCCAAACTTGAAATTCTTCGTAAAGGCGAGCTCTATATGTGGCAAGCTCTATCTTGCTGTTTGGGCTTAGCAAAAGAGCCTTACTCTTGCCTGAAGTGGAAAGACAAAAATTTGCAAGGTGCTCTAATACCTTACCAAATTCCAAAGCATTTAAAGTGCGTGTATTCATACTGAAGGTTTAGGCTAAGCTTGCACGAACTTTGGCAGATAATTCCTTACCATCAACACGGCCTTTGTATTCTGCCATAATGGCATTCATAACCTTACCCATATCTTGTGGGGCAGTGGCGCCAGTATCGGAAATGGCTTTGGTTATGGCAGCTTGTAATTCTTGTTCAGTAAGCATGGCAGGTAAATATTCTTGTAAAATCACAAGCTCGGCAGCTTCACGGTCGGCAAGGTCGTCACGACCTGCATCACGGTACTGTGTAATGGAATCTTGGCGTTGCTTGGCTTGACGTAGAAGAACATCCATCATTTCTGCATCATCAAGACTACCGTTGGAGCGTTTTAACTCCACAAGTAAATTTTTAGCTGCGGATTTAAGCAATCGTAATACATCAAGTTTTAACTTTTCTTTTGCTTTATATGCAGCAAGATAATCTTTTTCAATACGTTCATTTAAGGTCATGATTTGTCTCTATGGCTTGTTGGTGGTGGGTCTATGGCTTTTATAGACTTACGGGGAATCCGAAACCGAATTCCCCGCAAAATAATTACAAACAAAATAGAAATAACTTGAGATTAACCCATGTTCATTTTTCTAATTTTTTTCATGAGCCGTTTTCTGGCGGCAGCCTTCTTCTTCTTACGCATAACGCTTGGTTTTTCGTAATGCTGACGTTTTTTCATTTCTGAAAGCACACCAGCCTTTTCTACCTGCTTCTTAAAGCGGCGTAAGGCAATGTCGAAGTTATAATCATCTTCGTTAAGGAATACTCCGGGCAAGAAAATCACCCCCCTTTCATGTAATGGACGTGCATCATACAGACGTAAAAGCTAAAAATCAAGGCTTTTTTTGCTTATTTTACTTGATTAAAAAAAACTCCTAAGTTATGCTTTTTACATAAATTTAATAATAAATTTTATGTATTATGAACTTTGTCTGGAAAATTATATTTGCACAACTTTTTATTTTTACTCAGGGTGCATTAGTATGAAAAATGAAATTTTACAAATTGCAGTGGTGGGCGGCGGTTCTTGGGGTACAGCAGTGGCTCAAACTTTATCAGAAAAAGGCCATAAAATAAGTCTAATTTTGCGTGACAAAAACCTAGTCGATGAAATTAATAGCAAACATGAAAACACCCGTTATCTTGCTAATTATAAATTAAATTCAGATATTTATGCAACTACTGATTTAAGCTTACTTTCAAGAGTTAATATAATTGTTTTAGCTGTGCCAACACAAAACTTGCGTGCCTTTTTGCACTCTGCCAAGGATTATTTTAACCCCAATGCCATTGTGGTTAATACAGCCAAGGGCTTTGAAGTGCAAAGCGGCCAAACCATTCAGTATGTGGTAAATGATGTTCTGGGTTGTAAAACCCCAAGATATGCTGTGTTGTCTGGACCTTCCTTTGCCGCGGAAGTTATGAAAAAAAATCCCACAGTTGTTGTGCTTGCTTGCGCTGTTAGAGAGATAGGTGAGGATTTGCGCGATGCTTTTTCATCGGATAATTTTCGTTGTTATTCTAGTGAAGATGTTATGGGTGTTGAAGTTGGTGGTGCATTAAAAAATATTATTGCCATTGCTGCGGGCATTGTGGACGGTTTGGGTTTTGGTAGTAACACTAGGGCAGCCCTTGTAACCCGCGCTCTTGCAGAAATGAGCCGCATAGGTGTTAGTCTTGGCGGTCGTGCAACAACATTTATGGGCCTTTCTGGATTGGGCGACTTAATGCTCACTTGCACTGGCGATCTTTCGCGTAATAGGCAGGTTGGTTTGCGTTTAGGTGCTGGTGAAAGCCTTGAAAATATACTTGATACCCTTGGCATGGTGGCAGAAGGTGTAAAAACCACTGAAGCTGTGTATTATATGACAAAAGAATTGAATGTTAATTCACCTATCATTCATGCTGTTTATGATGTTTTATACAATAAATCTGATCCAAGGCAGGCAGTTCTTGAACTTATGAGGCGCGACCTTAAGCATGAAAAAATATAAGTAATTTCTTTTAATTTCATGCTGTTTTATGCACTTAAAATAAATAGTCATCAAAGTGATGAAAAAAGACTTGCCAAGAGTCATTATATTGCGTACAAATTCCTTCGCTCATTTAGGAGAGGTGTCCGAGTTGGTCGAAGGAGCACGATTGGAAATCGTGTGTACGTTAATCGCGTACCAAGAGTTCGAATCTCTTCCTCTCCGCCATTTGAGTGATTTGTAAAAATGTATAGGCTGTAGTTCTTTAAGAATAAAGTATTACAGCCTGCTTTATTTAGGCTGCTAAGTACCATTTTGATAGTTTTTTTTATTTATAACTTATGGAGTGAATATGTTTCGTAATATTGTTTTAATTTTAATGAGTTTAATGCTTTTGGGCTGTGATTCTAAGCCTAATATTGCTTTTATAAATGCGGCAGAAGTTTTTAATAAGAGTAGTGTTGGGGTAAGTGCTCAAAAATTTTTACAAAGCCAGGCTAATAAGCTACAAGAATTTGCCAATAATGTACAAAAGCAATTGGAAGAAGACCCAAAAAATAAAGAATTGCAACAATATGCTCAAAATTTACAAATGAATTTGCAAAGCCGCATGCACGCAGAACAGCAAAACATGGCAAATACCTATAATACTGTTTTATTGCGTGTAGTTGAAGATTATCGTAAAAATAATGGCCTTGTTTACGTTGAAAGCGCACAAAATTTTCTTGCTCATGATAAAGAATTTGATATTACAGCACAAATTATTGAGCTCATGAATAAAGAAAAGGCTGAATTTGTATCTGTAACAGATAGCGAACCTTTACCTGAAGCTCCAAAGTCCAAATCTTCTAAATAATTAATGAAATAAGACTCACACAATTCATTGTGTGAGTCTGAGAGTGCTGACAAAGTCAGCACGACCGATAAATCAAGAGTAGGTGCAATTCACTTGCACCGTTAAACGATTGATTTTCGTGCCTTACTGCCCGCAAGCTTTGCTTGCGTTGGCGGCACAAACGCCCATAAGGGGGGTTTGTCATCAGTCTGAGACTCACGCAATTCATTGTGTGAGTCTTTTGTGCCTTTTGTCCTGCGCAAGTGGATTTTCAAATGAATGCAAATTAACTGCAAAAGCACAAAAGTAGAACTAAAAAATAATTGTGCAGGACCCTTGAAATAGGTTAATGAAAAAGCTTTGCCGTACCAGCAAAGCTTTTTTTGTGTCTTACTGTCCTAAACCTACGCTGTTGGTTTGTCGTGGCCTAAACACGTTATCAGTACCGTACAATTTTTTAATAATATATTATGGTTATTAATTTGAACTGTTAATTAGCTCGTTTAGGCCTTCAAATACTTCACCAAGATCGTCAGCTTTGTAGCAAGCGTGGGGATCAATATATGTTTTGTCTGCATTGATAATGGCAATTTTTGCGCCATCGGCAAGAGCCATGTGCGGTATGTCTGCTGCTGGGAATACTGTTAAGCTTGTGCCGAGAATGATTAATAAATCAGCTTTGCTGGCGTGCATTTCTGCCATGGATATGGCATGTATTGGTAATGACTCACCAAAAAAAACTATATTTGGCTTAAGCACTCCGTGGCAATCACTACAATGTGGTACTTCTTGTTTTTCAAGTTTGCTAAGTACACTATTAAAATCGTATTCATTATTGCAACTTAGGCAAGTATGCACCATGGGTGAGCCATGAAGTTCAAAAACTTCCTTCGAGCCTGCTTTTTGATGTAAAATATCTACATTTTGAGTAACAACGGCTTTAATATGCCCCATATTTTCAAGTTTTGCTAAAACTTCATGTACAATGTTGGGCTTTGCTGCTTTAGCATATAAAAAATCCTTAGAGTGTTTATAGTAATAGCTTGGGTCAGCCTTAAATGCGTGAACGTCAAAAAGTCTGTTTGCATCAATGTCTTTGCGTTGATAAAGTCCGCCAACTCCGCGAAAATCAGGAATTCCTGAAAGAGTTGAAATCCCAGCTCCAGTTAGAATTACACAATGTTTTGAGTTTTGAATAAGCTCCCAAAGCTCTTGTATATTATGTTTAATCATATTTTACCCTTTGTTGAGTTTATGTTGCAGACTTTTGACTGTACTCATAAAAATTGATTTTGCAAAGTAAAACAATGGCGTCGATAAATAAACAAATGGGCACTGAAAACTGGTTAGTCGGACCTGAACAACACATTTCCATGTATTGTTCTTAAAAGGCACGCGTAC
>CAYJOP010000071.1:0-10646 GCA_964371835.1 uncultured Desulfovibrionaceae bacterium
TAGTGTTGACTTTGTCAACACATTAAAAAAAAAGGATTTTGGTAAACCAAAATCCTTTTTTTTAATTTCCAACTTGAAAATTTTAATAGCGGTTGCGTGGTTTAATACGAGCGGCCTTACCTTTGAGTTCACGAAGGTAGTAAAGGCGGCTACGGCGCACACGACCAAGGGTCACAACTTCCACCTTTTCAATGAATGGTGAATGTAGTGGGAAAATACGCTCAACACCAACGCCGTCAGAAATTTTGCGCACTGTGAAGGTAGCATCAGTGGTGCCACGGTTAATGCGAATTACGTTGCCTTGAAACATCTGCACACGTTCTTTTTCACCTTCAATAATGCGTAAATGCACTTTTACATTGTCGCCAGAACGAAATTTAGGCAAATCCATGCGCATGTTTTCTAGTTCAATTTTCTTCATTATATCCATTATAAAGCTCCTTTATCAGCTCTTTATTTTCGTAATTTCCGTTGGATTATTAGCTTCTTCAAAAAAGCAGATAAATTTATCAACTCTTTAATTTTGTAGCACCCATTGGGATTGGAGTTATTATCCTAACTTTCATCAATGTGCAACATGTTTTTTTATACATTCAAGCATAATTTGTCAAAGGCATTTTTTATAATTAAGCATTTTTTTAAAGTTTGAAAAAAAAATTATTCTAAATCATGAACATTAATAAATATCTTGTAAAATTCGATCAAGCATAATGGCAGCAGCCGAGCGCACCGAAAGGTGATTATAATCGCCTAAATATCTTAAAGGCCGAAGTAGGGCATCGCAACCTTGCATAACCTCAGGGGCTAAGCCATGCCCTGTGCCAAGTAATAATAATGCCGCACGCTCTTGTAGTTGATCCCTTGCATCTGCAAAAGAAATGTATTGGGGCATGGGGCTTTTGTCAGCACCTTTAATTTCATCATCCCACTTGGCAGAACTGCCCCAAATTAAAGGTGTTTGCCCTGTTAAATTAGTGATGTGGGCCACGGCATCTTCAATGGAAATGGCAGGTTGCACAAGGCGTAAAGCTTCGGCTCTGTCACCGTGATTTTTATTAGCCGCACCATGCAGCCAATGTTGCAATATGCCTTTTAGTACGTCTTGTTGGTCTTTTAACGGTGTGACCATATAAAATTTGCCAAGACCATAAGTTCTTGCCATGCGTGATATGTCATGAATATCAAGATTAGTGATGGAAGATGTGCCAGAATGTTTACCTTCAATAATTACAGGGTGATGCACCAATGCAATAAAGAGATTGCGCCCTAGACGTGTTCTTGGTTCATTATTTAAATAATCAACATCGCTGGATTTTAATTGGGCATTGTTAAATATATCTGGTCTTTGCCTTAGGGTTATGCTTAAAGATTGTTGCCTGCGCCAAAGTGCTATGTTTTTGTGGTCACCACTGCGCAAAACTTCTGGCACGCTGTGGCCTTCAAAGTTTTCTGGCCTTGTAAAATGCGGATATTCCAAAAGTCCATGGGAAAAGCTCTCCTCGGTGCCAGATTCTTCCTTACCCATAAATCCTGGTATTAAGCGAGCAACGGCCTCCATAATGGCAAGGGCTGGTACTTCACCACCATTTAGCACCATGTCACCCATACTTACATATTCAACTGGCAAAATGTCTGCAAGCCTTGCGTCAAAACCTTCATAGCGACCACAGACAAGTGTTAGGTTTTGTTCAGTGGCAAGCTCTTTTGCCATGGTCTGATTAAAGGGGCGACCAGCAGGAGATAGGACTAAAATTCTACCAGTTTTTGATATGTTAGCAATGGTTTTTAATATAGGCTCAAGCATGAAAACCATGCCTGGCCCTCCACCATAGGGGCGATCATCAACGGCCTTATGCACGCCATACCCATGCTCACGGGGATTATGTATATCCACGTGGACAAGACCCTTTTCTTGTGCTTTTGCCATGAGGGCCATTTGCAAGGGTGAGCTAAAAAATTCTGGGAAAAGACTTACAAGATGAAAATGCATGGACTACCTGTTTGAATAAATTTTACAATAATTTAGCTTAACGCTTAGCAAAGGCGGCAAGGCTTTTTCTTAAAAATTCTCGTACATTGGCATATAGATGCGGCTCACTAATTAATAAATCCACATCACGCAAAACCACCACAAAGCAACCATTGTGTCTTGCTTGCATAAATGGGCGTAAATCTGGCGGTAGTTCAAGGGCCTTGGTGGCAGGCTGACCCATAACCACAACGGCTCTTGCCTTTAACATTTGCACGCCAGACCAAAAGGCTTGGGTGTGGGCCATTGGTTCTTGGCCATTTTGTAATGACATAGCCGCAGGCCAAAAGGCATTTGTTCCCTTGGGAAGGGCCAAGTCACCTAAAATTTTACGCAAAAATGCACGTCGCTCATCGCTAGCATTGCCTGTTAGGTCTTCGCCAAGGTTCCAGTATGTCCAAACCACTGGGGCAGGAGCAGTTTTTTGTAATAACTCTTGCCACGGCTTTGGCCAATGCTCTGGTGGCAAGAAAAGGTTGGCATTTGTAGGAGTGGGGTTATGAGCTTGCGCAGGGGCAATATCTTGTGCATAGGTACGCCGTACTTGGGGTCTGCTTTGCACCTTGTTTGGCTGTGCCTGCTGTAAAGGTTGTGCTGATGGGCTAACTTGTGTATTTGGTATATTATTTTGAGGACTTGGTGTTTGCTGTGTATGGCACAGGGAAAAGCCAAGGGGCAAATTTTCCTTGGTTAAAATAAAATCTACGCCATGTTGTTGCCATGGCACAAGGTGTACAGGTGTATCTAAATGTCCAAAAGCCACGAGCACAATCTCCATCCCACTGTGAGTTTAGGCAGCACAGGCCAAGCCTCCTCACGACCATTTTTATCAATAACCACAACCTCATTGGTGGAGGATGCAAAACCAGAATTGCTATTATTAATATTGTTGCCCACCAAAATATCAGCACCTTTGCGCTTTAACTTTTCACGCACAGCACCAAGTATGTCTGGGGTGGTTTCAGCGGCAAAGCCCATTATTTTTTGGTCTGGGCGTTTTTCCTCACAAATGCTGCGCAAAATATCAACAGTAGGTGCAAAATTAATATTTAAGCCCTGAGCATGATCAGCTTTTTTAAATTTTTCATTCTTGCTTGTAAATGTGTTTTGCGGTGTAAAATCAGCAACAGCAGCAGTAAATGCGCCCATGTTCATGCTTGGCCATAAATCCTTAGCGGCCTCATGCATTTCATGGGCAGAAACCACATCATAACGGCGAATGTCCGCTGGTAAAAAGCAACACTTTTCAGACACAGGGCCACAAACTGCATGAACCTCAGCCCCACGTAACCACGCTGATATGGCAATGGATGCGCCCATACCACCAGTGGATGGGTTTGACCAATAACGCACAGCGTCCCATTGTTCTCTGGTGGGCCCAAGGGTTAGCATAAGTTTAACGCCCTTCATATCTTGTGGGGTAATTGCTTTTAGGGATGCAAGCCAAATTTGGCGCAAATCTGCAAGACGGCCTTGGCCTGTATCTCCACAAGCTGTGCTGCCACAATCTGGCACAATTATTTGCACGCCACGACTTTCAAGCTTGGCTATATTTTCTTTAGTGGCGGCATTGTTCCACATGCGTGGGTTCATGGCTGGTGCAACTAGCAAAGGTCCTTCAAAGGCTAGGGCTTGGCAAGAGAGTAGAGTGTCTGCATTGCCATGGGCTAAATGCGCAATAGTTGCGGCAGTGGCAGGCGCTATAACCATGACTTTGCAAATTTGTCCTGGTTCTAAGTGTCCAAATACACTTTCTTTCTCCCACATTTCTGTGTATATTGTGGCTGCACCCAAGGCTTCAAAACTTAGCCCAGTAATAAATCTTTGTGCAGATTCAGTTAAGGTAACACTAACGTGAATATGATTTGCCATCCACCAACGCACTAAATCCAAGGCTCTAAAAGCCGCAATGGAACCACACACCCCAAGGTGCAAGCTAATATTTTTTAAATGGCTGTGCTCGTCAAAATTATATGGAGGGGCGTAATAATCCATGTTTATTCCTTAAAGGGTTTAGAATTTATACATAAAATTGTGAAGTTGAGCATTACTCCCAGCATAATACCCTATGAAGGTATGGGCTGACAAGGTAAGTTTTTTATGTTAGACGCTGTGGATTGTATGCATGCATGAAGGTGTAAAATGTTTATAGATGAAAAAGATTATCTTCGCACTTCCTATGATTTTGAATTGCCAGAAGAACTTATAGCCCAACATCCTCCAGAAGAACGTGGCCATTCTCGACTAATGGTCATGAGCCGTAAGGCCACTACCAGTGGTGTTACGCATACGCAATTTTCAGATCTTGGGCAATATATACCCAATGATTGTTTGTTAATTGTTAATAATTCTCGTGTATTGCAGGCAAGATTGCTGGGGACTCGTGAAACTGGCGGCAAGGTTGAATTTTTACTTTTGACCCCACTTCCCTTGGTCACAGCTGAGGCTAAGCCAGTGGCTGGCAAGGAAGGATGGTATGAAGCAGAGGCCAGTGGCCTTGTGCGTACTGGTGGTAGGGTTAATGATGGCGATGAATTTCAATTTGGTGCAGGCATTAGTGTAAAAGTGCTTGAATCTGGTCCTTTTGGGCAGAGGAAGGTTGTTCTTTGTTGGCATGGTGATTTAGCACAGGCCTTTGCCGCCACTGGGCATATACCATTGCCCCCATATATTAAACGCAGCGATGATGATGAAGATCAAACTCGCTATCAAACAATTTTTGCTCGCTCAGATAAAGTTGGTTCAGTGGCAGCACCCACAGCTGGTTTGCACTTTACCGAAACCTTGCATAATGATTTATTGTCACATGGTTGCGAATGGGCAGAAGTGACATTATATGTGGGTTATGGAACTTTTAGTCCTGTGCGCAATGATGATATTCGCAGTCATCGTATGCATAGGGAATATATAGAAATACCAGAAGCCACTGCCACTGCCATTGCCAAGGCAAAAGCAGAAAATAGGCCCATTATTGCCATTGGCACAACGTCAGTTAGGGCTTTGGAAGGTGTTGTAGAACTATGCGGAAAAGTACAACCTTTTACAGGTTGGACAGATATATTTTTGTATCCAGGGCGTGGTTTTAAGGTGGTTGATGGAATTATTACAAATTTCCATTTGCCAGAGTCATCATTAATAATGATGATTTCTGCCTTTGCTGGGCGTGAGCGCATACTCAATGCTTATGAAGATGCAATTAAGCATAATTATAGGTTTTTTTCCTATGGTGATGCCATGTTAATTTATTAATGAATTATACAAATATTTTTGTGTTTGAGTATTATTTAATGATTTAAGAAGTTAAAATCTGCCGAAACTTACTAACCTTAAACCGACGGAGTCGCCCGCGGTAGCGGGCTGTAGAGCGAGTGAGGCAGGCAAATGGAATTTACTTCCATTTGCATAAAATCTGCCGAAACTTACTAACCTTAAACCGACGGAGTCGCCCGCGGTAGCGGGCTGTAGAGCGAGTGAGGCAGGCAAATGGAATTTACTTCCATTTGCATAAAATCTGCCGAACGAGCGAATAAAAGGAGTTTGAATATGGCTAGAGTAGCCTTTCTGGAAGAGCGGTGTAAGGGCTGTTTGCTTTGCACAACCGTGTGTCCTAAAAGTATAATAACCAAGGCTGAGCGTTTTAATCGTCAAGGTTATCAAGTGGTGGAAGTTACAGCAGATAAAGTATCTGAATGTACAGCCTGTGCTTCATGTGGCTTAATTTGCCCAGATGTTGCCATCCGTGTATTTAAAAATCGCAAAGAAAAGGAAGGTGCATAATGAGCACCCAAAAAGACGAACGCGTACTTATTAAAGGTAATGAAGCCATAGCTTTTGGTGCAATAGATGCTGGTTGTCGTTGCTATTTTGGTTATCCCATAACCCCACAAAATGAAATTCCAGAGGCCATGTCTGGCTTATTGCCTAAGTGCGATGGTAGTTTTGTGCAGGCTGAGAGTGAAATTGGTTCCATTAATATGGTACTAGGTGCTGGTGCTTGTGGCGTTGCTGCCATGACCTCATCTTCAAGTTGTGGTATTTCGCTCATGCAAGAAGGTATTTCTTACATGGCTGGCAGTCACATTCCAGGCGTAATTGTTAATATGAGTCGTGGTGGACCTGGCCTTGGCGACATTGGTCCATCACAAGGTGATTATTTTCAATCTGTAAAAGGCGGCGGACATGGCGATTATCGTACCTTGGTGTTAGCTCCTGCCACTGCTCAAGAATGTTATGATATAATGTTTGATGCCTTCTCCTTGGCATTTAAATATCGTAATCCCATCATGGTTTTGGGTGATGCCATCATTGGGCAGATTAAAGAGCCAGTTTTACGCAAAGCTCCAAAAGATGCCTCAGGCGTTGAAGGTTTCAAAAAACTTTCTGCACCTTGGCGTGTGGAAGGTTATAAAAGCCGTAGTGACCAAACCACTCGTTTGCTAAAATCTGTTTATTTGGCAGAGGGTGCGCTTGCAGCGCGCAATGAACTTTTGCAAGAAAAATATACTGCCATGCAGGTAGAAGCGCGCGCCGTTTGTCATGATTGTGACGATGCCGAGCTTGTAATTGTGGCCTATGGTTCCATTGGGCGCATTGCTCAAAGTGCAGTGCGTCATTTGCGTGATCAAGGTCATAAAATTGGTTTATTCCGACCTGTTACCTTGTTCCCCTTCCCTAAGGCAGAGTTACAAGACCTTGCAAAAAAGGGTAAGCGTTTCTTGGTGATTGAGCAAAATCTTGGACAAATGGTTGAAGATGTTCGCCTTGCCCTTATGGGTACAGATGCAAACGTTGCTTGGCATGGTGTTATGCCTGGCCTATTTATTGGTGCAGATGCGCTAATTCAGCCCATTGAAACAAGCTTGGGAGCAAAATAATGACAACAAATCCAATTATACCAAATATTGATGAAGAAATTGTATTTGATGCCAACCCTGTGCAAGCTGATAAAGCAACGCACTATTGCCCCGGTTGTCATCATGGCATTGCCCACAGACTTATAACTGAGGTTATACATGAAATGGGCTTTGCTGGCGAAACCATACTTGTACCATCTGTTGGTTGTTCCGCCTTTATTTACGACTACATGGTTCTTGATTGTATTGAAGCACCGCATGGGCGTGCCTCTGCCGTTGCCACAGGTGTTAAGCGTGCACGTCCTGACCGCATGGTTTTTGCTTATCAAGGTGATGGCGACATGGGCGCCATTGGTATTGCTGAAGCCATTCACGCTGCCAACCGTGGAGAGCGTATTACGGTTTTCTTTGTAAATAACACTATTTATGGCATGACTGGTGGTCAGCTTGCCCCAACAACCTTAGTTGGGCAAAAAACCACCACATCACCAGCAGGGCGTAATATGGCCACCGAGGGTGGACCAATTCATATGTCTGAAATTATGGCACAACTTGATGGCGTAGTTTATGCCTCACGCTGTGCGCTTAATTCTGTAAAAAATATTCGCGCCGCTAAAAAAGCCATTCGCACTGCCTTTGAAGTTCAAAGGGATAATCTTGGCTATAGCTTTGTGGAGCTTTTGTGCGGTTGCCCCACCAACTGGCGTTTGGATGCCATCAATGCCAATGAGCGCATTGGAAATGAGATGATTCCTGTATTCCCATTGGGCGTATTTAAAGATGCAAGAGGTGGCGAAAATGTCTAATTATCAAGACGTGATTATGGCTGGTTTTGGCGGGCAAGGCGTTATGCTCATTGGCAACTTGCTAGCCCAAGCTGGTATGGAATATGGCCGTCATGTGACTTTTATTCCTGTATATGGCGCAGAAATGCGTGGTGGCACAGCCAACTGCACCGTGGTTTTGGACGAATTTCCAGTGGGTTCACCCTTGGTGCGTCAGCCAAAATCCACCATTGTTTTGAACCTACCTTCATTGGATAAGTTCCAACCACGTCTTGCAGAAGGTGGTGTACAAATTGTTAATAGTTCACTCATTGACGTAAAAGCCGATGGAGTCTTGGATAAGAGCAAAAATAGCGTGTGCATTCCAGTAAATGACATTGCCTATGAAATTGGCTCAGTGAAAATGGCAAATATGGTAGCCCTTGGGGCGTGGCTTAAGGCTACTAAAGCCTTACCGCTTGAAGTGGTGCAAGAGGCGTTGCATAGGACTATTTCTAGCCATTATGCGAAGCTTATTCCATCTAATGCGAAGGCGCTTGCCGCCGGCTATAACTTCTAGGTGATAATGCGTTGAAAAAGCACCGCTTACTGCTTCAGTGATAAATTTTAGGGTCATGGGGGAAGACCCAATTCCCCTCATAAAATTCATCACTTCATTGTATTCAGTGCTTTTTGAACGCATTATTGGTTTTAGGTTAAAGACAGTGATAAATTAGAGGAAGGTTTTAAATATGGAACAAAAAAAGAATAAAGTGGCAAAGGTTTTAATACCGCTGATTATGGTGTTGGTGGTGGCTGGGATTTGGTTTTTCCAAAATCAGGCTGAGCAAACAGAGCAAGTGGCAGATGATAGCAGTAAATTTCCGCTAAATGTTAGTAGTGTGGATTTGGAGAAGTTAGCTGAGTATAAAATGCCAACAATTATAGATTTTGGTGCAGATAAATGCATTCCATGTATTGAAATGGCTCCAGTTTTGGTAAAACTAAACAAAGATATGCAAGGGAAAGCCATTGTACAATTTGTGGACGTTTGGAAAAGCCCAGAAGCCGCCAAAGGTTTTCCTGTGCAAATTATCCCTACACAAATATTTATTACAGCCGATGGCAAGCCATATGTGCCCAGCAAGGATTTGGGCATGGAGTTTTTAATGTATGCCGACAAAGAAAGTGAAGAACATTTATTTACTGCTCATCAAGGTGGTTTAACAGAAGCGCAAATGTTGTTAATATTGGCTGATATGGGTGTTAATTAATGGAAGCAATGCTTGCTGATTTATCAAGACTTGTGGTTGAAAGCACTTGGATTGCTCCACTTTTGGCCCTTGTTGCTGGCATCTTAACATCATTTACGCCATGTGCATTATCAAGCGTACCACTAATTGTGGGTTATGTGGGTGGTACAGGTGGTGAAAATACACGCTCAGCCTTTATGCTCTCCTTAACATTTGCCATAGGCTCAGCTGTAACCTTTACGGCACTTGGCATTATTGCCACAATGGCTGGTAGTTTAATGGGTGTGGCCTCCACTTGGTGGTTTATGTTCTTGGGCGTGCTTATGCTGCTCATGGCTTTGCAAACTTGGGGCTTATATGAAATTATTCCTTCAAGTTATCTAGCTTCAAAAAATACTAAGAAAGGCTACTTAGGAGCATTTATTGCTGGTATCTTGGGTGGGATTTTTTCTTCCCCTTGTTCCACACCAGTGCTTATTGCCTTGCTTGCAGTGGTTGCCAGCAAGGGTAGCTTTGCTTGGGGTATAGTGCTTTTATTACTTTACTCCATAGGGCATGGAGTTCTTGCTGTAATTTGTGGTACTTCTGTGGGTTTTGTGCAAAAGCTATCGCAAAGTGAACGCTATGCTAATATAAGCAATATTCTAAAAATCATCATGGGTGTTATGATGTCGCTTATTGGCTTTTATATGTTTTACTTGGCGTTTTAACATATATTGCTTGGTCGCATGCTTTTTTTCAACGAATTATATTACAATCTTTCGATGAGACCCTGTACCGCACGCACCACACTTTGCATGCGCACATGCTCACGGCTGCCTTGAAAATGAAAAAGCCTAGCAGATGTTACACCTAAAACACAAAAACCAATCCAAACAGTACCCACAGGTTTTAACTCAGTGCCACCATCTGGGCCTGCAATGCCAGAAATGCTAACCCCCACATCGGCAGATAGATTTGTACAAAGACCACTTGCCATGTGCATAACGCACTCGCCGCTCACTGCCCCATGCTCCAATAAAATTTGTTCAGGTACGTTTAATTGTGCCATTTTGACTTCATTGGCATAGGCAATGACACCACCCAAAAACCAAGCTGAAGATCCAGGTATGCTAGTCATGGACGCAGCTAAAAGCCCTGCTGTGCAAGATTCTGCCGTGGCGCAGGTTAGCTTTTTATCCATGAGAGTATCGCCTAGAACTTTTAGGCCAATACCCAATAAGGGAGGTTTGATTAACAGGGGTAACATCTTAAGAATTGAATACTTTTTTTGCAACCATGTCAAATAAAAATTATATTTTAAGAAGTCCGTATGGTTTTTAGATGCAATTTTTCAAATTTCTTGAACAATAAAATACTATGCAAAAAAGATTTTTATGCAGTTTAGCAGTCACTGAAAAACAAATAAGCTTATTCGTGCATTTGTTTTAATAATTTAGTCGGAGGCTGAAAAAGTCATTTTCCAATGACTTTTTGAAAGGCACATTGGCTTCAAATACCCCTTTGGGGTCGCCAGAAATTAATTCTGGCTTATTTTACGCCATGCGGAATTTTTCTGTAAGAAAAATTCCGTTAGCCGAAACTTGAAAAACTTATTTTTTGCACCATAAAATTGCCATAAATTCGCATTCAATGCTCATATTTCTGGTAATTTTATTGGTTTATTTGGATTTAAAAATATTTTATTTCAAATAGTTATTATGTTTTTCAGTGTCGACTAATTTAATTCATTTTCAGTGCTGATAAA
>CAYJOP010000072.1:0-10522 GCA_964371835.1 uncultured Desulfovibrionaceae bacterium
TAAGTAATTTTCGCTTACAAAATAATCCTCCATTTCTTCAAAGATGGAGGATTATTTTGTTCAAAAAGTATCAGTACAAAGAAACGAAAAAAGCCAAGCTGTTCGGTGTATATAGACATATCAACAGTTTGGCTTTTGTTTTGCGTGTAAGCATTATGTAATGAATTTCCTTAAACCTACGGAGTAGCGAGCGGTAGCTCGCCTAGCGAGTGAAGCAGGTCAGTGGAATACTTCCATTGACATAAAATGTGCTGAATGAGCGGATAAAGAACAAAGGAAGCCAAGCACCCGCAGCCACCACTGCCGCTGCTTTCTTTCGAACCTGACGGGGTTCGCGGTGCATCGCGCCGCTTGACTTCCAAAGGTCGTATATATGGCATCTTGTTTGCAGTCAAGTCTAAAATAAAATGGTGCAAATAATTTCATACAATTTTGAATATTTGATAAAGCCCATAAGGTATTAAGCAAATAATCATCCACAATAAATCAACTATAAAATCGGCATTATAAAACAATTGGTCCACTAATTGCAAACAATCCTTGTGTAGCACTATGAGCGTATAAAAGTCATTTTCGTTCAAAAGGTGTGCAGGAGGATTTTTTCATGCAAGATACTATGTTTAGTGCTGTTTTTGGTGCTTTAACCACAGAACACCGCATGAATTTCATTGCCAATAATTTGGCAAACGTAAATACAAACGGCTACAAGCGTGATGCCTTAGCCTTTAAGGACACCATGGCAAGCTTTGCTCATGATGAAATTCGTGAGCCTTTGATGCATTGTCGCTCAAAACCGCTTTTTCCAGAGCCTAAGAATTTAGCTCGTCCTCGTATTGCTGTGTCTCAAACGGATTTTTCCCAAGGAGCTATGAAATTTACAGGCGACCCTCTTGATCTTGCCATTACAGGTGAGGGTTTTTTCAAGGTAAATTCGCCACATGGTGACTTATATACACGCAATGGACATTTTTTATTATCACCAGATGGAGAACTTGTTACACCACAAGGCTGGCAAGTAATGGGTGCTGATGGTCCCATAGTTATACCAGAAGGCACTAGAAATATACATGTTTCAGGAGATGGTCAGGTGCTTGCTGATGGAGAGCTTGTAAATACCTTGGCCTTTGTGACAGTTGATAATTTGAAAAATTTAGAAAAACAGGGGCAAAATTTGTATAGGGCGCGTCCTGATGTGCCTGTGGCTGAAGTTGACCCCTTGCCTGCTGGTGCGCGAATTTCACAAGGTTTTGTTGAGGCTGCCAATGTGGAAGTAGTTAGCGAAATGGTTAATATGATAGAAGTTAATAGGCAGTTTGAAGCATATCAAAAAGTAATTCAAACTTCAGACACCATAGATAGAGAAGCCATACAAAAAGTTGGCAAAGTCAGGTAATTAATAATAAAATAAGGAGATATAGCTATGATGCGTTCCCTTTGGACTGGTGCTACTGGCATGGTGGCCCAACAGTTAAATATTGATGTTATTTCCAATAACTTAGCAAACGTAAATACTACGGGATTTAAGAAAAGCCGTGCAGAGTTTGAGGATCTTATGTATCAAACCATGAAAATTGCAGGTTCCATCACCGAAGGTGATAATACTTTGCCTGTAGGTATTCAAGTTGGTATGGGTACAAGACCAACCGCTGTGCACAAATTCTTTTCGCAGGGTGACTTTCAAAATACTGGTAATGCGCTTGATGTTGCCATTGAAGGTGATGGTTTTTTTCAAGTGGAAGTTAATGGCGAGCTCATGTACACCAGAGCAGGCTCATTCAAATTAAATCAAGATGGTACAATAGTAACAGCCAATGGTTATATTTTGCAGCCTGAATTTGCAGTTCCTGCTGAAACAAAGAATATAGCCATATCGCCTCAAGGACATATTTCTGCCCTTGATGCCAATGGCACAGAAATAGCTGGCGCTGATATTCCGCTATACACCTTTATTAACCCAGCTGGACTTGATGCTAGAGGTCGTAATCTGTATACGCCCACAGATGCTTCAGGCGATGAGCTTGAAGGCGAACCGGGTGTAGATAATGTGGGTACCATGGCCCAAGGTTTCTTGGAGATGTCTAACGTAGAAGTGGTGGATGAAATGGTTAATATGATTGTGGGCCAACGCGCTTATGAAGTTAACTCCAAGGCCATTCAGACTTCTGACTCCATGCTTGGCATAGCTGTACAGCTTAAGAGGTCATAATATGTTTTATTCTTACCGTACAATTTATTTTGCAATTTGCATAGTTACTCTTTGCGGACTGAGTTTGGTGATTGGTGCGGTAAATGCAACTGGTGCTGGGATTCCATTAAGCCCAGAGCAAAAAATGGTACAAAGCCCTCAAGTGCGTAATAATATGATGAACAAGAGCTTTGTGCCAAGAAAGTTGGAAGTGCAAGAGGCCACTGATTGGCGAATTCGCATACGAGCCGCGGCGGTGGCCAATGATAATATGGTGAGGCTTGGCGAAATTGCAGAACCATTGGGTCCCATTCCGCCAGAGCTTTGGCAAGAGCTAAGTGCCAAAGCACTTTGGCCAGCTCCTCCAGATGCAGGCAAACCATTGCAAATAAATAGAACTCGTCTTTCACAAGCTTTGCATGAAGTATTAAAGGACGTAGCTTCAAGGTGCATTTTGCCAGCATCATTAGCCATACAGCGTGGCGGCATAGTTTTAGAGGAAGATGATTTACGCAATTACATAGTCAGGACTTTGACACCACAAATGCAAGCCATGCCAGGAGTTGCAGAGCTAACAGAATTTCGCTTACCGCCATACATATTTTTAGCTCACGGGCAACAACAAGTTAGCTTAGATTTGGGAAAAATCGTGCCTGGACGCATTAGTTTTAGGTTTATTATTCAAGAAGCAGATGGCACGGTTTTGCGTCGTGCGGCAGGGACTGCCTTTCTAAATCTTTGGGTGGAAGTTCCGTCTGCTGCACGTCCGCTAAATAAGGGCGATTCACTAAATGTTCAGGACATTACATTTATAAGAGTCAATGCCTCACATTTGCGTGGCATGCCATGGGATGGCCGTGGTGGACCATGGCAGCTTGTGCGTGGTGTTAGTACGGGTCAGCCAATTTTTCAGACGGACTTACTAGCCCTTTCCATGGTAAGAAAGGGCGCCATTGTTCGTCTAGTTTATGAAAAGGGTAATGTGGTTATGGAAGTACAGGCAGAAAGCTTAGCAGATGGCGAACCTGGGGCAACAATTCCGGTGCGAAATTTACAAAGCAAGAAACAAGTCTATGCAACCATTCGTGACAATAAAACCGTTGTGGCACAATAAGCCATGGAGGAATGTGGGGGAATTATGAAAAAGTATACAATTTTAATGTTAGGCGTGATGCTCTTTTGCCTTGGCTGCCAAAGCACCAAGCAAACACCAGAAATAGTGGCACCTGTTGTCCAACAACCTGTATTTAATGAGGCTACAGAAGTTAGAAATCCAGGCTCACTTTTTGCTGAAAGTGATGTTGATCCGTTATTTTCAGATAATCGTGCAAGACGAGTTGGCGACATTGTGGTTGTAAATATAGTGGAAAACAGCTCAGCTTCAAACTCCGCAGACACTTCAGCTGATAAATCAAGCAACAATGACTATAGGGTAACGGCAGCCTTTGATAAAACCTCTGTAAATATGCTCCCATATTTGCGAGGCATTGGCCCATCGGCAACTGTAGGTCCAAACCCTGTATTTGCAACTTCTACCAATAATGACTTTGAAGGCTCAGGCGAAACCACAAGAGAAAACTATGTAACAGCATCGCTTGCTGCAAGGGTTATCAGAGTGTTGCCTGGTGGAATTTTGCAACTTGAAGGTGTGCGACAAACTAGAGTTAACGAAGAAACTCAATATATGGTCATAACTGGAACCATAAGAGCGCGTGATGTTTCAGCTAATAATAGTGTTATGTCCACACAAATGGCTGATGCTAACATTCAATATTATGGTAAGGGCGTCCTTGCTGATAAGCAGAAGCCTGGTTGGTTTACAAGATTTATGGACAATTTGTGGCCATTTTAAGAACATTGTAATGGAAATTTAAGCGGAAAAGTTAATTCTTTACCGTAGTTCATGTTAATAAAATCTGCTGAGTGAAAACCTCTTTTGCACTTCAAGAGAGATTTTCACTCAGTAAGACATTTACTCCACAAAGAACATCTTTTTCTAAGTGCAAAAACCCATGCGTATAGCACTAGTACTTTATAATTAGTCATCACATAAAACAGATTAACACTTTAATTTAAAATGTTTTTTAGTGTGGAAATATAAAAATAAAATTGCCAAGAAATGAGCATATTATGCGAATTTACGGCAATTTTATGACAGTAATTATGAGTTTTTCAAGTGACTACTAACAAAATTTTTCTGTAAGAAAAATTTTGCGCGACGTAAAATGAGCCAGAATTCATTTCTGGCGACCGCAAGACGGCATTTGGAGACGCGTGCCTTTTAAGAACAATACATGCAAATGTGTTGTTCAGGTCCGACTAATTATACATATATTTAAGATTTTTTTGGTAAGCATGTAAACTGACAAGGCAAATCACTACTAAGGCTGTGGCGCATGGCAAAGTACATTCCTTGCAATTTCAACGTCTTTTACAATCCGCTCTTTCAATTCTTCAACGCCACTAAATTTCTGTTCATCTCTAATCCTTTGCACAAATGAAAGCCTCAATTGCTTTCCGTATACATCATACTCACCTTCCAAGAAAAAACTCTCAACACTAAGTTCTTTATTTTCAAAAGTGGGCACATAACCTACATTAGTAACAGCTGCTATGGCATGGTCCGCAACACCAGTAACCCATGTGGCATACACTCCAGCTCGAGGCAATGTGGCGTAATCTGTCTGAATGTTAGCTGTAGGGAAACCCAAACCAACACCACGCCCATACCCATGCACAACCGTACCTTCTATTGCAAAATATCGTCCCAGCAAGGACTGCATGTCCCACACATCCCCTGCCTTAATATAATCTCTCACGCGCGTTGAACTAACCACAGCATCAAGGGCAATTATAGGTGGCATTTGCTCAACACTAAAACCATACTTCTCACCAAGTGCTTGCAAAACTTCCATATTACCAGCTCTATTTTTACCAAGTGAAAAATCATAGCCAATAACAAGTTTTTTACAACAAAGTGGCACAAGCACATGTTGCACAAATTCTTCTGGGTCTAGTGCTGCAAGCTCACGAGTAAAGGGCAGTTCTAGTGTAAAGGCCATGCCGTGGGTTGAAAACAGGCGTAAACGCTCAGTTTGCGGAGTAATAACAGAAGGAGATCTCCCACCAGCAAGCACTGCCATAGGATGTGGCCAAAATGTAACTACAACAGGTAATAGATTATGTTGTTCAGCCTTTTCCAATGTTCGCCGAAGCAAACTCTGATGCCCCACATGCACCCCATCAAAATTACCAATGGTTATGCATGTTCCACTACCATCTTTAATTATTGATGCAAAATCTTCTGGTGAAGTAATACAATTCATCTTTATACAAGGTTTTGAAATATAAACTCATAATGACTGCGAAGCACCAAGGATAAGCGCAAAGTTTCAGCTTTAAGTGTTGCGTCCTCTACCTTACCAAAGGACAATAAATGCCTACTAACTTCGCTAAAATCCTTATCACCAGCACTACTCATCATGTCACGATACGCAAGCAATTTTTCTACCATTCCAGCCTTGGATTTTGAGGTGTTTTTCTGAGCATATCTTTCCAAAAAAAGACTAAAAATTTCAGTCGCTGCATCAGGAAAAGATCTCTTAAGAGCCAAGGTCCAAAGGCCAATATATGTTGCTTCAAATTCATTGGACATATTATTGCGCAAGGAACGATTAAATCTCCCTATCTTAAACATGCGTAATTCTTCTTCAAAATCAACAGAACTGAGTAAGTTTTCAAAAGTTGCCACCACTTCTTCAGGATTACATTCAGTAATTGTAGGGTTATGATCTGTCACGAGAGCTGCCTCCAGCGGTGTTTTTTTTATTTTTTCTACTTCTGTTTCTTCGTTTCATATTGTTATTATAGTTTTTATTTTCTGTACTAGTTGGTACTGAGTTTATATTCAGACTTTCCTGATAACATGCATCAAGTAGCATATTTAATAAATCATAATGACCTTCGTCTACCGCTTCTGATTTAGCATCCTTTTTTACTTCAATACCTTGCTGCGCAATAGTTTGAGAAACATTGCTAAAACGGCGTATTCTTTCACGCTCAAGGCCAGTAAGTTTACGATATTTTGCCTCTAATAATGCAGTTATTCTTTGTCCAACAACCCTTGAAACATCCTCATCAGAAGGATTTTCATGCAATAATAATGGCACGTTAAAACGCTTGGCAATACGCTCAAGCTCCATTTTTTGCATCACATCCACAAGGCTTATAACAGTACCTGCAGCTCCAGCTCGACCAGTGCGTCCTGCTCGGTGAATGTAGCTTTCATGATCCTCTGGCACTTCATAAAGCACAACATGAGATAAATCCGGTATATCAATACCCCTAGCAGCAACATCTGTTGCCACAAGAAAACGTAAATTTCCTTGCCGTATTTTTTGCAATACTCCCTCACGCTTGCTTTGTGACAAATCAGCAGAAAGGGCATCGGCATTATAGCCAAAACCTTTGAGGACTTCAGTTAAATAATGTACATTAGCCTTGGTATTACAAAATATTATGGCCGAAGCTGGATTTTCCACTTCTAAAATACGAATTAAAGTGCGATCCCTATCCATTGCCTTGCACATACAATACATATGTTGCACTTCCGCCACATGCACATGCTTTTCAGAAAGTGAAAGCATGGCTGGTACAGACATGAATTCTTCAGCTAACTTTAATACATGCGGAGGATATGTTGCTGAAAACAAACAAGTTGCAATCTTACCCTTGGGTAAATATTTTTGCACTTCCTTCATGTCGGGGTAAAATCCAATGGAAAGCATTCTATCAGCTTCATCAAAAATTAAGACCCTTAAGGCATCAAGGTTAAAACTACGACGTAAAAGATGGTCCAAAACACGCCCCGGTGTGCCAACTACCAATTGAACACCAGAACGCAAAGCCTCATTTTGCCTAGCATAGCCAACCCCACCATACACAGCAACGGCTGAAATATCACTGCCTTCAAGTAGCACTTTAGCCTCTCGCTCCACCTGCAAGGCAAGCTCTCTTGTGGGCACAAGAACCAAGGCTTGAACGACCTTACGTTCAGGCGAAAGGTGACGCAAAAGAGGCAAAAGGTATGTGCCAGTTTTACCACTACCTGTGCGAGATTGTACCATCAAATCCCGACGGGCCAAAAGATATGGTAAGGATAATTCTTGCACCGGCATAAGCGATGTCCACCCAGCTCGAAGGCACGCCCCTTGTAAAATTTGCGGTAATTCATCTAATCGAGTACGAGGCAAGGCATTTTCTGGCTCACGCACGTTTATTTGCCCATCTTGAGGTAATGGTGAAGCCAGTTCGTACATATGTAAAATCCTTAATATTATAACAAATTTAATTATCTAGCTCAAAAAAATACTGTGTAGCACAAATTCACTCGAACGACATTAAACTTTAACATTAAATCTTGCATCTGGCAATGCCATAAAATGGCAACACAAACTAAGTGTTTTAATTTTAAAATTTTTAAATCTTTATATTTCATACTGTTTTACTATAAAATTCATATAATTTCACCATGCCCACCTTGCCAAATGCTACTAATTCAGCTATGCTTGGTTTGTAACAGATAATTTTAATTTGTCTGGCTAACAGGCTAAAACCCACAAACCAAGACCTCATACAAGGAGTATCTTGAATGCCGACACCCATACTGGTCAAAGAATCCTTAATCCCTGGAAAAACAAGCAAATTCATTTTGGATGCACCGCACATTGCAAAAAAGGCTGAGCCAGGCCATTTTGTTATGTTGCGAGTGGCACCTGAGGGCGAGCGCATACCTTTAACCATTGCTGACGCTGACGCAGAAGCTGGCACCATTACTATTGTGTATATTGTGCTTGGTAAAAGTACCGCTCATATGGAAACCCTAAAAGCTGGTGACAGCCTTTACGATTTGTGTGGACCGCTTGGAAAACCCACACACATTGAAAAAAGCGGCACAACCATCTGTGTTGGTGGTGGCACTGGCATTGCAGCCATGCATCACATTGCCAAGGGCCACCACAAAAAAGGTAATAAAGTTGTGGGCATCATAGGTGCACGCAGCAAAGACCTTCTACTTTTTGAAAATGAGCTTAAATCATTTGTGGATGAGCTTTTAATCTCCACCGACGACGGAAGCTACGGTGTAAAAGGTCTTGTAACCAACCTCTTAGTTGACTGTCTTGAGAAGGACAAAAATGTGGCTGAAGTTGTTGCTGTTGGACCTGTGCCCATGATGGCAGCTGTGGCAGCCTCCACCAAACCCTTTAATACCCCAACCACCGTGAGTCTTAATCCCATCATGATTGATGGCATTGGCATGTGTGGTGCTTGTCGTGTAACGGTAGATGGGCAAACAAAGTTTGCCTGTGTGGACGGCCCTGAGTTTGACGGTCACAAAGTTGACTTTGCAGAACTACGCCGCAGACTTAATGCCTTTGCTGAGCAGGAAAAAGCATCTTTTAACCACTATAGGTGTACTTGTAATGAGCAATAATAATTCTACCCCCAAAGAAGAAAAGATTGAGAAGATTAAACCTCCCAAAAAACAACTTGCCCCAAGAATGCCCATGCCTTGCCAAGATCCAAAGGCTCGTAGTCGCAATTTTGAGGAAGTAAGCCTTGGCTATAGTCATAAAATGGCCATGATGGAGGCAAAGCGCTGTCTACAATGTAAAAAACCCAAATGCGTTTCAGGTTGTCCTGTGGAAGTTCCAATCCCAGAATTTATTGCCGCAGTCGCTCGCGGTGATATGGACTCAGCCTATAGAATTATCAAAAGCACAAATAGCTTACCAGCTGTCTGTGGCCGTGTTTGCCCACAAGAAATTCAGTGTGAAGGCAAATGCGTACTCAACGCCAAAAAAGAACCCATTGCCATTGGACGTTTAGAGCGTTTTGTGGCTGATAATTACATTGCCACATCTGCTTGTGAGCAAGTCACGGGCACAAATTCCTGTGCGCTACCTGTGGATGGCGTAAAAGTTGCTTGCTTAGGCTCAGGACCTGCATCTTTAACTGTTGCTGGCTATCTTGCCGCCAAGGGTATTAAAGTTGACGTTTATGAAGCCTTGCATGAACCTGGTGGCGTGTTGGTTTATGGCATACCAGCGTTCCGTCTACCTAAGGACGTAGTTGCAGTTGAGCTTGAGGGACTTCGTCTAACTGGCGTTGACTTTCACCTAAATTGGGTTGGCGGGCGAACCATCACCGTTAATGATTTATTAGAACAAGGTTATAACGCTGTATTTATTGGCGTTGGCGCAGGCCTACCCATGTTCTTAAATATCCCTGGCGAAAACTACGTTGGCGTATTTTCTGCCAATGAGTACCTTACTCGTGCCAACCTTGGACGAGCATACACCTTCCCCGAGGCAGATACTCCGTTCTATCCAGGTAAAAATGTTACAGTTTTTGGTGCAGGCAATGTGGCCATGGACGCTGCGCGCACAGCTATGCGCCTTGGTGCTGAAAGTGTGCACATTGTTTATCGCCGCACACGCAATGAAATGCCAGCTCGCCATGAAGAAATAGAACATGCCGAGGAAGAAGGTATTCAATTGGAGCTGCTTGCAGCGCCAGTGGCATTTAATGGCGATGACAAATTAAACTTAAAGTCCGTGAGCTTGCAACGCATGAAATTGGGCGAGCCTGACTCCTCTGGTCGTTGCCGCCCTGAACCCATTGAAGGCGACATTTATGAGCTACCCACAGACCTTGCCATTATTGCCCTTGGCACACAGGCAAACCCAATCTTGCTTGAAGCTACACCTGGCCTTGAGCTTAATAAATGGGGTTATATTGTGACTGATGAAGAAACCGGCGAAACATCCATCCCCAATGTATTTGCAGGTGGAGATATTGTTACAGGTGCTGCAACGGTTATTCTTGCCATGGGTGCAGGTCGCAAAGCAGCGCGCGAAATTAGTAAACGCTTACTGAAGTAAATCACTTATACGTTTGAGGAGTGGGTTTATACAAATGGAAAACAAGACCATTTGCCCACTCCTCTTACTCTACATCCCACTCACCCAAAATTTGCAATCTATCATCACAGAGCCTAGTCTGGCGTAACACAATCAAAACAAAGTACACTCACTATTTTTATTTTAGCTCTTTATTGCATGCTTTTTTTGAAGTTTGCCTATGTAGAACCTAAAACTATTTAGCCGTCCGCTTAAAAGCAGATTAACACTTTAATTTAAATGTTTTTTAGTATGGAAATATATAAATAAAATTGCCAAGAAATGAGCATATTATGCGAATTTACGGCAATTTTATGACAGTAATTAGTCGGCACTGAAAAAGCACATAACACAACGAAAACAAAACATTTTTAAC
>CAYJOP010000073.1:0-10504 GCA_964371835.1 uncultured Desulfovibrionaceae bacterium
CAATGTACTGCATAGTTTCAGCAGATAAAACACGTTCAGCAATTTCTAATGGTAATGTTTGACGGTCTAACATATATAAGCTCCTTATTTAATATTGGTTGTTTGTTCTTTTAAGCCCTGCAAGTAATCAGCCCATTCTTGCATCATGCGGCGGCGTTCTGGCAGATATTGGGCATAATTATAGGCCGCTCGTACTTCATCACGTTCAGAGTGAGCTAGTTGCCGTTCAATCCAGTCACGGTTATAGCCAAGTTCATTAAGCAAAGTGGAAGCCATAAAGCGGAAGGCGTGGGTACACATTTCGTGCTTTTCATAACCCATACGCCGTAGTGCATTGAGCATAGCTACATCTGACATGGGACGTGTATTGGTGCGGATAGATGGAAAAAGATATCTACCATTGCCTGTCACATTTTTTAATGCTTGTAAAATTTCCAAAGCTTGCGTGGACAAGGGCACAATGTGTTGCTCTTTCATTTTCATACGCTGAGCAGCAATACGCCACTCCTTAGTCTCAAAATTAAATTCAGACCATTCAGCAGATCTTAATTCAGATGGACGCACAAAGAAAAGCGGAGCTAGGCGTAAAGCACATATCAAAGGAAAGTAACCTGAATAATGCTCTATATCCATAAGAAGTTGACCTACACGTTTAGGGTCGGTAATACTCGCCCTATGCACAACCTTACGTGTACGCAATGCTCCACGTAAATCTGCCGCCACATTATGTTTTGCCCGACCTGTAATGATAGCATAACGCAAAACTTGCCCTGTGAGTTGTACAAGACGATGAGCTGTTTCCATTTTACCCACTTGTTCCAAGGGGCGCACAACTGCTAAAATGTCTTGGGCTTCCAGTTTTGCAATGGGCTTCTTACCAAAGTTACTAAACAAATAATGATCCATGCGAAACATAAGTGAAGCACGGTACTTGTCACAAAATTCTGTGGTTCTGTGTTCATGCCATTCTAAAGCCACGTTGCGAAATGAGTTTTGCGCCTCTGCCATGCGTTCGGCTTGAGCGGCCTTCTTATGCTCGCTGGGGTCAATGCCCTCTGCCAAGAGTTTTTTAGCCTCTTCACGTTTATTACGGGCATCTTTAAGGCTTATTGTGGGGTATTCACCAAAAGAAAGAAGTTTCTCCTTCCTGTCAAAACGATAGGTCATGCGCCAAAGCTTAGTTCCAGAGGATGAAACAAAAAGAAAAAGTCCTCCTCCATCAAAATACTTTTTCGCTTTCCCGAGCGGCTTCAATCCTTTGATTTGGGTGTTTGTTAATTGCATGGGTACTCCTTGTTTTTTATAAGACTGCATCATACCCACAAGGACAAAAATCTTTACCATATTAAAGACTTATAATGTGGGTATTGAAATCATCATAACACATTGATACCCCCATTTATACCCATAAATTACTTGGATGCAAGCGGACGAAATTGGATTTTAGGGAACTAAACAAATTGAAAAAAACAAAGAGCGACAATGCTTTATGGACATTGTCGCTCTTTGCGATACCAAAATATGGCTCCCCGGGACGGACTTGAACCGCCAACCTAGTGATTAACAGTCACCCGCTCTGCCGATTGAGCCACCGGGGAGTGTTGCACGGTTAGTGCGAAAGAAGTTTTATGCTACTTGTAAGTAATAGTCAAGCGAATGTGTAAAAAAAAATTATTTTATTTTAAGTTAGGATTGATGGCTGTTTTTTCCATGGATGTTTTGCCAAGTTTATTTCTGTAAAATATTTAATTTTTTAGCATATCTTTCAGCTTCACTATAAATGCAGCCGCAATATTTTTGTCGGTAGAGGTTAAATTTTTTGGAGAGATCTATGCCTTTTTGCCATTCATCTCTATAATCTTCGTAATAAAAAATAGTATTATGAGTTTTGGCTGCGGCCATTGCTTGCTCAATAATTTGCTCATGATTTTGATAGCGAGAGTAAAGCAGTGATGAGCTAAAAGTTTCAAATTTTAGTTCTTTTGCCATTTGGGAGCAAATATCAAGACGAGAACTGTAGCAATAAATGCACCGATTTTGTCCATTTGATTGCATATTGCTAGCCGCATGCGTCCAGCTTTGAATATTCCAAACATCATCACGCCAAAGCATGGGCAGATTGAGTTCATTTGCGCATTCTACCATGGCTTCACGGCGTGCTAGATATTCACTTAATGGCTGAATATTTGGATTTACAAAAAGACCTGTCACTTTAAAACCCTGCTCTCGCAAACGCAAAACTGGCACAATGGCACAAGGTCCGCAGCAAAGATGTAACAAGATTTCTTTTTTCATATCCAGAGCTTAACGTAAAAATTAAGTATGTATTTGTACTTCAATACTTTTATTTAATTGTTCTTCAAGTTCACTAATACGCCCACGTTTACGATTTAGCAAATACATGGCAAGTTCTGATGAAGTTACAAATGCAAAACTGTCGGCTTGAGTTGCCCTACCTTGCCTCATCATTTCTCGAAGAGCCTGTAATGACTGCCATTCAAGGTTGCGACGCATTCCCGTACCCTTACAATGAGGGCATGATTCCATGGTAATGGCAAGGGCTGAGGATGCTGTTCTTTGACGAATAATTTCAAGCAGTCCAAAAGCTGAAATGCGACCTACATCATGCCTTGCTCTATCGCTTTTCATGGCATTGCGCAGAGTTTTTTCCACTTCGCGCACATGATTTTTGTCGCGCATTTCAATGAAGTCTATAACTATTTGACCGCCAATATCCCTTAATTTTAAGTGTCTTGCAATGGCTTCTGCTGCCTCAAGATTGGTTTTAAGGGCCATGGATGAAAAGTTGGCCTTGCCAGAAATTTTGCCAGAGTTAATGTCGATGGCCATAAGAGCTTCTGTTTGATCAAACACAAGGCGGCCACCAGAAGGTAACACAACTTCACGAGAATAAATCTGCTCAAGCTGGCGATGAATGGCAAAGCGTTCCCAAAGTGTTTGGCGCACATCTGCATGCACCCGCACCAAGTTTTTTTTGCGAGGAAAGAGCAAGGCTACAATTTCTCTTAAATTATCAGCCATTTCTGCATTATCAACCCACACTTCGTGCACATCATCAGTCAAATAATCTCGAATTGCTCGTTCAGCAAGTTTTGGCTCTTGATAAACTAACAGTGGCGCAGATTCACTCACTCCACGCTTACGAATTTCCTTCCAAACACGTTTTAAGTACTGTAAATCATTTTTCAAAGTTGTTTTTGACGTGCCAGCACTAACAGTGCGCACAATAACCCCAAGGCCAGCGCCTGGCTCGATGCCATTCATCATTTCACGCAGACGAGTACGCTCCTCATCGTTATCAAGTTTGCGTGAAATTCCTATTTGTTCTTGACCTGGAGTTAGCACTAAGAAACGTCCAGCCAATGAGAGCCAAGTTGTTAGAAATGCACCTTTATTTCCTGTGGGTTCTTTTACAACCTGCACTAAGATTTCCTGTCCAGGCTTTATAACTTGTTGAATAGGAGGATATCTTTTGCCCTTGGTAGGCTCGTGATGATTTTGAAAATATTCTGGATGAATTTCATCAATTTGCAAAAAGCCATTTTTACCAGCACCATAATTAATGAAAGCCGCTTGCAAATTCGTATCAACATTGTGCACAAGGCCTTTGTAAATATTACCCTTAGTCTTAGCTTGGTGCAACATTTCTAAGTAATATTCATGGATTGCACCTTCTTCTGTGAGTGCAACTTCCACTTGTTCGCCTGAAACTACACTAATAAACATGGTGCGGCGCTTACCAGATGTTGAAGAAGCTTTTTTTGCAGCCGATGCGCGTGCTCGACCCGGTTTGCCCTCTGCCACTGACGTAGCTTGGACTTGTGTTGTGCGTATGGACGAACTTTGACCTTCTTCAGTAGACGCGCCCTCAGCGACTTGCCTACTCTTACCCCTCTTACCACGCCCTCCACGCCGACCGCGCCGACTTTTTTGAGTTGTTTCCTCGCTGGTATCTTCATCATATACTATATTATTTTCGTCACTTACACTGGTTTCAACTTCATTTGTACTTGTGACTATATCTTCACTGTTTACTGTATTTTTTTTAAGGCTGCGGCTAGGGCTTTTTCTGGTTTGTTTTTTAGGCTTCTCAGGTTTTGCTACATTATCATCATCGCCTGTTAATGATGATTTTACTTCAATTACAGCCTTTTCAACAGTGGTGATTGTTTTTTTTCTACCGCGGGTTGCAGGGCGAGATTTTTTTGTTTGCTCGGAGTTTTCATTGGTGGTTTCAAAATTTACAGCTTTGCTGACAGATTTTTCATCATCATTTGGCGCACTTTTAGTAGTGGATTTACGAGAGCGAGTTGTTTTCGGTGGAGTTTTTGGAGTAACGCTTTCTTGCTTAGCATTGCTTGTTCTGCGCGTACGTTTAGGCTTTAGCGATGATGTTTCATCCACCGCATTTTCATTTTTGTTTGTCATAAAAATCCTTCAAAATATAAATTTTCGGCTGATTTTATACACTTAGCTACTGTGTTCTGCGCA
This sequence comes from uncultured Desulfovibrionaceae bacterium, assembly GCA_964371835.1. GTDB lineage: Bacteria > Desulfobacterota > Desulfovibrionia > Desulfovibrionales > Desulfovibrionaceae > CAYJAD01. Next base: position 4,513 of record CAYJOP010000073.1, read on the forward strand.
GCGACTGCCTGCAAAACAGGGGCGCGCATGAAAAATTTGTACTGATTTTGAGTCAAACTCTTTATTTGTCATCAGCTTGACGAGACAGTACTTATTTTTTTAAAATATGCAAGAAATAAAAAACCTCGGAAAAATCACCGAGGTTTCAGAGTGTTATTTTAGGCGGCGCAAATACACGAAGTGGATTTGTCATCAAATTAATTTCATTTTATAATTTAGTATGTACCGATGGTTCCACTTCAACCGGCCCTGCGGCATTATCTACAAGCAGTGGGCGTAAATCTGGTGTGATGGGTACGGTAGCTGTTCCCATGGCTATAACCTCATTGCTTGGGGTGTGAACAAGGCGCATACTAAAACGCACCTGATCTGGAGTTATAACATAAGTCCCTGTAAGTACAGCTAAACTAGAAACATTGCGTTTAGCAAGCAAGGCTGGATCACGGGTGAGTAGCATTTCTCCTTGTTTTTTCTGAAAATAAATTTCTTTACCTTTGCGTAGCTCTTGAAATTTATAGCCTTGAGATACCATCCAACGTGTCACTTCTTCACTCATTTGTCTAGCAAATGCGCAACTTACTTCAAGATTATTAATATTTACTGGCACAGTAGCCATAACGGTGATACTTTCACGCAGTTCGCGTCTAAGCCTTGGTAAATCCTTTCTACTCTCCACGGTTTGCGCTGTTACCCTACCCTTTTGCATTACTTGTTCATCCAACTGTGCAGCAATACTATCAGCGGCACGAGGAGCATATCCTGTAACATATGGTACTGTATTTAATGAACAACCTTGGCTTAGTAAAACCGTTATTAATAAAATACTTTTAATTATCTTCATGTTATTCTCTATCGTAAAGTACGGATTTGAAGGTCTACCATTTGCAATTCGCGCTGTAAAGCATCTCGCTGCTGACTAGAGTTACAAGTGGCCAACGCAAGTAAAAAATGTTGCCTTGCAAGTTCATAACGTCTCTCGCTCTTATATTCTGTAGCGAGTTCCCAATGCTCAACGGTTTCATCTGGTATTTTGACTCTTGCCTGTGAACTTTGCTGACTGTCAAATTCATCAAAAGTCAATGCCATGGCAGGTGCAGTAAACGTTAAAATCAAAACGTTAGCAATTAAAATTTTAAATTTATTTTTCATAATAAAATCCTAATGTTATTTGTTCTACTGTACGCCATATAGTCCCTTAGGTCTAGGACTAGCAGATGTATTTGTATAAGGTGCTGGCTTAATTTGTAAAGTACCAGTTGAAAGCCCAAGGTTTGGCTTTGCAGCTTCCACTTGTTTTTTTGAAACAATTGGCTGAGCAAAACGCGTCATAAGATCTGAATTTACAAGCACTAATTGGCCTGTGCGTAAAACCATTCCGTCGCTTGCTCTCACAAGTCGAGCATTTATAAAGATTGCATCTTGGTCATAATGATAAGTGCCAACAATGATGGCTGCCCATGTTCCAGAAGTTCCTACAAGACCCTGTCTTAACATAGCAAAATCACCTTCCCCAAGCACTGCATCAATATTACCTGTGAGGCGATATTCACGCACAGGAAAGCCACGCTGATTAAACTCATAAATGAGGTTTTCACCAAGCAAATTACCAAGGGTACTGGTTTGAGATTTGTTATTTAGATTAACAAAGGATGATGGCATGGCCACAAGACCAGTAAGCGTGCTATTGTCAGTGGTGGCAAGCATTTGGTCTGCAAGTTCACGCACCTTTAGCTTAAACTCCTGAGCATCAATAAACTCAGAGTCAACGGCCTTCCTGCTAGAGCAACCTGCCGCAAGCAAGGTTTGCAATAGCAACATCAATAAAAGCAAAGAATTAACTATACGCATATAAACTCCCGCAGCCAAGCACAATTGGTACAGCGTGCCAAGCTTATATGTCTATTCGGACCAAGCACAAAAAGCTTTAGAAAATGTCTTAATATTGTATGACGTGTGATTGCATGCACCCTTTAACTTACATCTAAGCGGCGAATACGAACTTGGCGCAATTCTTTTCTTGTCATAAGCACAAGTTTTTCTTGCCTTAATTTATGAATATCTTGAGCATGAAATATGCCTGCTGACGGGTCTTCTGAGGCTAGAAGGGTTCGCAAAGCGGCATCATTTTTGCTTAGCAATTCATCAATTAGCACTATCTCCGCTTCCAGTTCCGTCTTGGTCTGCGGCAATAATTCGTCGTCTGACAGGTTTTTCATCAACTAGCTCCGTTTGTTTTTTTACATATGGTAAAGGAAGAGCATTATATAAGTTCCAAAACTGCGGATAGAGATTGGTCATAATCCCAGGGTTTGCCAACTTCAAATTCATTTTTTTGAAGGCACATAGTGAATAGGCCATGGCCCAATATGGCGAAGATGCAGTCCATGCAAGTCCGTTCTCGCTAAAGTGTGGTATGCCTATGATTGCACCATCTGTGCCCAATTCATAACCAAAATGGTTGATGAATAATTGTATGTCATCATTGGAAATATTTTCTGGAAGTTCAGGAAGTTGTGCCTTTTCACCTTGCAAAGCAGGCATAAGAGCTAAGGCCAAAGCCAAAGGTACAAAACGCTCATCAAAAGTGGATGCATTTAATTTTTCTTGATTTACTTTGATTTGAACTTCTGGATTTTCACTTTCAATTTGTTCATCTGTTATGGTTATATTTGCGCCACATTGTTCAAGCATAGCCTTAATGCTATCACCAAGTGCGCACTTTGGCCAAAGGCCTTCAAGTTGCACCTTGCCAAAACTAACCGCAGGTAAAGCAAGTAAATAAGCAGCAAAGGACATATCCATACCCAAGCTTGGTTCTTTTGGTGCACTAATTTCGCTTGGAGTAACGCTCACCATTGTTTCTTCAACAACAATACTTGCGCCACTAGGTAAGAGTACACTGAGCGCTTCTTCAATTATATCTTGTGCATGAGCGTGCTTTTTTAAATCAAACTTTACTGCTAAATCCCAAAAAGGTGCCGCAAGTATAAGCCCAAGCACGGCATCGGCATCAATATCACTTGGAATATTAATAACATCTGGCAACACACCAGAACATTCAAGACGTAGTGGAAAACCAGAAGTACCAGGAATAGCATTGGAAAGTCTTGCCCCAAGCTGTGGCAAAAAGCTGCGTAATGGAGTAAAATCTGCAAATTTTAGGCTGGATTCGCCAGTAAATTTTGCCCTAGTGGTTTTGCCCACATAATGTCCCAAAAGCAGGTAGAAATTCAAAACATCGTCACCCACAAAAATAACCTTATCTGGCAACGATAATCCGCCACCTTCACGAGAAAGTAGGGTCCCGTCCTCATCCCAGGCAATGGAAGTGGCACATTGATTAAACATTTTAATACATTCAATTTCTGCATCATTCAAAAATGCTGGTCGAATATACATGGCAGAACCTGCAACAGCTGCAAGGCTTAGATACAATCTAGCCCTTCTGCTCACAAGCGGAGCTTGCATTTTAAGGTCAATGGCTTCCTTTGTGGGGGCAAGATTGAAAGATGTGCGTTTTTCATCGCCATATTCTGGCTTAGCAGAAAATTCAATCTCCTGAAATAATGCAAATATTTGTTGAATAACCCTTGGGTCACGAGTCATTTGTGTGGCGTTTTTTTCCCAAGAGGTACGCAGTGTTTTTTCTTCCTTAGGGTCAAGATGGCCGTGTTTGGCTTTCATTTTATCAAGAATATTTGAGCGCCTAGCGAGCATTTTTAATATATCTTGATCCATAGTCATGATAGTTTCACGAAGTGGAGGTCGTTTTATGGCTGGACGGTCTGAATTGCGATTAAAGCCTCGCTCTGAATTGCGCTCAAAACCACGTTCAGAGTTGCGATTAAAGCCTCTATCTAAGTTGCGTTCCTCTGAACGATCATGAGTATTTTCGTTTACACGTTCACTGTTACGATCAGGCTTTTGCTCAAAGGTACTTTCTGCAAAATTGTTCTCTTTTTGATTTTCCATACTGCCTTCATTTGATATTGATGTAGTGTAGATTGCGTTTATAAATTTGCTTCTAGCGTGAAAGTGACCATTATGCAAGCACTATAAGTGCTTAATTTTAATTTTTTGCTAACATTTTGGCCTTAACAAATTATTTACAAAAAATTTTAATTTCCCACTAGACGAGATTTTAATTTTTTGGTAAGGTATTTTCAAGCTTGAAATAGTATTTAATTTATTTACTTTTTCAGCTTCCAATTAAAGCTTGTGAAAAAAATTACATTTAATCCTTGACGTAATCAAACGAACTTGATATTTTTAAGCCGCATTAATGAAAAAGCTTTAGATGAATATTGGTGGGCACAATAAAAGGCTGGATTTTCCTGCCTTTTTAGGCTCCGCCAGTGGGGTGTTGCCACTAGGTTGGAATTTCCATTAACATTAAAAAGCTGGAGGATACATATGCCGACTTTTGTCGATCCGTCCAAGTGTGACGGCTGTAAAGGTGGCGAGAAGACCGCCTGTATGTATATTTGCCCAAATGACCTCATGATCCTTGATTCCGAGGAAATGAAGGCTTATAATCAAGAACCTGAAGCTTGCTGGGAATGCTATTCTTGCGTAAAAATTTGTCCGCAAGGCGCAATCACTGCTCGTCCGTACGCTGACTTTGCTCCCATGGGTGGTACTTGTATCCCCATGCGTTCAGCAGATTCCATCATGTGGACTGTTAAGTTCCGTAATGGCAACGTAAAGCGTTTCAAGTTCCCCATTCGTACAACCCCAGAAGGCTCCATCAAACCTTTTGATGGACATCCTGAGCCAACAGATTTGGAAAACGAATTGTTGTTTACCGAAACTGCACTAGGCGCTCCTAAGGAAGTCTTGGGTAAGAAGTTTGAAATTGGCGAAGCTGATAAAACCGCCACGGAAATGGAACACGGCCGCTAGGCTGCTGCCACTAACAGTACGAATTAAGGAGAATTTGTTATGCCTATGATTCCTATTAAGGAAAGTGTAAAAGGTGTTGCCATATCCGATCCTGTCATCAAAGAGCATTCAGTTGATCTTTTGATGGTTGGTGGCGGTATGGGTTGTTGCGGCACTGCTTTTGAAGCAGTTCGCTGGGCCAATAAATTTGCCCCTGATCTAAAAATCTTGTTGGTTGACAAGGCTACTCTAGAGCGTTCCGGCGCTGTTGCTCAGGGTCTATCAGCCATTAATACCTATCTTGGTAAAAACGATGCTGACGACTATGTTCGCATGGTTCGTACCGACCTTATGGGTCTAGTTCGTGAAGACTTAATTTACGACCTTGGCCGTCACGTCGACGACTCCGTTCACTTATTTGAAGATTGGGGTCTACCTTGCTGGATTAAAGACGAGCATGGACACAACCTTGACGGTGCTGCCGCAAAAGCTGCTGGCAAAAGCCTACGCAATGGTGATGACCCAGTTCGCTCTGGCCGCTGGCAAATCATGATCAACGGTGAATCATACAAGTGTATCGTAGCTGAAGCTGCTAAAAATGCTCTTGGTGAAGACCGCATTATCGAGCGTATCTTCGTTGTTAAGCTTTTACTTGACGACAAAATACCTAACCGTATTGCTGGTGCCGTTGGCTTTAACCTTCGTGAAAACGAAGTACACATTTTCAAAACTAACGCCATGGTAGTTGCCGCTGGTGGTGCTGTAAACGTTTACCGCCCACGTTCAACTGGTGAAGGCTTAGGCCGTGCATGGTATCCTGTATGGAACTCTGGTTCTACATACACCATGTGTGCACAAGTTGGCGCAGAAATGACCATGATGGAAAACCGCTTCGTGCCTGCACGTTTCAAAGACGGTTACGGCCCAGTAGGCGCTTGGTTCTTGCTCTTCAAAGCTAAAGCTACCAACGCTAAAGGCGAAGATTACTGCGTAACTAACGCTGCTATGCTTAAGCCTTACGAAGATCGTGGCTATGCTAAGGGTCATATTATCCCAACATGCTTGCGTAACCACATGATGCTTCGCGAAATGCGCGAAGGTCGTGGTCCTA
>CAYJOP010000074.1:0-10416 GCA_964371835.1 uncultured Desulfovibrionaceae bacterium
TAATTATAATAAAAGATTGTAAATAAGTGCATCCTCTGCTGTGTCAGTATAGTATTTAGGCCTTTTGCCAACGCATTTAAATCCTACACCTTCATATAATACTATGGCTGCTGCATTGCTTGGCCTAACTTCAAGCACAGCCTTGCACATACCCATTTTTACTGCTGCTTTTAATGTATTTTCAAGCAGATACTTACCAAAACCTAGACGGCGAAATTTTGGCAAAATGGCAATATTTAGTATTTCCACCTCGTCCAAAACTTGATAAAAGGACAAATAGCCCATGAGGCATTTGTCTGCTTTTTGCTTAAGGCCAAAGGCAAAAAAATGCTTTTGCTTAAATGCTAAATGGCATTGCTCAAGACTCCAAGGCATTGAAAAGCACATACCTTCAAGGTTTGCAATGCTTGCAGCATCATCTACATTTAGCTTAGTTAATGTTGCTTGTGTTGATAAAGGATTTTGCATGAAAAACTATCCGTATATATTACCTTTAAATGAAGTTTTTTCTGAAATTGTGGACATGCATGACAAGCCGCTAATGGTCATACCGCATGAGCAAATGCTACAAAAAAACATAAGATTCCGTAAAGTTTATATTATTTTACACGACAAGCAAGGGAAAATTCTTACCTTAAAGTCAGATAAATATCCAATCCACTTACCAAGTGCAAGTGTTTATGCTGGGGAAGCGCGCGAACATGTTGCACTAAACATTATTAACAGTATATTTAAATTATCAGCTGAGAATCCCATTGAAATTGAACCATACAATTTTGAACAAAATAAATATGATACATTCTTCGTGGCCATGCTAAATGCTGAACATAAAAAAACGGCCAGCTCTAAAGTTCTTTGGCTTGATTTGGATGAATTGCACGGATTTGCAACTCATTTTACAGATATGTTGAATGCAAAACTGTTGGATTTATTAAACCAAGGGCAGTTGCAAAGCATGATAAAACAAACAAACTAAAACTATTATTGGCAGTTAAAAAAGTCATTTTCCAATGATTTATTAAACACGCACTGGCTACAAATCCCCAGTTTTTTGGGAATTACACAAGCTTGACCTAAAGGGAACTAAGTTTTTATGTTGAGCAAAGCAAGTCTCACAAGAATTGCACGCAAAACAATGTTGATTTATTTAACATCATACTGAATTTTATTAAAAAAACTCTATTGGTCTACACTTGAAAATTTATTTTTTGCACCATAAATCACCTCAAAAGCGTACTCTTGCTCCTGTTTCTGGCATTTTTATTTACTCATTTTTTAATTAAAAATGATTTTTTTCGGCATGTTATGTGGTTTTTTAGTGCCGACTAGTTAATAAATGTATTTTCAAAATTTTTCATTTCTTCAATAGTTCTACCCGCTCCACGCACAACCGTGGTTAATGGCTCATTGTCAACAGTAACATCTAGGCGTGTTTCTTGAGTAATACGCTGCCCAAGGCCCTTAATTAATGCCCCACCACCTGCCAATAAAATACCATCTTTATAAATATCGTTTGCAAGTTCAGGGGGTGTTCTTTCAAGTGTAGCAAAAATGGTGCTTATTATAACTCTAAAGCAGTCTTCCAAAGCTTCACGAATGTGCCCCTCAGAAACACGCACAACCTTAGGAATACCATTAACAGTGTCTTTTCCAGAAACATCAAGCAATGGTGCATTGGGCATGGGCATAGCGCTACCCAATATTTTTTTAACATTTTCTGACGTGTTGTCACCAATTTGTAGTTGAAAAACATCATGTAAATAACGGCGCACGGCAACATCCATAGCATCACCAGCCACGCGCACAGACTCAGAACAAGCAATAGCAGACATGGTAATTACTGCAACTTCAGATGTTCCACCACCAATATCAAGCACCATATTTCCACGCGGTTCAAACACAGGAAGCCCTGCACCAATGGCTGCACCCATGGGCTCTTCTAAAAGGCGAACACCACGAGCACCAGCATATAATGCCGCTTCAATCACTGCTTTTTTTTCCACTTGGGTAATACTTGTGGGTACACAAATTACAATGCTTGGTCTGTTAAGCCGTCTTATGGAAATGACTTTCCCAATGAAGTATTCAATCATCTGCTTGGTAACATCAAAATCTGAAATTACACCATCTTTTATAGGACGAATAACTTTGATGCGCTTTGGAGTGCGTCCTATATATTGTTTTGCTTGCGCACCAACTGCCACGACTTTATTTTCTTGTGTGTCAATGGCAACAACAGATGGTTCATTAAGCACAAGTCCATGTTCATTAGTGTAAAGCAAGGTATTAGCTGTGCCAAGGTCCATGGCAAGCCTTTTTCCCGTAAAATTAAACAGTTTAGAAAACACTTATTCACCCTCTTTTAAGGCTACATTATCGGAATCATAATTCATGCTGCCCTCATTGTGCACAAATGCTTTGGGCAAGAGCTGATGTAAGCGGCTTTTAAGGTATAGGTTTTCCAAAAATAGAGCTAGGTTATCAACGCATTGATGCACAAAGCTACGCAAGGCTTCATCCATTTCTTGTGGTTGTGAACGAGCAAGACAAAGCACCCCCCTAACAGACTTATTAACCATTACTGGCATGCAAATCACCGCTCTAAATGTGGGGAAATTTTCAATTTTACCATATAATGCTGGGCTTACACTGTCACTAAATCCTTCTGAAAAAATAGCTTGGCCTTCATCGCGCAAAATCCAGCCTATGATACCATTACTTAAAGGTATTGAAACATTTTGATTATTTTGAATAAGCAAGGGCATGGACTCGCCTTCAACATTATAACTATCGCCTAAACTATCAATGGAAGCAAAGGCACAATATTCAAACTTAGTTGCTTGTGAAACTGTATTTAAGAAATTTTGCAAAAAAATGGGCCAGCGTTTATGCTGAAAACGTAAACCCTGAATTATACCAAGATTCACAAAATATTCTGGTATATTGCCAGCAAGACCAGTACCACCACTAAGACCACTTTGTTGCCTTGCTATGTCAGCAAACATTTGTAATACTTTGTTATCTTTATCTGAAAAAGAATATTGTCTTTTACTATCAACACAAAGCACACCACCAGCAGAAATTGGGCAACCCATAAAGGCTTTTATGTTAACATCAACATCGTCACTATAATATCCAAGATTGCTATTATGTTGGTCAAAATTTGCCAACACTAATGGTTGGTCATTGCGTAAAATCCATCCAGCAAGCCCCATACCAGGGAGGAGTATTTTACGAAAATCGTTAGTATCACCCAATGAAAATGAAGCTACAAGCTTGAATTCTTTACCGTTGTCGCAAGGCAAGTAAAGAGTTGCTGAATAAGCGTCAAAGACACTGCACACTAAAGCAAGAAGTTGATTTTGAATATTTTTTTGTTCTTTCATAATTATAACGGCTAGAGTTTTATTTTACATGACCTAAGTATACTAACAAAGCCCTTACATACTCGCAACCGCTTTTTAAACAAATACAAAAATAGTCAAATATTTCCCAACTCATCCCTTAAAGTTTTTTACAGAATCAAAGCATTAACATTGCTTATCTCTTTTTTTAATTTAGTTTTTTCTTACAAAACATATATTTATTTTAAATTAATATTAAGATTAATAATTAACTTGAAAAAAACTAATATTTTTGAAGAAAAACACTAGAAATTTATAAATATATAGTTTATTATAATATTTGTTTGCAGGCTATTAACTTTAAATGGTTTTTCTTCATGTTCACAAGGTGATGTCATGCTCCATTGGAAAAAGGTATTTACTAAGGATGGTTTTCCTTGGTTAAATGAAAATTCTTTTAAGGATGTTATCGAAATCAACTCCTTAGAGGAATTATATGCTTTGCTCAATGCTGTACACATTCGGCATTGCTTAGTAAAACCCTACCAAACCACCAAAAATTACCCACTTGTGGAAGCAAGGGAGCTTTTACCATCATTTGATAATGATATGTGGGAATATAGCCATCTACCAGGCTTTGCACTGGTGGCTTTTGATCGCCCCTTAAATTATCTTTCAGAAAGTTTTCAATATGACATCATACACCCTGTGTTAAACACAGTGCACGCCCCAGAAGGCGATTTTTGTCCTCTAGAAGAACCTATCATAAAAAGAAATGTTCAAACCATCGCCACTCGTCTTCCAAGGGCTATTCATAAAGATTTTCGTGAAAATTGCGGTAGGCTTGATACATCGCTTCTAGATTATTATCCGTCGCTAATGCCTTACTTATTAAAACTTGACCGAGCTCAAGTTATGTCCACTGATAACTATGGACAATTTCACCTCACAGGTATTTTTGCATCTTTTCCATCTGATATTGACAATGAACTTAAGCGCTTTGGTATGCGTGTTGGAAAGTTTGTCTATGGTGACAACGATATGTATGAGCGTAATAGAATGTTTGTCTACCAATATTTAATGGAATTATATGGTTTTCCTGTTGTTTCTGAGCGACGTACATCAAGTGCTCTTTTTGCCCGCAGGCTACAAAATTCCAATGAAAAATTCCTTTTACGAGTACTTGGACAAACAGACCGCACAATCACAACATATATAGGCAAGGGTGATCACAGTCGCTACCCTATGGTTGAAAAAATCGCCTTAATCCGTGTGGATACAGACCAAGTTGAAGCACTGCAAGCCATTGAAAAAGGTGGATATTTTCTTGACGAAGAAAATCGTGTGGTTATTATTCGTGTAACCTATCTTCAACACGCATATGACCCAACAAATGTTCGGCAAGACAGAGCTTTGTCAGTATCAAAGCAAGAAGTGTTACACCCCCTTACCGGTATGCCTTTGGAAGGACTAAATATTATTCGTGATAGTAGTAATATGTTCCTGCGCTTAAATGACATCGTGCGTGGCGAGTATTCAGGGCGTATTATCTATAAACGTAACGAAGTTATTGAAGATACAGACACAGAGGAGAAAAGAATTAAATTCCTTTACTCATGGCTTACTAAGCATCAAAGGCGTATTATAAGCTACAGTGACGATTTTTTTGCTAAGGTTGAACAAGTTGTCACAAATTATTTGCAAGCACCAGAAAAAGAAAAGTCTTTTAATAATCATCGTGAAGCATATCATGAGTTGCAAAAACGCTTTAGCTACATTCAACAAGCCAGAAAAGTTCAAATTCTTGAGGAGTTAAGAAAGCACCATTTCAAGGGTGTACGCATTGGTTATTATAAAATGACTTGCGAAGCCATTAAGCTTCTTAGCGATCTTTCTTATGAAATTGTAAACTTTTTCCCATCCTTAGTGGATACAATCATTAATATAGTTGATAGCATTTTAGCAGACAGTTATATTTTGAGAAACTATGTGAATGTGCAAGAGGACAAATTGTCACAAAATGGTCTTGATATACGCAAAAATTATCGGCGTATTGTAGCTTTGCGTGACGTATTTATCTCGGTGCGTAAAGCTCGCACCAGCACTTAGTATTAAGGAATTACTATGCCACCTGCTTTTTTTTTAGAAACACAAAACTGGGCCACGCATTGCCAGCTTGAAGGACAAGAAGCAAGACACTTAACCCAAGCTTTAAGAATTCAAGCTGGTGAAAAAATTATAATTTTAGATGGTGCTGGCAAAAAGGGTGAATGTGTTGTTGAAAAAATTAGCAAGCGTGAAGTTAAGCTCCAATTATTACACGAAGAATTTATTCCACGCCCACAATCTTTGGCCATTATAGCTTTGGCATGGAGCAAGGCTACCAGACGTGGATTTTTTATGGAAAAGGCCGTTGAACTTGGCGTACATGAAGTTTGGCTTTGGGCTGGTGAGCATAGCCAAGGACGTATTCCCACTAATGTAAAAGATCACTGGCAAGCCCAATGTATTGCAGGCATGAAACAATGCCAAAACCCTTGGTTGCCAACAATTTCCATCCTTCCAAAAGGCGTGCAAGAGCTTATAAGTTTAAGCGAAAACATTGATCACAAATTTTTACCTTGGGAAGTACAAGAAAATATTCCCATGCTAACCCCCAAACTTATTGGAAAACAAGGCAAAAGCATCTATACCATTGGCCCAGAAGGTGGTTTTTCTGAGAATGAAATTAATTCATTGCACAAGGCTGGTTTTATGCCAGTGAGTCTTGGAAATAGGGTTTTACGCTGTGAAACTGCGGCCCTGCTTTGCCTTGGTTTGCATTGGTGGACATCTCATTTAGATTAAACAAATTTTATCACTAACCATCTTAAAATACATAAAAAATTTTTTTACATTTTGCACAGCTCTAAAAACACACAACTTGCCAAACAACTACTTTTTATATAGTATAATCTGCCCAAACATGAAAAAATAATTTTTTATGCATTTGAAATTATAGGATTAACATGACTGTAAAACGCCCATTGGCTGAGCGTTTGCGCCCCGAAAATATAGATTTTTTTGTGGGGCAAACTCACATTACTGAACGTCTGCAAGCTCTTATGAATTCTGAGCGTTTGCCCTCAATTTTATTTTTTGGTCCACCTGGTTGTGGTAAGTCAACCATTGCCCTATTACTTGCCAAATCCAAATCAGAGCACGTTTTGCGCATTAGCGCTCCTGAAGCTGGTCTGCAACAATTAAGGCGTAAATTAAACGGCATTGATATATTAATTCTCGATGAATTACATCGTTTTTCCAAGGCACAACAGGATTTTTTCTTACCCTTGGTTGAATCTGGCGAACTAACACTAATTGCCACCACCACAGAAAACCCCTCTTTTAGCGTCACCCGTCAACTGCTATCAAGGCTGCATGTACTTCGCTTGCGCCCACTTGGAAGAAATGAACTTATGGACCTTGCAAAACGTGGAGCACAAGCACAAGGCGTTGTATTGCAAGATAGTGTAGTGGATCTGCTTGCCACTGTAGCACATGGTGACGCAAGAACTCTACTAAATCTCATAGAATATGTAACGGCATTACCAGACAGTGAGCGTAGTTTTGAGCGAGTAAAAGCAGGCCTGCCAGAAATTTTAACTAGACATGACAAAGATGGCGACAGCCACTATGAGCTAGCCTCTGCTTTAATTAAATCCATTCGTGGCAGTGACCCAGATGCCGCCATATATTATTTAGCTTGCCTATTGGAAGGTGGAGAAGACCCTCGCTTTATTTGTAGGCGGCTAATCTTATCTGCCTCAGAAGACGTAGGACTAGCTGATCCCAATGCCCTGCCCCTTGCCATATCTTGCCAGCAAGCCATTGAATTTGTTGGCATGCCAGAGGGTTTTATTCCGCTTGCGCAAACTGTCATCTATCTATCGCTAGCCAAAAAAAGTAATAGCGCCTATGCTGCTTATTTGCGTGCTCAAACCATGATACGCAGCCAAGGTGTAATGCCTGTGCCCATTCATTTACGCAATGCATCCACTAAACTACAAAAAGAATGGGGTTATGGTAGAGAATATAAATACCCTCACAACTATACCCAAAGTTATGTGGAACAGGATTATTTACCACAAGAAATACTTAGAAGCAGTTTTTACCAGCCTAGAACAAATGGTGATGAAGTGAGACTTAGCCAATGGTGGCGAAAAATTAACAAAAAGCATGGTGATTACAATGACTAACATTAAACAATTTGACCAACATTTTTGCACAGGTGACACATATATATCTCCGCACAAAGAGCTAGGATTTTTAGACAAAATTTTTCCTAATTTTTGCTTTTATACTCGTGCTTACTTAGGTCCCATGCTAAGTTTATGCCTTGCGGCTCAATTAAAAAGGGCCGATGATTACGCTTGGGCCTTAAATAGCAACCGCATTTCAAGAGTACTTGAGGCATCTGGTTGTAAATTTTCTGTAAGTGGCATGGACTTTCTTAAAAATGTAGGAGAATCATGCATTATTGTTGGAAATCACATGAGTACCCTAGAAACTTTTGTATTACCAGGACTCATTCGACCCCATATGCCAGTAACCTTTGTCATTAAAAAAAGCCTTACCACCACTCCACTTTTCGGAAAAGTTCTTGAAAGTAGAGATGCCATTGCCGTAACTCGCACCAATCCTCGTGCTGACCTACAAATGATACTTGATGAAGGAAAAAATCGCCTAGACAAAGGCATGAGTGTGGCCATATTTCCACAAAGCACCCGTTCAACTAGGTTTAACCCCTCAAAATTTAACAGTATTGGAATAAAGCTTGCCAAACACGCAAAAAAGCCTATTATCCCTCTGGCCTTAAAAACAGATGCATGGGGTCAAGGTAAAATTTTAAAGGACTTTGGACCTATCTACAAAGAAAAAACCATACACCTTGCCTTTGGTGAACCCATGCAAATTGAAGGGCACGGCAAAGAAGAACATGCCCAAATCTGCAAATTTATTTCTGATAAATTAGAGCTTTGGTCAAAACAAGACACAACAATTTAACCATATTTAAAATCATGCAAACAAATGACTCATTACGCAATATAGCTATTATTGCACACGTTGACCATGGCAAAACCACCCTTGTTGATGCACTTTTTCGACAAAGCGGCGTATTTAGAGCAGACCAACAAGTTGATGACAGGGTTATGGACTCCATGGACCTTGAAAGAGAACGTGGCATCACCATTGCTGCCAAAAACTGTGCAGTTTCTTGGAAAGATGTTAAAATTAATATCATTGATACTCCAGGCCACGCCGACTTTGGAGGTGAGGTTGAGCGCGCATTATCCATGGCCAGCGGTGCCATACTGCTCGTTGACGCATCAGAAGGACCACTACCACAAACTCGTTTTGTTCTTCGTAAAACACTTGAAGCAGGTCTGCACGTCATTGTTGTTGTTAATAAAATTGACCGTAAAGATGCTCGCCCTCAAGAAGTGCTAAACGAAGTCTACGATCTATTCATTGACCTTGATGCCACAGAAGAACAACTTGAATTTCCAGTCCTTTATGCCATTGGTCGCGAAGGTGTTGCCATGAAAACCCTTGAGGAGAAAGGAGAAAGCCTTGCACCACTTTTTGATACAATACTAGAAGCAATACCAGGCCCAAGCCACGACGCAAACGAGCCATTTCAAATGCTTGTGGCTGACCTTGATTACTCTGACTACCTTGGTCGACTCGCCGTTGGACGTATTATGCACGGTAAAATTAATGCAAAAGACTCGCTAGTTTGCATGGGCCCAGACGACACAGCAAAACCTCTTCGAGTCAGCAAATTACAAGTGTATGGCGGATTACACCTAACTGAAGTTGAATCTGCCGACGCAGGAGACATAGTAGTGCTTGCCGGCATTGACGATGTTACCATAGGCGACACCATTTGCACAAAAGAATCACCTCGCACCCTACCCCGCATCAGGGTTGATGAACCAACTGTTGCCATGCGCTTTGGCATCAACACCTCCCCCTTAGCAGGAAAAGAAGGTAAACTTGTGCAAAGCCGTGTTATCTGGGATCGTTTATGTAAAGAAACCCTCAGTAACGTAGCCATCAGAGTTGAAGAAACCAATGAGCGTGACGCCTTTCTCGTTAAAGGTCGTGGCGAATTTCAAATGGCAATTCTTATTGAAACCATGCGCCGTGAAGGGTTTGAGCTATCCGTTGGCAGACCAGAAGTAATCTTAAAAAAATCAGAAGATGGCAAAGTGCTTGAACCCATTGAACATCTTTACGTTGATTGTGATGAATATTTCATGGGAGTTGTCACAGAAAAACTGGCCCAACGAAAAGGTCGCATGCTTAACTGCATTAACGACAAAAGTGGCGGCACAGGACGTGTTCGTCTAGAATTTTCAGTTCCATCAAGAGGTCTTATAGGCTACAGAGATGAATTTTTAACCGATACCAGAGGTACCGGCATTATGAACTCACTCCTTGCAGGCTACGAAGAATGGCGTGGAGACTTCCCCACCAGATTTAATGGTTCAATAGTATCCGACCGCAACGGCAACTCAGTACCCTACGCCCTGTTTAACCTTGAACCACGCGGAATTCTATTTATTCCAGCAGGTGTGCCAGTCTACGAAGGCATGATTATTGGTGAACATAACCGTGATAACGATATTGATGTAAATCCAACGAAAGAGAAAAAACTCACCAATATGAGAGCTTCTGGCAAGGACGAAAATGTAATCCTAACCCCAACCAGAGCCATGACCCTAGAATTTGCATTACACTTTGTTCGTGAAGATGAAATGGTTGAAATTACACCAGAATCCATACGCTTACGCAAAACCATACTGCCAGCTCAAAAAAGACACCAAGTCCTTGGAGCTAAGAAAAAAGCTACTCAAGCTTAGTTTTTAATTTATTTTTTTCTGGGGGGTATTTTTTAAAATCCCCCCAGAACTTGTTTAAGAGTCCTGCACAATTATTTTTCAACTTTATTTTTGTGCTTTTGCAGTAAATTTGCATGTGCTAGAAAATTTAGCTGTGCAGGAAAAAAGGCATATCTCTGCTCTCTGTA
>CAYJOP010000075.1:0-10223 GCA_964371835.1 uncultured Desulfovibrionaceae bacterium
TTTGTCATCTAAAAGCAGTAATGACAATTACTGCTTTGAATTATAATGAAGTGTTGACAATGTCAGCACGACCGATAAATCAAGATAGGTGCAATTAACTTGCACCGTTAAATTCTTGATTTTCGTGACTTACTGCCCGCAAGCTTTGCTTGCGCTGGCGGCACAAACTCACGAAGTAAGTTTGTCATCTAAAAGCAGTAATGACAATTACTGCTTTGAATTCTTAGGATGCGCTTGGTCGTAAACTTTAATAAGGTGGTCAAGTGTAAGACTTGTATAACGCTGAGTTGTTGTTAGGCGGCTATGGCCCAAAAGCTCCTGCACAGTGCGTAAATCTGCGCCAGCTTCTAGTAAATGTGTAGCAAATGAATGGCGTAAACTATGCGGTGAAATTTTGATTTCCACACCTGCTTTTTGGCATAATTCCTCAATGATACGATGTGCTTGTTTCCTATCAAGCTTTGAGCCACGAGCGCCAACAAAGACAGCTAACTCCTGAGTATTTGCTAACTCATTACGCACTGCCAGCCATTTGCTTAGTGCTTTGGTTGAATCTTCCGTAAGAGGACATAGTCTTTCTTTATTCCCTTTACCGACTATTCGCAAAAAACCAGAGCGTAAATCAAGAGTATCTATCCTCAAGTCTAAGGCTTCAGAAATGCGCAAACCTGAACCGTATAAAAGTTCAGCTAGGGCAATGTCCCTCAGTTGTATGCATTGAGCATTTTTTTTATTTTTGTCTGGTAAGTCATTTTTTTGTTCAAGAATAATTGCAACCTGCTCAGTATTTAATATTTTTGGGTGTTTTTGTTCCTGTTTTGGATTGCGAACTCCAAGAGCTGGATTTTTATCAATTTGCTTCATGCGTAGTTGATAAGTAAAAAAAGCCCTTATGGATGCAAGCTTGCGTGAAGTTGAGCTTTTTGCAATGTTTTTTCTGTAGAGTGATGCTATGTACTGGCTAATATGCTGTTTTTCTATAAGCTTAACATTATCAAGCGATAAACCTTGTAACTGCAAGTGGTTTTCAAATTGTTGAAGGTCTGTGGCGTAGGATTGGATGGTGGATTTAGAATAGCCTTTTTGAATTTCAATAAAGGCTAAAAATGCTTGTAGTTGTGAGAATGGAGGCATGACTTGTCCTAACCCTATTAAGGTTATTCAAATCTTCTATCAAATATATAACAAGAACCAGCTTGTGCCTTACACAGACTTTTTAGCTGCCCAAGAGCCTGTGATACTTCACCATAGTGAGCAAAGCGAGCATTCATATTAGCAGTTACAGCAATGGAAATACTCATAAATGGGAATTTTTGTAAATTGCCCATGCGATCTTTGGAGGTAATACCTTGTTGCTCTCTATCTTCGTCATCGTAGAAGTTTGGTACAATTTCATCATAGGTTTCCACAAGGCGTTTGCAGACATCTTCGATGCATGATTCTGGCATGATGAAGAAAAAATCATCGCCACCAATATGTCCTAAGAATTTATATGGGGCATCAAAGTCCATGATAGTAGCCACAAGCAAACGCGCGGTCATAAGTAAAGCCTCATCGCCGCGCAAGAAACCATATTTATCGTTAAATGCCTTAAAGTTATCAATATCTAGGTATGCAGCTGCAAAGAGTGATTTTTCGCTAATTTGTCTTTCAATGGCGTGCATAATTGAAGTATTGCCAGGAAGTCTGGTAAGTGGATTTGCATCTAAGGTGCATGAGGAACGATGCAAAGCAAGTTCGAGTCTGGTACGCATTTCCACAGGCGCAGCAGGAAGCACAATGAAATCATCGACAATGACACCATTTTCATTATTAAATGAGGAACTTATAGATTCAAGATCAAGAACAAAGATTGTACATACTTGCTTGTATACATTTTCAGACTTAACAATATTAATGATTTCTAAACCGCTTATATCATCACTTTCTTCACTGCAAATAAGCATATGCGGTGGATCATTAAAAAATCTTTCAAGTAAGGACTTACCACTTGTAAAAACTTCCCAATGAACTTCATCTGCTGGCCACAAATCTTGTAGAGCATCTGACAAATCATCATCAGTTGTCAAAAGGAATATTTGAGGTTTATTACCAACAAAAGTTTGTAAAATATTAGCCATTTATTATCTTCCAAATACAGGGAACATACCCTGAGTTCTGAACTCAATTCCAACTCTATCTACCAACTCTTTTAAATCATTTTGGGCAAAGCCTAAATGCTTAAGAACATGTGGGTCAATTTCTGAAACGTTAGTATCTCCAGAACTTCCAACTTCAAACAAACGTGCAAAAAAATCAGCTAAATGAACAACAGATGATATTGTTTTATAATTTTCAGCAACCATTGGATTATGGTGAAAAACCATGGCAGCAGAAATACCTGCTGGTAAATTCCAATTGGCCGCCACCCATTTATTTACTCTAGAGTGGCTAAATCCTAAAATGAGCTGCTCTGCTTCAATGGATAATATATCCTCACTTTTAACCAAGAGATTGATATCTCGTGTGGCATCTGGAATTTGTATAGTAATAATAACTTTTCCAAAATCGTGCAAAAGTCCAGCTAGCATGTATTCTTCAACATCTTTCACCTTAAGAGCTTTAGCAATAACCTTGCAGGCAGTTGAGCAAGAAAGACTATGCTGCCAAAGCCCAGCCATATGTTTTGAAACAATGTCAAAAACCACTGAGGAAATTAAAAGCCCGTGTACTGTATTAACTCCCAATAATACCAAAGCATTATGAATGGAAGCAATACGACTTGGAAAACCATAAACTGGAGAGTTAACCATTTTAAGAACACGAGCACTTAAACTTTGGTCTTGAGAAATAACCTCACCAACCTTAGCAAGGTTAGTGCGCGGTCCATCCATTAGAGCCATGGTTTTTTGCAAAGCTATAGGCAGGGTTGGTATACCATTAACAGCAAGGACTTTATCCTTGTAATTTGTTTCTATGCTTTGCTCCATACAGAACTATCCTACATATAGCTTAGCTAAAAAGCTAAATGCGCTCATTAAAATGATTTATCAAAAAAGATTCCATGGTTTTCATAAAAATATTTTCTTGATGATTTCTAAATAAATGCTTCACTCTTTCTAATCGTTCAGTGGCGTCATAGCTCAGTTGAGCATCGGGCACAGGATTACCAAGGACATGAATTAAATATATTCCAGAGGACTCACATTTATTAATCATGTCCTTAGTTAAAATTTCACCATTTTCGATGATAATTTCACCGCCAGAATTACGAATTCTAGTGGCGCATTTCATACCTGGCAATACATTTTCTATTGGTAGTTCTTGCATAAATCTCTGAATATTAAAAGTTTTTTGACAAAAATAGTTCGTATAAAAAATATACTATAAAATTTTATATTCGCCAAGAACAAATTTTGTTAATTTTATGAAATCTATGAAAATTTGAGGCAAACTTCATAACACAACGTGAATTTAACAATAAACCCTTGATGATTTTTTATTTTTGTAAAACAAACATCAAGCCAAGGAAGACTTAGCAATATATCGTGAACCATGCAACCTTTTTATTAAACTTAAAAGCTCCATGTTCATAAGCAATGAATTTACCTCATTTGCAGGCTTTGCCAAATGCATACAGATTGCATCAGTATGACTTTCACCATGTCCATGCAGATATTTTAAAATACTACTAACGTCTTCTTGTTCGGCTTTGGAAAAGTTTTGCAATACTTCGCTTGTGAGAACAGCATAAGTGTTCTCATCTTGACTTGTTAATTCTTCTGGTGATTTTTCAGAAGTAATTTTTTCAAATGTAGCTGAAAAAGATTTTAATTGCTCCATAATATCGCACAAAATATCTTCGGCTGTAAAAACAACTTTAGCCCCTTGTCGGATAAGCTCCTGACATCCCTGTGAAGTTAGAGCATTGGCAATGCCTGGGATTGCAAAAACATCTCTATTTTGCTCTAAAGCTTGCCTTGCAGTGATAAGCGTCCCACTGCGCAAAGTACCTTCAACAACTAAAACACCAAGACTAATACCACTAATAATTCTATTTCTTATGGGAAAGTTTGCGGCCAGTGGCGGAGTTTTGGGCGCATATTCTGACATAATAAGACCGCTATTGGATAAATCATAATATACATCCGTATTACCCTTGGGATAAATTACATCAATACCAGTACCAAGCACAGCAATACTCTTGCCAATACCATGCAAAGCCGCCACATGAGCTACTTTATCAATACCTTTTGCCATTCCTGATACAATAGTTATGCCTGCAGCCGATAAATCTCTTGTGATTTTTGCAGCAGTTTCAATACCTTGAGGTGTACATTTACGCGACCCAACTATTGCTAAACATGGCCCCATAAGCAAGCCTAAATCTCCAAACGCATAAAACATAACTGGAGCATCAATGGTTGTTTTTAATAGTGGTGGGTATGCATCATCATGCCATAGCACTATGTGCGCAGCGCAAGCTTGGGCATTTTTCCACTCTATAAGAGCACTTTCTCGCCATGCCCCAGCAGATACGGAAGAAATAATACTTGATTTTATACCAAGGCCTTGCCACTCATCGAGTCCATGGATGGCGGCGTAAGCTGAACCAAAATGACGTAATATGCGCACAGCTAAACGCGGACCAATGCCTTGGGTATGTTTAAGTGCCAAGGTAGCCCAAAATTGAGCGCGGTCATCTTGACTTAAATTATGCCACCCATGACTTGACATACTACAAAACTAAAACTTCTTTTTACGAGCAATTTTTGCAGCACTTGAGTTTGGAAAATCTGCAAGCAAGGCCCTATACTGCAAGCTTGCGTTTTCTCTATCCCCCAATTTATCATAAGTCATGCCAGCCTTTAACAAGGCGTCTGGGGTCTTATGATGTTTGGGATAACCAGAGGTAACCTGCTTGAATGATAACAATGCATCTGAATAATTTTTTTGAGCATAAAAGCTCTCACCTATCCAATAATGAGCATTGGGTGCTAGGCTACCATTGGGATATTGCTGTAAAAAAGAATTAAATTTATCACGCCCTTCCGCATACTTACCACCCAAAACGAGGTCTAGCGCTTGCTTATATGCACCTTTTTCACCACCCATCGCCTTAGTAGGTGCGGAAGGAGTTATGGGAGTTGCAATGGGGTATTGATCAGCTTGTTGCATAGCAACAGGGGGCATTGCAGCTTGAGCATTGGTATTTGCAGTGGGAGCTAAATCATTAGCTTCAATACCCTTAGATGGCGGATACATAGCACTTTCAGGTGGTAAAGACAGTTTATGTGATGAATTTGGCTCTGCTTTCTTTATATCTACGCCCTCTAAGCTGCTTGCAGGATCAAGCATAGAGTTTGGAGCTCTACTGTTAATTTTAAGGGCAGTATTTGCTTTGGCTGGCGTAGCAACAGCAGCAGTAGTTGTAGTGGCGGCAACTGCTGGAGTGGTCGGTGTAGCAGCAACTGGTACTGGTACAACAGGAGATGATGCTATTTGTATGCCTGAAATGGGGCTAACATGCTTCACTGGTGGCATTTTACTCACTTGAGTTCCAGCAGGGGTTAGGCTCGTTGCTGCCAGATGTCCAGTTTCAGGTTCAACTCTAGGATGAGCTGTCATGCCAGTGGGTTTACCAGCTTTGTTGCGCACATCATAAACACGAGTGTTCGCCACATGAATACTACTATCAATTCCATCTACCCTTTGTTCAAGGTCTGAAATTCTATGTTCAACTTCTGTAATTTTATTTTGATTTTCAACAAGTTGAGCTTCAGTTTGCTTTGAAGCCGCACAAGCTGCGCTTAAAGGACAAAGCAAGAGCATGGTACATAAAATTTTTTTAAAATTACCAGCATCGCGCATATTTTTCATTTCAAATCTATATTGCATGAGATTGTGCCTCCGTATTATTCATACATTATACCATAATATGTATTTCTTTTCAAGCATCTTGCGCTAAAAGATAATTTAGGGCAAATATAAGCACACAGCACAAGGAGAAAATTTATGAACAACCTACCATGGCAAGATATATTTAGCATGATAAGCATTTTGGCCATAGCCATACCCATGCTAGCAATTGTTAGTTTACCAACACTAATTATTGGTGGACAGTTGCTCTCTCTTTTGCGTGAGCGCACAGCATATGCAAAGTGTGCCAAGCAAATTTCAAGACTAACCTTAATAATGGGCTGGGTTTTATGCATCATTGGTCTAGTGATAGTTTGGATGCGAGTTAGTCCAAGTTTTATGACCAACATAAACCACGAAGCAATACCACTTACAATGCTATTTAAGGCTGACCCAAGTATTGTGCACCTTCAAGCTGATATTATCATGTGGTTAACCTTACTTTGCGCCAATATACTCATAACCATTGTAAACTTAACTTGGCCCACTTGGGAAGCAAATCGTGTGGTGCATCAATGTACATCACTTGTGAGTAGCTTTTGGTATGGTATGGTTGTTTACGGTATAGTATGCATTATTAGCGCAGAGCATGGAGCATCTATTGGCATGCATTATCCCATGAGCCTTGGTTCACTGTTTACACCAAGTTTTGAATCAAGTTTTTGGAATGCTGGGCCATATTTATTACCCTTGGCTTTCGCCCTTGGCGGTGGCCTTGTTAGCGTTTGGCTAATAATTAGCAGACGTTTTAATGATTTTGGACGTGACTACTATGCCGCCATGTTAAAATGGTGCGCGTCATGGTCACGCGCTGCATGGTTCACATTGTGGTTTTTACTTATGGGAGCTACTACCTTGCAATGGCTTGGAACTTTACAACAAGAGGACTATCTAACCTCACCAGACTTTATGCAAAGTGCCCTTTTCTTATTTTTATGGTTAATACCTGGAGTTTTGTGGACATTAACATCGCGTAGCCAAACACCACTGCGCCACAAAACCACCATGATTTTAGCCTTTGTTTTATCCTCTTGTATTATTATGCCACTTTATCTTAGCATATTTTCATTATAAATTATCATGAAAAAGCCCTGTACAAAAGTACAGGGCTTTGAGTGTTGACAAAGTGGGTTTTGTCATCAAATTGAAACAATACAATAAATACTACTTTATTGCGCCAGTATCATTGCCATCATAAACATATTCAACTGCTATTTCTTTACTAATTTCATCTTGAGTTAAACCCTTTATGCCATCAATCTTTGAGGTTGTTGTATACTCGCAGAATAGGCAAAGACCACCTAGCTCAAAGCCAGAAGTACGCTCAGTGACTTCAACATTACTTTTCATACCGACAGGTGTTTTAATATCAACCTTAATGGGTGCTACAGTTGATACAACTGTCACATCAACGCTATTTTCAAAGTCTTTGTCAAACTTGCTATCAAAGGCAAGCTCTAATTTAACATTTTCTATATTATTTTTGTTAAACTCGTCTTTATAATGCTTTTCAAGTTTATCCATTCTTGTTTTTAAGTCACCAGTGAATGGTTTTAAAATTTCTGCCTGCTGTAAGCTCTTAAAAGCTGTACGAGCTACGCTTGGTTTAGTAAGCATCTCATCAGAGTTAAATGTCTTCATTTCTTTGAAAATAGCTGCTTCAACTGGAATAATATTGGTTACAGAATAGTGCAAATCTGTTGGCTCTGCCTCGCCTAAATACATTTGGCTTTTAATGCGCCCTTTTGACCCAGTAAAAAAGCTTTGCCTAAAGCGGCGTTTATTTTTCCTTTCTTTTTGCACATGGCGCTCATCATAACGATTGCACCATAAAATACCCCTTTCAGCACAATATTTTTCCTTTACATAATAATGCTCAGTGCCAGTCCAAGTGGCTTCAAAATCTACAACTTTAGCATTGTCTGAAGAGTTATCAATGGCAAAAACTAAGTTATATCCATCAATGTCTACAGTGTAACCATCTGAAACATTAGATTGTTTTTTTTGTTTGTAAGAACTTACATATTCGCCATTAACATAATAACTCTGGTCTTCAGAGGCATAATAACTGTTGTCAATGGATGGTAAGTATCGCTCGCCCTTTTTAACTTCAGAAATTGTAGTAGTAATGCTTAAACCTTCATCCTTAGCAAGTTTATTATTAAACTCTGCAAGCTTTTTTTCATAATACTGATTATCAAAAAATTCATTGTACTTTACGAATAATGCATCCATTTTTTTGTCGTATGTAATTTTTTCCATATGATCAAATAAAGCATAATATTCCTTAGACATATTTATCAACTTATCAAAACTAAGCATGTAGGCATTTCTTTCTTCATCTTCTTTCACATTTATATATAAATTATTATTTACATAATCTACTAGATACCCTTCTGTACTTTGATTTTTAATATTAGGAAAATTCAGCCAAACTTTGTTAGGGCTTTGCACTCTAATTTCGTATGGAGAACCAACTATTAAATACCCATCATGCAAGGCTGAAAAATTCTTAACCAATCCCCTGTGTCTGAACACATTTAACCTTGTAAAATCTTCATAATAATTAGCACGAGTAGTCAGATAATTAGAATGGAGTTGCCGTTCACTGCTAACTCGCTCTTTTTTAGCCAAGTCATATTTAACATAATAATAATCTTCACCGCGTGCTTCATAATAAAAAATGTTAAGCATTTTATTGTCAATAAATCCGTGTATGTCCTTTACAGTATAAAAATCGTTTTTGCTAAAAATATCAAGATCAATGGTTTCAATCTCTTTAAGAGTTTTAGCATCAAGCACAGGAATAATACGTTTACTAATCTCATATATTTTACCATCGGCAGTTATATTCTTAACTTTCCTTGGCCCATAATATATATCTCTTTCTTCTAAAAATTTCTTATAATCTGGATCTGTAGTACGTGTAAAAAACTTCGTATAAATTACAAAATCCGTCTTTAAGTCAATTTTTATAATGCCTGCTTCTGCATAATTAGTTTTTGGAAGCTGAAGATTTAAAATATTGTCTTTAATATAGCCTAAAACAGGTCGTTTAAAGTAAGACTTCAATTCCTTACTACCAATACCATACATGTTTAAAGTTTTTATTATCTGGCCATTTTCTAAGTTTACTACAGGAATGGGGTGTTTGCTAGTATCATAAAGCAGGCCATCTTTAATCACATAATCATAATCATTATTATATAGTGTACTTCTTAATGTATTAAGTAGACGCTCACCAGTTTTAGAATTGAGAAGCACAGTAGTATCAGGCTGACTATTTTGGTAAGTTTTATTAGTCATGACAATATATTTACTATCAATTATGCTTATCAAATGATTATATTGCCCCAAGGGAGTAACCTTGGTTCTAATTTTAGGAATAAGCGTGACTCTAGGCACTAAAAGCTTTTCTATCTGTTTAGCATCAAAGGATTTATTAACATCATCTGTAGCTGCATAGAGCACAAAATCTGTGCAAAAAACACTCATCATTATGGCAAAAACAAATCCCAACCTAGTAAACATTGTATCCCTCCACTAAAAATTAATTTTCAAAGTGAAAATTTCAATATCAATTACTTAACCCATTGCACCACTTGTTCTTGGGTGCGGCGAGTTTTTGGGCGTTCTGGGTCTTTTTCCCTTTTGCCAAAGGCCACCATGCATGCAACACCAAAGGTATCAGCATCAAGTAAATTTTGCTCAACAAGTAATTTTTCCACATCTTCTTTCTTAAAGCCTTCAATGGGGCAAGAATCATGGCCAAGCAATGCCGCTGTGGTCATCATATTGCCCAGTGCAATATAGCATTGGCGAGAGGCCCATTCAAATTTTGCTCTATCATTTCCAGCATATGCAAAATCATTGTCAATAAAATTAGCAAAGAAGTTTGAGCGCATTTCCACCACATCTTCTGGCAATTGTTGTGTATCACGCATAATGGTTTGGGTAATATATTGACCATGTGGATCCATGGTTTTGGCCTTGCGAGCAAGAATAATCACAAAATGGCTACACGTTGGCAGCTGCCCTTGAGCTCCCCAACAAAGCGGCTTTAATAATTCACGCATATTTTCATTTTGAACCACAATAAATTGCCAAGGTTCAAGCCCAAAGGATGATGGGGAAAGTCTACCAGATTCTAAAATTGTATTGAAATCATCATCGGAAATTTTTCCAGTTGCATCAAAACTTTTGCATGCATGACGAAAATTCCAAGCCTTAAACAAAGTTTCTGTAATGCTAGACATAATATGCTCTCCTTTATTTTATGACGCTTGGTCGCAAGTCCTTTGCGACACAAGCTCTCGCAAACGTCG
>CAYJOP010000076.1:0-10206 GCA_964371835.1 uncultured Desulfovibrionaceae bacterium
TGCACTTATGTTCGCTAAGCATTATAAACTCAAAAGAGTTGTCGAATTGTTAGAAGAATACGGAGCTAAATAAGAGTAGGGAGCAATCATGTTTAATAATAAAGTTTATTGCAAATTTACTGCAAAAGCACAAAAATTGAACTAAAAAATAATTGTGCAGGACCCATAAATTGGAAAGTGGGACTAAAAGAGTGGGGCGCAACATTCGGTGGATATGTTGAATTTTTTGATTTTATTAGCGGTATGGTCATCATTTTATAAGCTTTTGCGTGGTTGGTAAATAGTATGCAAAAATTGAAGTGGCTTTTTGAAGATGTATCAAAAGCGTTGGATCATTCTGCTTGGGATGATGTTTTGGAGTACATTCTAGCTGCAAGCTTCATTTCCAATGAAATACTATGTTATTTATTAAAAACCATGGGTATGGATTGGATAAAAAGTATATGGAATTTGCACCGTTTTCATTCAAAGCCCGCTCTTGATTCTGGTTTATTATTTTTTTTCATTGCACAAATTTTGTTAATAATAGCTGCATACAGAATTTATAAGCATATGAAAACTTATGATAAAAATTTATCATTTTACCCATTTGTTGTAATGTATACAACGCTTTTGCTTAAATACATGTTTATAACAGTATTGTTTACAATTGTTATTGCGCTTGGAATTTATGTGGGCCATGGTCTTTTTGGAAATTAAATTAAAAAAAGAAAGTAATCGTATTATAAAAAAGGTAATAAATGGAATTAATAGAAATTATGGCCATTGGATTTGCTCTGTCCATGGATACATTTTCCGTGGGTTTAAGTGTTAGTATGCAAAGACATATTAAGCATAGGCAAGTGTTATACATGGCAGCATCATTTGCAATATTTCAGGCTATTATGCCAATTATTGGTTGGTTGCTTGGCGTGCAGGTGAAAGATTTTATTGAGGCTTATGACCATTGGGTGGCTTTTATTTTGCTTGCATATATAGGCTGGAAAATGCTCATGGAGGCTCGTGCTGGACAAGAAAGTTCTGCCAATGATCCCACGTCTGTGTATACTCTGCTTATTTTATCCATTGCCACAAGTATTGACGCTCTAGCTGTGGGCATATCTTTTGCGGCCTTGAGTGTTGATATTTATTACCCTGCTTTAATCATAGGCATAATATGTTTTATGGTTACTATTGTTGGTATGTACTTGGGTAGCATGCTTGCAAAAAGCAAGTTAAACCTTGCATCTTATGCAAATATCTTGGGCGGTTTGCTTTTAATTGGCATTGGTATAAAAATTCTTATTGAGCATGGTGTGTTTAAAAATTTATAGGGCATGGACACAATGCTCTATATTTAATTAAATTATTATTAATCAAATATTATTTTTTGAAATCCAGTAGTGCAAAGTTTTATAAAGTAGGTCTGGGTCAATGGGCTTTGTAATGTGGTCATTCATGCCGTGCGAGAGGCTAATTTCGCGGTCGCCTTTCATGGCATGGGCAGACATGGCAATGATGGGTAGTGATGCATATTTTTCTTGCTCACGTATTTTTAAGGTGGCGGCATAGCCGTCCATAACGGGCATTTGAATGTCCATAAGAATGGCATCGTAAGTGTTTTGCTCAAGCATATCCAAGGCTTCTTGCCCGTGATTGGCAATGTCTACGGTAAAGCCAGCCGCTTGGAGGATTTCTTGGGCCACCAATTGGTTGATCTCATTATCCTCGGTGAGCAACAAATGCCCACCAATTTGTGTGGGTGTTTCTTCGTAATGTTCATGTTCCATACCTTGATTTGGTAACATGGTATCGCCAGAGTTAAGCTGGAATATGGCTGTGCAGAAGAATGTTGAGCCTTTGTTGTATTCGCTTTCAACCCAAATTTTGCCATTCATCATGGTTATGATGTTTTTGGAGATAACAAGGCCAAGGCCAGTGCCACCATATTTGCGAGTAACTGTGCTATCTGCTTGGGTAAATGCAGAAAAAAGTCTGCTGGTTTGTTCGGCAGTTAGGCCAATGCCAGTGTCATGTATGGCGAATTGGCAATGCAGCTCATTATTTTGCAAAGTGCTTGTTATGTCGAGTAAAATATCGCCAACATGGGTAAATTTAATGGCATTGCTGACCAAGTTAAAAACAACTTGTTTTAGGCGTATTACGTCGCCAAGTATGGATAAGTTGGCATGCGCGCCTTCCTTAATGGTTAGGGTAAGGTTCTTTTCAACAATGGCAGGGGTATATAAATCTTTAACATCTTGTGCCACTGAGTGCAGGGTAAAAGGTGTTACTTCAATTTCAAGTTTGCCGGCCTCGATTTTAGAAAAATCAAGAATATCATTAATAATACGCATTAAGTTGTTGGCAGAAAAAACGCTTTTATTAACATAATTTCTTTGAATATCGTCCATAGGTGTTTGGTCAAGTAGGTGCAAAAGACCCAAGATGCCATTCATGGGCGTGCGTATTTCATGGCTCATATTGGCCAAAAATTCGCCCTTGGCCTTGGTGCTTTGTTCTGCAAGTTCTTTTGCTTGGCGCAAGTATTGTTCATTTTTGCCAATTTCTGCAAGCATGGCATTATGCTCACGCATGTCTTTTAGATAGCAGATTAGACCTTGTTTACCTTGATATGAAGTGCTTAAAACTAAAATATCGCAAGGGATTGCCTCACCAGTTATGCGATGCTTGCCAACCACAGATGATTTTAATGTGCCTTTGGCGTGCGTTTCTCTAATTTTGTCTGTAATATAATCAGAAGAATTGTCTCCATTTGGTTGGTATGCTGGGAACATATCAATATAGTTGTTGATGCAATCTTCTCGTGTCTCAAAGCCAAACAGATTTGTAAGCTCCATATTGGCATAAACGAGATTGCCCTCATTATCCCAAAAATGTACGCCAAGTGGCATGGAGTCAAGCATGATTGTGTTACGAATTTCTGCTTCTTGTAATAATTCTTGAGTCTTTTTAAGTTTGCGTAAATCAATGACGTATGAAAGTACTACAATTTCGCCATTCATCTGGGTGCGCACATGTATAACTTCGGAAGGTATTGGTTCGCCATCAGTGGTGCAATGTAACCACTCAAAGCGGCGGTAGCCTTCTTCAAGTATAACTTTGTGGTTTTTTTTAACAGTATCTGCTGAATGTCTACCATCTGGTTGAAATTCAGGTGAGCACAGGTGGAAACCTTGAGCTAGGTCTTGCTTGCTATTAAACTTAAATGTACGCAAAACTTCTTGGTTGCAGTCAATAATCTCACCAGCTTCATTCCAGAAAGTAATACAAATGGGTAGATTTTCGGTGATTACCGTATTGCGCTCTTCTTCCATCTTGGTTTTTTGTAATTCTAATGTTTCTGTGATGTCTGTAATGATGGACAGGCGAACTTTTTCCTTGTCATCCCAAGCAATGCAGGCATCCACATATTGTAGATGCTTTTTAAGGGTGCTATCGTAGTGGTCCCAAATATAGGGAGCTGAAGATCGCGAAATAATGTGATTAGTGCAGTGATCACAAGGAGCAGATTTGTTTTGAAAAACCTCATAGCAGGGTTTGGAAATAATATTATTACAATCAAAGAAATCGTAGACTACTTTATTACAATACAAAACTTCATATGTATTTAAGTCTGCAATATAAATGGGCATAGTAAAGGTATCAAGCATGGCTTGAATTTGCCTTTGCTTGTTTTCTAGGATTTTTTTAAGCCTGCGCTGTTTTCTAGTATAGAAGAAAAGCACACCCATGAAAAAAACGAGCATGCCAATAATACCCATGAGCAAAGTGGCGCTCATGTCAGATAGAAAACGCAAAAATTGCGAGGTGTAGTTGGGGCTAGTTACATGTTTCAAAACAATATTATTAAACTGTGTGCTAGGTAGCGAGGCAATGGCTTTGTTAAATATGCTAATGAGCAGTGGATCTAGATTTTTATTAAAAAGAAATGAAAAATTATCATGTAGCGGTAGCACGTTGGTTATGTGTAAAAGTGGGTAGTCACCGTCAGATATGGCAGTACGCGCAGCATATACATTCTCAAAGGTATAATCTGCTACATTGTCATCCACCGCTTGGTATGCTGCGGAAATATCATCAAATTCCAGTAAGGTATTGTGGGGGAAAGTTTCTTTTACAAAATTTATTACAATGGGGTGCAGTTTGGATACAGCAAAGATGCTATCTTCACTAATTTGATATTTTTTGCCAATCATGGCTATGGGTGTAGAAAGGTAGGTGTCTGATATAATGCCATTAAGATCTTTAGCTTTTTCTGGGTTTGTGTCGTAGCTTAGGTGCATGTCCATTTCACCATTGCTAAGTTTATCCAAGGCGTCACCATAGGTTAAGCCATGCACAAAGTTAAACTTCAAACCAGTTAGGTCTGCAATGAGCATAATAATTTCGTAATTTATGCCCTCTATGATGTTTTTATCTTTATCATACTGTTCAAAAGGAGGCCAAAAAGCATCATATGAAATATCTATGGGCTTTGCTGTTTTTATATAATTTTGTTCTGCTAAAGTAAGATTAAAGGGCGTTGTAGCAAGTGCATTGGTGTTCAAAGCCAATGGAAGTAAACACATTGCCAAAACAAAGACAGTGTAGCTAAACAATTGTTTGAAAATTTGTGCGGTAATATTTCCTAATGATTCCATCGCAATCTCATTATGTTGCTTAGTTTTTGGAAAAGCAAGGTACTAAAAAATCTAATGCCTAGAATAGTATTAATATAATAGTTATTTTCAACATTAAATGTCAAGCTGTGATTACAAACAGGCATGGGAAATAAATTGTTTATGTCATTTAATAATGTACAAGTAGCGCTAGGTGCAAAGATTAATAATAATTTATAAATTAAAAAAGAAAACCTCACTGGCCTTGCCAGTGAGGTCAGGGTGTTAACAAAATCAGCTGAACTTTGAACACGTTATTTTCGTGTATTACTACAAACCTTGCGAAGATGGTTTGCTATCAGGCTGACCCTTTTATAAACAACTATTTCTTTTCAGGCGCTTCTTCTGCTTTTGTGGCAGGAGCACTAGCGCCGTCATTGGAGGCTGGTTGTTCTGGAATAATGGACTTAAATTCCATATCAAGCTTATTCATTTCAGCAATGATATCTGCTGTAATATCAACTGTTTTGTCATAAGCTAGGGCTACTTCTGTGCCAACTACCAAGCTAAGTTTGTTGCTTGCGCGGTGATTTTCAACAGTGCGCTGTAAGGCCTCTTGTAAAAGATTTACCACATGTTGCTCTTCAGCGCCTATGCGTTGTTGAAATTCAGTATACATGGCTTGGATTTCTTGTTGTAGATCTGTGTTTTTTGGATCTTTTTGTATTTTTTCTTGAATGTCAGTAAGTGCGGTTTGCATCTCAGTTTGAATTGACTCAAGAAACTTTACACCATTTTTAGCAGGTTCGCTTTCACGAAAAACACGAGATGTATCTACAATGCCTATGCTAGATGTTGTACCAGATTGGTTGCATGCTGTTAAAACACAAATGGCAAGTGCCATTAAAAAAATATTGCGTACCATAAAAAACTCCCTTTAGAGTAAATTTAATCTATAATTAATCTGAACATTCTATACGCTATTTTTAGAAAGCTCAAGAATTAACTGTTTGTAAGTAAAATATATTTTATAAAGCGCCCTCAAACTGTACTTGTCTTGTGGTAACTCTTGAAACATAGGCTCTAGTTTCTGCAATGGGCAGAACGGTTGTGAGCTTAAAATACACTTCGCTAGCCGTAAGTTTATTTATATTGTTTATTGCTTCATCACGATTGTTGCCAAAAAAACGTATCAAGCGTCCAGGACCCATATTGTATGCAGCAAGTGCGCAGTACTGGCGTGATTTAGGGTCTTTTATTTCGCCAAGGTGGCGAGTGAGTAGAAGGTGCATGTAAGTTGCGCCAAATAAAATATTTATATGTGGCTGAGCCAAGTCTGCAAGGGTCATGGTGGTTGTATAGCCATGTAAGTATTTGTGAACTTCTCCACCAGCAGTGCTTGGTAAAAGTTGCATTAAACCCATGGCAGATTGAGAACTAACAAGGGCTGGAGAGAAATTACTTTCAGTTTGAATAATGGCGTAAAGTAAAAATTCATTAAGATTGTAACGCTTTGCAGCACTTTGCACAAGGTTTTTATATCGTCTAGCTTTTTGTAAAGTGCTTTCGTTGCTTGGCGGCTTAGCTATGCGAGCTGATAGCAAAGCATATGTTTTTTTAAGTGTGCCTTGCTGTAGCGCGCAAGATCGTGCGTCATTATCGTCTGTTGCTTTATTATTAGCCCAACGCAAAGGTTGCCCATCAATATTGAGCGCCTCTCCATAATGTGGTGGCAATGCAGAGCGCAGTGTATTCCTGTGAAGATTATTTTCTGTATGCCATGAGGCCATGATGGTTTTGAAATTTGCGTTAACTTCAACGTTTTTTTTGCCGTGAGTGGTATTAATTGTAATGTTGCCTTGGTTAAAATTTAACAAGTTAGTGGCAGGATTATTATGCTTAAGCGTTTGACTAGAAGAAACAATTTGAAAGTTTACAGGTGCGCGCATGCTCCAACTAGCAGAATTTGTAATGGGTTTGGGCATATCTTCTGGTGCAAGTTTTGCGATAGTTGTAGATACATGGCGGCGTAAGTAACTTCCTTCATGTTGGGGTACAAAACCAGCCAAAAGAGCTAATAACATGAGGCCTACGCCTATGTACCAAATATAATTGTATGAACTTCTTAAGTGTGTCATAATCATGTTTATTTCCTTACGCTAAGCCACTTT
Source organism: uncultured Desulfovibrionaceae bacterium (assembly GCA_964371835.1). Lineage (GTDB taxonomy): Bacteria > Desulfobacterota > Desulfovibrionia > Desulfovibrionales > Desulfovibrionaceae > CAYJAD01. Next base: position 6,773 of record CAYJOP010000076.1, read on the forward strand.
GAATGACATTCTCAAAGCTAATCAGATTAAATGCTTAGTATCAGAAAATTGCCCTTACAATGAACTAAGCAAATAAAATGCACTCGTCAAGATTATATTAAAAAACTATGCAATATTTTTGCCAAGTTTGTATCTCTTGGATTTATAAGTAAAAATATTTTTTTAAATATTTTTTGCCATTTTTTTGTTACTGGCCAGTGAGCGTGTTTGTAATCCTTGGCTTGACCTTGTTGTGTATAATGCATAGTTTACAGGGGCAGAAAGGAAATTTATGAAATCACTACCCATTACACCTCAAAGCCCGTGGCTTGCACCTCTAGCTGGATATTCTGATTTGGCCTTTAGGTTATTATGCAGAGAGTATGGTGCAAAAGTGGCTTGTACTGAGATGGTAAGCTCCAAGGGTTTAATGTATAATAGCAAAGGAACAGTGGAACTTTTGCAAACCATAGCCGAGGACAATCCCTTGGTTGTGCAGCTTTTTGGAAGTGATGTTGAAAGCTTAGAAAAAGCGTTAATATACTTAATGGAGCAGGGATTTTGTTATTTTGACCTAAATATGGGTTGCTCTGTGCCCAAGGTTAATCGTAGTGGCTCAGGTTCTGCCATGCTAAAGGATATGGAGCATAGCTTAAAAATTGCTAAGGCCATGATAGATATTGCAGGCACTGGGCGTATGGGTTTTAAGATGCGCCTTGGTTGGGATGATAACAGTCACATTTGGCAGGAATTGCCTTTGAGGTTACAGGACTTGGGTGCAGCTTGGATTACCTTGCACCCTCGCACAGCACGTCAAGGCTTTAGTGGTGAGGCACATTGGCCAAGCCTTGAAGCCTTGGGTAAGTTGTTAAGGATTCCTTTGATAGCAAGTGGTGATTTATTTTCAGCTGAAAGCGGCATTAACTGCCTTTTGCAAACCAAAGTGCAAGGGGTTATGTATGCAAGGGGAGCTATGCAAAACCCTTCAGTATTTAATGAACATGTTGCCCTTTGGGAAAAAGCTCCATATACAAAACTAAGTCCTTACGGTCTTTTGTGTATGATACGCCGTCATATGGAGCTTGCAAAAATGTATAGTACACCTCGGGTTGGATTATTAAAAATGCGCACCTTTGTTCCTCGTTATGTGCATCATTTTCCTGGGGTTAAGGCTTTGCGTCAAGCTCTTGCAACATGTGAAAATTGGGAGCACTTAGACGATATTTTACATAAATTTTTAGAAATACAGGATAAATATAATAATGAAAGTTGTTCGCGCTAACACTGCGGGATTTTGTATGGGGGTAGCTCTTGCCCTGCATAAACTTGATACAGCTCTTAAAAATAATTCTGATGACTGCATGCGTATTTGCACGTTTGGACCAATTATACATAATCCGCAAGTGCTTGAATCATATGCGGAACAAGGTGTTTGTTGTCTTTCGTCCATTGATGATGTGAAAAAAGGCGACTGCATAATAATTAGGGCGCATGGCATACCCATCTATGAGGAAGAAGCTTTAAAAAAATCAGGTGCAAGCCTTGTGGATGCTACCTGCCCAAAAGTAAAAAAGGCCCAACTTGCCATTGCCAAGTACACTAGTAGTGGTGCTACTCTATTGCTATTTGGCGAGGTGGATCATCCCGAAGTGCGTGGCCTTGTTTCATATGCCAAGTCCAAGGCCTTTGTGTTTGACTCCATGCAAAAATTACAATTACTTGAGCTTGCACCACAAGGTTCATATGTGTTAGCCTCACAAACTACGCAAGATAAGAAGCTCTTTGAAGATATAGAAGAATTTTTGCAAAAAAAACTTTACGATGTTTCAGTTTTGGCAACCATTTGTGACGCTACTTCTGAAAGACAGGCCGAAGCCATGAATATAGCGCAAGAAGTTGATGCTATGGTTATAGTTGGTGGAAAGGATAGTGGAAATACCCGTAGATTGTTTGATGTTGCGAGCTCCAAGGGTGTTTCAACTTGGCATGTGGAAACCGTTACAGACTTAAAAAATGAAAATTTTAATAAAATATGTTCTGTAGGCCTAACGGCTGGGGCATCTACGCCGAAAAGTCTTATTGATGCTGTACACGTTTTTTTAAAAACCTTGTAAAAGAATTACTAAGTTATAATAAGCCTATACCACGCAAGAAAGAGGTTGTAGTTTATGTCAAATACTAACATACTGCTTGAAGCTGGCACAAATGAACTTGAGATAGTAGAATTTTTCATTGAAGAAAAAAGCTATGCTGAAGACGGTACTGAAAACCCAGAGCCGTATCGAGGGTATTATGGGGTTAACGTAGCTAAGGTGCTTGAAATTATTCGCATGCCAAAAGTTACTGAATTACCAGAAGTACAACACCCATGCGTGCTTGGGGCATTTAATCTACGTTCACAAATTATACCTCATGTGGATCTTGCCATGTGGCTTGGCATGGAAACTGCTTCATCCGTGGAAGAACCTAAAACCATTGTTACTGAATTTAACTGCGTAACCACAGCCTTTATGGTGTCTGGTGTAAATCGAATCCATAGAATTTCATGGGAGGAGGTGGAAGCACCAAGTGCCTATGTTGCTAAAGTTTCAAACTATACAGTTATTGGGGTGGTAAGACTTGAGGGTCGCATCGTATTTTTGCTTGATTTGGAAAAAATTGTTGCAAACCTTAACCCTGCGCTTACTTTGAAGCTTGATGAATTTGATGATGAGTTTGATACATCTAAAAAATATAAGGCACTTATTGCTGATGATTCTGCTTTAATTCGTGAAATGTTGCGTGATCTATTAGAAAAAGCAAATTTTGAGGTGGAAGTAGCTCCTCATGGCGCAGCAGCATGGGAACGCTTGCAAGTGATTAAAGACAAATCAGAAAAAGAAGAACGCCCCATAACTGATTTTGTGCATGTGGTGGTTTCTGACATTGAAATGCCCATGATGGACGGCCATAATTTGACCAAAAGAATTAAGAGTGACCCCTTGCTCTCTAAACTTCCAGTCTTACTGTTTTCATCTTTAATTACAGATAAATTACGTCACAAAGGTGAGGCCGTTGGTGCTGATGACCAAGTGTCAAAACCAGAAGTGACTTATCTTGCCAAGAGGGCATTGGCACTTATTCGCGAACGCGAAAAAGATTAAAACTGTTAAAAAGCAGCAAACTTTTGCGATATAAAGCCTTTTTGTTCGGGCGGGGAAAACCTCACCCACCACAAAAAGGCTTTTTTGTGTGTACAAACTTGAATAGTGTAGCTGAAAAGTCATTTTCCAATGACTTTTTAAAAGGCACGCGGCGTACTCCAAATGCCCCTTGCGGTCGCCTGAAATGAATTCTGGCGTATTTTACACAGTGCAATTTTTCTTGCAGAAAATTTTGTTAGTAGTCACTTGAAAAACTCATAATTAGTCGATGCTGAACAACACGCTTTAGCGTGCTGTTCAGAGAGGCACGTT
>CAYJOP010000077.1:0-10070 GCA_964371835.1 uncultured Desulfovibrionaceae bacterium
CGCATTGACTATCGTCAACGCTCCAAAAGACTCCACACAATGAATTGTGCGGAGTCTTGCAATTTAATTTTGCAAGTTGTTTTTTTGCTTGTAAAATATTATTTTGTGGTGTATTATTATAAAAAATTAGCGTCTTGAAACTTCTTATTCTTAATTAATGTGCTATCTTTAGGAGATATGTGTGGTTAAGGTTCTGATTGTCGATGATTCGATGTTTATGAGAAAGGCTTTATCTTCTCTTATGGAGGAAGATTCTGGCATACAAATTGTTGGTATGGCAACCAATGGTGAAGAAGCTTTGCAAAAAATTGAGGAGCTTGATCCTGATGTTGTAACACTTGATATTGAAATGCCTAAAATGGACGGCTTGACTGCTCTTGAGCATATTATGAAAACTAAGCCACGTCCTGTTATTATGATTAGCTCATTAACTGAAGAAGGGGCGCAAGCGACTCTTAAAGCCATGGAACTTGGAGCTCTTGACTTTTTGCCAAAGTCCATGAGCTCACAGAACGAAATTTTTGGCTTTGAGCTTACTAAAAAGATTAAATTGCTTGCCAGAAAAAAGGCTCTTATGCAATTGCGCTTTGGAATGCAACAAAAAGCAGGTGGAGCGGTACCATCTTGTGGGTCTAAGTCAGTTGCTGCAACTCCTTGTAAGGGGGTTCGAGATATTGTTGGCATTGGTGTTTCAACTGGTGGTCCTCCTGCTGTGCAGAAGGTTTTGTCAGCTTTACCTGCTAACTTTCCTGCAACTATTTTAATAGCCCAACATATGCCAGCAGCATTTACAGGACCTTTTGCCAAAAGACTTGATAGTGTTTGCAATATCACAGTTTCAGAAGCAGTAAATGGAGAGCGTCCAAAATCAGGCCATGCTTATGTTGCACCTGGTGGCAAGCATATGCGCCTTGTCTTGCGTGGACCACTAATGGAAATTGAAATTTCTGAAGAGCCTAGTACTGCTCTTTATAAACCATCTGCCACTGAATTAATGGAATCCATTGCATTGTGCAATCCTCGCAAATCTTTAGGATTAATATTAACTGGAATGGGAAGTGATGGTCTTGAAGGTATAAGAACTTTGCGAGATAAAGGCGGTTATATTATGGCACAAGATGAAGCATCTTGCGTAGTGTATGGTATGCCAAAAGCAATTGTGGATGCAAATTTATCTGACCATACTTTAGATATTGACGATGTGGCTGATGCAATTATGACCGCGGTTAAGGGGTAACATAGAAGGTAAATATGAATGAAAATGCCCACAGCATAAAAACACAAGAAGTGCTGGATGCGCTTAAGAGTAGTGATGTCGATAGTTTAAGGCATGCTATTTTCGCTGCTGGTGAACTTGGATTAACTGAAACTATTGAAGAGCTATGTAAGCTTATACAAAGTTCCAATGTTGGTATACAGGAAGCTGCTGAATATGCTTTGCGCCGTATTAGGGGCAAGAAGACTATTCAAAAAATGCTGCCTTTATTACGCAGTGATTCTCCAACTTTACGCAATATTTCAATGGATATTTTGCGCGAAATTAGTGGAGATGACGTTCAATCAATTCAATCTTTCTTGCGTGATGTTGACCCAGATTTGCGTATTTTTATGGCTGACATCTTGGGTCACTCTAAGAGTTTGAAGGCTGTATATTTGCTTTGTGAAGCTTTGCTTAAAGATCCAGAGGTTAATGTGCGCTATCAAGCTGCCATGAGTCTTGGAAATTTAGGATTTACTGAGGCGGTAGACTCTTTATTAATAGCCATGAATGATGAAGAGTGGGTGCAATTTTCTGTGGTAGAAGCTTTGGTTAAAATTCGTGCCCATAACACTGTTGATATATTGGTTGATCAATTACAAAAGTCCTCAACATTAGTTGCATCAGTTATTATTGATGCCCTTGGTGAAATTAAAAATATAAAGTCAGTACCACTATTATTAAACTACCTTGAGCAAGCAAAACCTGTTTTGCACCATAAATTAGTAAAAGCTATTATTCAAATTCTTGGTGAAGGCTCATTGTCTTTGTTGTCAGCTGACGAACAATCACGCTTTAAAGGATATTTGGACCATGCCATTGATGATGAGGATGAAAGTATTCAATATGCAGCCCTAGCTGGGCTTTCAACCATTGGTGATGTTGAATCTTCCAAGGTTGTTATGAACTTCATTCTTAGATTAAAGGTTGAGCCAGAAGAAGATATATACATTAAAAGTATTCAGACTCTTGCTTCTATAGGATATAATGAAAACTTTGCAAGCTTTTTACGCTCTGAAGATGAGAGGATAGTGTTAATTGCGCTTGAAGCTTGTAAATATATGAAAGGCCCAGAATGTATCAATTTAATTTTGGAAATTTTCTGGAGTTTGGATAGAGACTGTCAACGCCTTTCTATGGAATATTTAATCAAGTTTGCCGGACAAGAACATGCCGAATTTATTTTAGATGTTTTGAGTCGCTCTGATGATAGTGATGTGATAAAGCATGCCATGAACTGCCTTGGTGCTCGTTTGCACTATTTGCCAGCTCAAGAGAAGATTTTTTCCCTCCTTGACCATTGCTATGTTGATGTTAAAGAAAGTGCCGTTCAGGCTTGTATTCACTTAGGTACTCCTGAGCTTGAAGAAAAATTCATTAATCTTTTTGAAAATGGAAATGCTGACCAGCGAGTGCTCTCGCTTTTTGCGCTAAGTAGCTATGGTGCACAAAAGCACTTTGAAATCATTAGCAAGGGCTTAAGCGATGAAAGTCCCATGGTTAGACAGTTAGCTGTTGAGTCATTTTCTTGCCCAAGTATTAATGTTGCAGACCACATTCCTATTCTTTTAGAAAAACTAAATGACCCAGACCGGGATGTACGCATTGCTGTGGTGGATGTATTTGGTAATACTAATGATAGTAATGTAACTCCCTATTTAATCAACGCCCTTGATGACGATGATGAATGGGTCTGCATGAGGGCAATTGATGCTTTGAGTGTGTCAGACGGTAGTGCCATATCGCCACTCTTAGTTGAGCTTTTGGATAGGTCAAGCCCCATGGTGATTTTGAAAATTATAGAAGCATTGGCAAAAATCGGCGGCACTGTAGCTTTTGGTGCACTGCTTGGTCTCATGTCATATCAAGATGCAGATATACAGCAAGCTGCTACATCTGCCATCGAAAAACTACAAGCAGGGCGGAGTTAATATGACATCACCAACTTTAAATAAACGCCTACCATTGTCTTTTAGCAAAGACCTTAAGATAACTCATGAAGAATTCATTCAGTTGCGTGACTTTATTTATGAGCAAAGCGGTATTTTTATAAATGAAAATCGCAAATATCTTGTGGAAAATAGACTTAGCAATCGTATTAAAGAATTGAACCTTAAGTCTTATTCTGAATATTATAATTTTTTACGCTTTGATGTATCAAAGCGCACAGAGCTTAATCGCTTGTTTGAGGTAGTTACCACTAATGAAACAAGTTATTATAGAAATCCTCCACAGTTGCGTGTTTTTCAAGAAAAAATTCTTGCGCAAACCATAGAAGAATGTCGCAAGATAGGTCGAAAGCGTTTGCGCATTTGGTCTGCTGGTTGTTCCACAGGTGAAGAGCCGTATACCATCGCTATTATTTTGCATGAAGTGCTAAAGCAAGAAATTGGCTTGTGGGATATAAAAATAACTGCCACTGACCTTTCAGAAGCGGTATTAGAGGCTGCTGCCAAAGGTATTTACTCTGAGTACACCTTGCGCACAACACCCAAGGAAATTGTCAGCAAGTATTTTGATGCTAAAGAAAATACGTTTGTTATTAAGCCTGAGCTCAAAAAACTTGTTTCATTTAGTCAAGTTAACTTAAATGATAAAATGCAGCTCTCAAGAATTGAAAAGTCACATATTATCTTTTGTAGAAATGTTATAATTTACTTTGATGATGACATGAAAAAACGTGTTATTAATGCATTTTATGACAATCTTGTTGATAAAGGGTCATTGCTTATTGGGCATTCTGAATCCTTGCATAATATTAGTCGTGCTTTTGTGCCAGAACATTATACGGGTATTATTGTATATCGCAAGCAGTCTTGAGGTATGTTGTTGTAATGGCAGCAAAAATTATAGCTATTGCTAATCAAAAAGGTGGAGTTGGCAAGACAACTTCAACGTTGACGCTTGGCATGGCCTTGGCAAGAAAGGGTAAAAAAGTCTTAATTTTAGACTTAGACCCACACGCTTGTGCATCATTGCACGTTAAATTGTACCCTGAAGAACAAGATGTAACTTTGCATGACTTGTTCTTAGCAAAACCAGAAAACTGGGACTCCATTTGGGAAAGACTTGCCAAGTCCATTGGAGTTGAAAATTTACACTTTGCGGCTGGAAGCATTAGACTGTCAGAGCTTGAGCTTGATTTAGTTGACCGCAAAGGTAAGGGAATGGTCCTTAGTGAGGCAATTTTACCAGTTAAGGACAAGTATGATTTTATATTGCTTGATTGCCCACCGCATGTGGGGATTTTGCTTGTAAATGCTCTGGTTGCGTCGGACTTGTTAATTATTCCAATTCAGACAGATTTTTTAGCGTTGCATGGTTTAAAGTTGTTGTTTGATACCATACGCACGCTAAATAAAGTTTTATCAGAGCCAGTACGATATAAAACTTTGCCCACTATGTATGACAAAAGGGCAAGGGCGTGTACTCGGGTATTAGAGTTGTTGAAGCGTAAAATGGGGGATTCCATGTTTGAGACAGTCATTGGTGTGGACACTCGCTTTCGCGAGGCAAGTGCCCTTGGAACATCCATTTATAGTATTGCACCAGATGCTCGAGGAGCTGTAGCTTATGATGCTTTGTGCGAAGAAGTGCTAACATTATGGTAAAAACACCTGAACAATACTTTGAAGATCAAGACTTCGGTCTACCTAATGCAGGAGAAAATAACGCTCTTACTGCAGCAGAACAGTCTTTTTTGAAAAAATATGTTGGTGCTGCAGGTGCCAGTGAACTTGGCATTGAGTATTGCGAAACTGGCGAAATTGTAATACCTGAAATTCCACCACTTGAAGAAGAGCTAAAAGAACGTGAAGATTTACAAATGATTTTCTTTTTTGTTCAGGAACAGCTATACACAATACCCATTGAAGCTGTACAAGAAGTTGTAAATTTCATTCAACCCATGCGCTTACCACTAACACCTGAATATATGTCTGGTATTATTAATTTGCGTGGGCGTGTGACTCCACTTATACATATGGAGCAAATTCTTTGTACAAGTTATGGTAATATAGGTGAGGAGAATTTAATTATTATTTGCCAACGTAAAGGCATTCAACTTGGTATTATTGTTGATAAAATACATAATATGCACACTGTAAGTGCAAGTAAAGTTTCTTGGAATGTAGAAGCCCAAATTGGAGCAAGCGCTGAATTTCTTAGTGGTATTCTTGACTATGAAGATAAAATATACGGCATTGTTTCTATAGATAAAATTGTGGACTATGTAATTTAACGGTACATAAGTAATAAAAAATATTTAATTTTAAATATGAGGATATGATATGAGTAAACACATCTTAGTTGTTGACGATTCAAAGACCATTCGTAATTTGTTGGCCTTTGTTATGAAGTCAGAAGGTTTTAAGGTTACAACCGCAGAAGATGGCCTTGATGGTCTTGAAAAACTGTATAATAATGGGGATATAGACTTAATTATTTCCGATGTGAACATGCCTCGTATGGATGGATTTACATTCATCAAAACGTTACGAGAGCAAGATGCCTATCAAGATATTCCAATTATTGTTCTGTCCACAGAAGGGCAGGAGAAGGATATTCAAGCTGGAATGAGCTTTGGAGCAAACCTTTACATGGTAAAACCAGCACAACCAGAAAAAATGGTTCGAAATATAAAGATGTTGCTCGGATAGCCGATATTCATAATATGTACTTAATTTATAGTCGTGTAACTTTTACACTTAAGGGTATGTTATGAGCCAAGACTTTATGGATGCTGAGTTATTTACGGATTTTATAATTGAAGCACGCGAGCATCTTGAGACTATCGAGCCAAATTTGTTAGAGCTTGAAAAAACTCCAGATAATTTGGGCTTGCTTAATGAAATTTTTCGCCCCATGCACTCATTAAAAGGTGCGTCTGGTTTTCTTGGTCTTAACCGAATAAACCAATTGGCCCATAAATGTGAAAATATACTAGATGAATTACGCAATGCTAGTATGGTTGTCACCTCTGGTATTATGGACGTTATTTTAACATCCACAGATGCCTTGCGTCAAATGCTTGATAATTTAGAGCAACATAATAGCGACGAAGGCATACCCATTGAAGAAATTATCTCTGAAATAGATGTGCTCATGGAAAATAAAGGTGAGCTAGCATCTGAACCTTCTACCTCAATAGAAAATTCAAGTGTTGAAGAAAATCCTATCCCTGAAGAAAATTTAGCTACAGAGCAGATTGATGTAGCAACAGAAAACACAACAGAAAATCAAACTCAAGTTGAAGTTTCCATCTCCGTTGAAGTGACAACAAATGCTAACAAGCCCGACCACGAAGAACTTGTAAAGATTAATATAACACCAAAAGAATGGTTAAGCGCCCTACCGTGCGTTCCTGAATATAAACTCACAGCCTTCGGTGAAGGACACCTTAAAGATTTTATTGATGAATCAGTAGAAATTGTAGAAAGTCTTAACGCTGGACTTTTGCATCTTGAGGGCAAACCTGAAGGGCAAGAAGAATTAATTAATGATTTGTTTCGCTTTTTCCATAACTTAAAGGGAAATAGTGGCATCATAGGCTATCAAGATTTAAATGGCCTTACCCACGAGGCAGAAACATTGCTCAATAATATTCGTAAAGGCGAAATGGCTATTGGGCATGAAATTATAGATTTATTACTATTTGTGGTGGATGTTATGGAAGTTCTTGTCCATAATATTGATGCCGTCAACGGTACAGTCGAACCTCCAGACACCACAGAAGTTCTGCACCAACTGAGAGAAGCATTAGCCGGAGGTACTGTCATGCTGCCTCGCAGCATGTATGAGGTTGCCTCACAAAGCGATAGCACACAAACTCAAGATGAGTCAGAAAATAAACCAGAACAAGAAGCTATTGACAACAATACAACAGAAGTTGTTACTCCAGTTATAATTCCAGTGGGCACAGGCGAAGATGACGCTGTTATGTTTAGACAAACTGTAAGCCAACAAATGGAAATTATTTCAGCTGCCATGGAAACCCTAAAGGGTGATGGCGGACACAAACCCTCCACTGATGCCATTTATCGCTCTCTGGTAGCAATTAAAAATGCTTGTAATTTCATAAAATTACCAGAAATTAAGTTGTATGCAGAGCGCACTGCAGGAATTGTTGATTCTGCACGCAAATCCGATATGGATTTTGGTCTAGTGCTAGATATGCTTTCTCAGGAAGTTGATATAATAAAAGAAATGATTGATGCAGCTAATGTTGGGACAGAAACTCCACAAGCTGAACCTAATAACCCCGAAAGCGAAGCTGTACCTGTTGAAAAAACTGAGCCAGAAGCTCCAAAAGATGAGCCAAAGCCTGAACCTGTGGTTGAAGTTGCAACTCCAATTCCTTCGCCTGTTGAGCCAACTCCAGCTGCACCTTCAAATGTAAGTGGTAAGGAAGCACTAGAACTTGCCAAAAAATCAGCCGCCGCTGAAATGGTAAAATCTTCAACTGCACCAGCAACCAAGCCAACAGCAGCAACCAAGCCAACACAAGCTCAAGATACTCAAAAACCTACTTCATCAACCATACGCGTTGATCACGAAAAACTTGACCATCTTATGAATTTAATTGGCGAACTTATTATTAATAGAAATAGATACACTCTAATCGCACGTTCATTAGAAGACGAAAGCAGTCAAGTGGATATTTCTCACGTTGCTCAAAGTCTTTCTGAAACAACCTACGCCATGGCCCGTATCTCTGATGATTTGCAAGATACCATCATGAAAGTACGCATGGTTCCAGTAGCATCTGTATTTTCTCGCTTCCCACGCTTGGTGCGAGATCTGTCACGCAAAAGTGGCAAGGAAGTTGACCTAGTAATGGAAGGTGAGGAAACTGAACTTGATAAAAGTGTTGTTGAAGTTATCGGCGACCCATTAGTTCACCTTATCAGAAACTCCGTTGACCACGGCATAGAATCTCAAGAAGATCGCATAGCTGCCGAAAAACCAATCAAAGGTCGTGTGACCCTTCGTGCCTACCATAAAGGAAACTCCGTTGCCATCGAAATCGAAGACGACGGAAAAGGTATAGATCCTGAAAAAATGCGCGAAGTTGCAATCAGAAAAGGCATCATAAATGCCGAAGACGCAAAACAACTCGATGACCGCGAAGCCATGGAACTAATATTTGCCCCAGGCTTCTCCTCAGCCGAAACTATTACTGATATCTCTGGACGTGGCGTTGGCATGGACGTTGTGCGCACCAATATTAAAAATCTTAAAGGTAGCGTGAACATATCCTCAGAGATTGGTAAAGGTACACGCTTTACTCTGCTGCTACCCTTGACTCTAGCAATTATCGATGCACTCATGGTTAATGTAGCTGACGAAATGTTCGCCATACCTCTAGATGCAGTATCTGAAACTACTAAAATTGAAGCCGAACTGTTAACAGATATAAAAGGAAGAAAAGCCGTTACCTTGCGTGGTGAAGTTCTAGGTATTATCGAACTTTCTGAGTTACTTAACTTGCCAAAGCCAGATGTTGAACCAGATGTCCTCTCTATAGTTGTCATACACGATAACGATCGCAGGCTAGGTGTAGTAGTGGATAGATTGCTTGAACGGCAAGAAGTAGTTATTAAACCACTAGGCTCATATCTTGGTGACTTAAAAGGCATATCTGGCGCAACCATCATGGGAGATGGTTCTGTTATCCTTATTCTTGACCCACACGAAGTGTACTCCATGTCCACTTCTCGTGCCGCCATTTAGTTGTTATACTTTTTTGGGAGAAGGGAAATTTTTGTAAAAAATTTTCCTTCTCCCAAACCCCCATCCCTTAAAAACTTTTATCTGAGGATAAAGTTCACTGCATAACTAAGTCTACGCTTAACTTAAACCCATCTTTAATAATTACTTCCTTACCGAAGGAGCGGATAAATGACGGAGTCGTCGCCCACGTTAGTGGGCCTTAGAGCGAAGAAGGTGGGCCAATAAACTTCGCATAGAATACAGCTCACTATTTTAACAAAAAACTACAACCTGTCATTCCGAACCGTATAGATGTTACACGAGTAAAACGAATGTTACAGATATTCGGTGTGGGAATCCATGCCTTTATCATTCTATACAATTTAGCTGATTACTCCAAAGCCAGCATAGCGGCGGCTTTTGCGTGAATTTCTGTAGTATCAAAAAGCGGAATATGTACATTTTCTTGCTGTATAAGTAGCCCAATTTCAGTACAACCAAGTATAATACCTTGCGCTCCCTGTGCCTCTAATTTCTTAATAATATCTATATAGGCCTGTTTTGAACTTGGCAATATTTTACCTAGGCAGAGTTCATTAAAAATAATGTTATTAATAATTGCCCTATCAGTGGAATTTGGAATAAGAATATCAATTCCAGCATCTTGAAGGATTTTTTTAAGAAAATCCTCTTCCATTGTGTACTTTGTTCCAAGTAGAGCCGCCTTTTTAACATTGTTTTGCTGTAAGGATTTTGCAGTGGCCGTAGCAATGTGTAATTGGGGAATGGAGATGCTAGCTTGAATTTGAGGAGCTACTTTGTGCATGGTATTTGTGCAGATTATGAGTATGTCTGCACCAGCTTTTTCAAGATTTTGGGCGGCTTTGCTAAGAATTTCTGCACTTTTGTCCCAATTCCCTTGAGCTTGGCATTGTTCAATTTCTGCAAAATCTACGCTATATAATAATATTTTTGCAGAATGTAGCCCACCAAGTTTTTCTTTCACTACTTCATTGACAATTTTGTAATAGGTTATGGTGCTTTCAAAGCTCATGCCACCTAGTAATCCTAATGTTTTCAAGGTATTTTTCCTTACATATTA
>CAYJOP010000078.1:0-3608 GCA_964371835.1 uncultured Desulfovibrionaceae bacterium
TGGGCAAGGGTTCTGGTGAGTATGTGTTGCTTGCTTCTGATTTGTCGCATGACTATGTTAGCTGCAATGCCGACTATAGAACGTAAAAAGCGTTGAAAAATAGTAATTTGCGGCGTTAGCGAAACATTTTTATCGGGTCGATGGGGGAAGACCCAACTCCCCTCAAAAAATATTTTGCTGCCTTGCATCTTACCATTTTTGAACGCTTTTTTTTGTTTAGTTTTTTCTTTTTGAGCCTCAGCTTGAGTTGGGTTAGTTTGAACGCTTTTTGGATTTATTTTTTTGAACTATTTAGGTAGTGTCTACATGAGATGTATTTTCGTGTTATATCAAGGAAGATGAGTGTGCCTTGAGGGAGTGTAATCTTCTTCTACTTGACCGAAAAGGCACACGAAATCTGACGCAGAGATAACCGAAAAGGCACCCATGTCGACACTACCTAGGAGAATAATATGTCACTACCATCGCTTGCTTCACGTTGTTCTAGTGTAACACCGTTCTTGGTCATGGATATTTTGGCCAAGGCACAAGCTATGCAGGCAGAAGGCCTTGATATTATACATTTACAAATTGGTGAGCCTGATTTTGATACCCCAGCGCCCATTGTGGAAGCAGGGCACAAAGCATTAAATGAGGGCCAAACTCATTACACAGCTTCACAAGGAATTTTGCCACTACAAAAGGCCGTGGTTAAGCATTATAAAAAACAATATGGCGTGAGCATTGAGCACGAACAAGTGCTTGTTTTTCCAGGTAGTTCTCCGGCTATGTTCATGCTTTTTGGTGCTTTGCTTGACAAAGGCGATGAGGTCATAGTTTCAAACCCATCCTATGCTTGTTATGGTAATTTTGTGCGTTATTCAGGTGGGGTTGTGCGTGAAGTTTTAACTCATGAGCAAGAGGGTTTTCAATTTCGTTTAGATGATGTTAGTAAGGCTTTAAATGCCAAGACCAAGGCCTTCTTAATCAATTCTCCCACCAATCCCACTGGCATTGTCATGGACGGGGCGCACATGGCTGCCCTTGTTAAAATTCGTGATGATTTTGCAAAAAAGAATAATAACATTCGTCCTCTTATCATATCAGATGAAATATATCACGGTTTAACCTATGCAGGTGAAGAACACAGCATTTTAGAATATACAGAAGATGCCATAGTGTTAAATGGTTTGTCGAAAGCCTATGCCATGACAGGCTGGAGGCTTGGCTATGCCATTGTTCCAAAAGCCTATGTTAAAACGTTGGTGGCTCTTATGCAAAATTTCTTTTTGTCCACCAATACCGTAACACAATTTGCAGGCGTGCATGCTTTGGAGTTTGTGGAAAGTGAAGTGGAGGCCATGCGTGATATTTATAACGAGCGCCGACTGTATTTATTAAAAGCCTTGCGTGAAATTGGGTTTAGCATACCTGTGGAACCAAGTGGAGCTTTCTATGTTCTTATAAATGCAAGGCATTTAGCAGAAAAATTTGGTGGTTCATCAGTAAAATTAGCCTATGACATTTTAGAAAAAGCGCATATTGGGGTGACACCTGGTAGTGAATTTGGTTCACAAACGGAAGGCTATTTGCGCTTATCATATGCAAATTCCATGGAAAATTTAAAAATTGCCATGCAAAGACTTGGCGAATATATTAGTCGCCACTAATAAACCATTCCCATTTTACCAAATACCTCACTTGTTCTATTTGGTTTTAACTATTTTTTCATATAGTTATCATATTTAATTTGCAATTTCGAATGTTTATCCCATCTTCAGCGACAAGTATAAAAGCAGTTTTATTCATATTTTAAGAATAAAAATCGCTTGTTTCATGTTATTTACATGTTTTTAGTGTCGACTAGCTAGTCAGTATTAAATTTGTGCGCATAAAGCATGTATGTCTACTAAATCAACAGAATAAAGGTCCTGATTGAGGCTTGCAAAACTTGGCAATATAACTAAATTCAAAAAGTCGCAAAAAAATGTTTCCCATTTATTTTTTTTATGGTATAGTAGAATCCTGATTTGTTACATAGTGTTTAATGGTATGTAAATAATGACAAAATTTATTATACGATTATATTTATTTTTTGTCTTGACATTTTGTTAGATTTTTCACAAAATGGATTTACACATGGAAGAGACATACCTTATCTGTAAAAAGTGTGTCTTTATAAATTCAATAAACAAAAAACCTTTGGAGGTTATCCACGATGTCCAGATTGGTTCCACCACATGGCGGTAAAGGTCTTGTATGTTGCCTACTTGAAGGCTCAGCTCTTGAGGCTGAAAAAAGCAAAGCCGCCGGCTTAAAACAAATTGAAATTTCTTCTCGTGCTCAAGCTGACCTCATTATGATGGGTATTGGCGGCTTTTCTCCGCTAAAAGGCTTCATGAACAAAACCGACTGGAAAAGTGTTGTTGAAAAAATGACACTTTCTGATGGTACTTTCTGGCCTGTACCTGTTACTCTTGACATTTCTGCTGACGACGCTGCTGGCTTAAAAGCTGGTGACGAAGTTACCTTGGTTCGCAAGGGTGAAGTTATGGCTACTTTGAAAGTAGACGAGTGCTACGCAATGAGTGAAGCCGACAAAAAATGGGAGTGCGAACTCGTATTTAAGGGCGAAGGTCCAGATTCTGAAAAATTCTGGGAAGTGGCTTTAGAAGATCACCCAGGTGTTCAAATGGTTATGGCTCAAAAAGAGTTTAACCTTGCTGGTTCTGTAAAAGTTCTTTCTCAAGGCGATTTCCCTGAGAAGTTCAAAGGCGTATACCTAACTCCTGCTGAACTTCGTTCCAGAATGGACGAGCGCAAATGGGGTAAGGTTGCTGCATTACAGCTTCGTAACCCAATGCACCGTTCACACGAATATCTTGCCAAAATCGGCGTAGAAATTTGCGATGGCGTAGTTATCCACTCACTAGTTGGTGCTTTAAAGCCTGGTGATATTCCTGCTGAAGTTCGCGTAAAGTGTATCGACACTTTAGTTGAACATTACTTCGTAAAAGACCATGTAATTCAAGCTGGTTACCCTCTTGACATGCGTTATGCAGGTCCTCGTGAAGCTCTATTGCACGCAACCTTCCGCCAAAACTACGGCATCAACAACTTGCTTGTTGGTCGTGACCATGCTGGCGTTGGTGACTTCTACGGTATGTTTGAAGCTCAAGACATCTTCTTAAAGATGCCTAAGAATGCTGATGAAGGCAAAAACCTTCAGTGCATGAACTTAAACATCGACTGGACCTTCTATTGTAAGAAGTGCGACGGCATGGCCTCCATGCGTACATGCCCACACGGAAAAGATGACCGCGTTATCCTTTCTGGTACTAAACTTCGCAAAATGCTTTCCGAAGGTGCTGAAATTCCAGATCACTTCGGTCGTGACGAAGTTCTTGTTATTCTTCGTGAATACTATGAAGGTCTTACTGAAAAAGTTGAAGTTAAGATGCAGCGTGCTGCTTCTGGCTCAACCATGTAAGCAATTCTAGCTTAAAATTAAAAGGGAGGCCCATTGGGTCTCCCTTTTTTGTTTATTTTGGGGGGGGGGGGGGGGGGGGGGGGGGGGGTGGGTAATAAAAAAAAAAAAAAACAGAACGCGCCCGCCCCCCCCCCCCCCC
>CAYJOP010000078.1:3618-9810 GCA_964371835.1 uncultured Desulfovibrionaceae bacterium
AGGGGAGAGGGAAACTTTTGCTAGCACCAAAAAGTTTTCCTCTCCCCTCCAAACCCCACCCCTCTCCTTTCAAAACGCGTTAATATGCTGTAAAATGAGTTTAGCTAGTGTATGCCCACTTGCGTGTTAATGTCAGTTTGTATAGTCTTGCTAAAATATGAAAAATTATTTTTTATAAAAAATAAATTGAGTAAGCTAATCTTTCTAGTAGTTTAATGCTGTAATTTGCGGTTCGTGTAATGAAAAATAAATTGTGTAAATTTTCCATCCCCGAAGGGGATGGCGTTAAAGTTTTTTGAAGGCCTATCCAAAGGGCGGCGAAGCCGTTTTTGTTAGGCGAAGAGTGAGCCTTACACAAATAGAGAGCAAAGCAAAATTAAAAATAAAAAAAAATTTTAAAAGGGATGTTATGTTAGGTGTATATGTTGAAAGTACTGATGCTGCCATAAATTTGGCTTTGGAGGATTATTTATTTAATAGTTTGGCAGCTGGTGATGAGGGATATTTTTTGTTATGGCATAATGCGCCTTCTATAATTGTGGGTAGGCATCAAAATGCTTTGCAAGAAATCAATCAGGATTTGGTTAAGCGTTATAATTTGCCTGTGGTTAGGCGTATGACTGGTGGTGGTGCTGTTTATCATGATCTTGGCAATGTTAATTTTTCTTTTTTGCGACCTTTACGCGATGGAGAGGGTAGTTCCATAGATTTTGGTGTTTTTTTGCAGCCAATTTTGGATGCGTTAAAAGCACTTGGAGTGAAGGCTGAGTTTAGTAGTCGTAATGACATAACATGTGCTGGGCGAAAGTTTTCTGGCAGTGCGCAGTTAAGGCGAGGAGGACAAGGTGTTCAGGGAGTGCGAAGGGTTTTGCATCATGGCACTTTGCTTGTGGACCTTGACCTTGATATGCTTGGTGCTGTGCTAACTGGTGCTCCAGATAAGTATTTATCTAAGGGTGTTGAGTCCATTCGTAGTCGTGTGGCGAATTTGTCTGAATTTTTGCCAGAAGGTGTGGGAATGGAAGTTGTAAAGTCAAGGTTAATGGAGGTTTGTGCAAGAGAAATCACTAAGCTTGAGCCACATGTTTTGGCTGAGGCGAGTAAGGTTTCTGCTCAAAAGTATGCAACAAATGCTTGGAATTATGGGGCCTCACCACCTTTTACAGAGACTAGGCGAGAGCGTTTTGCTTGGGGTCTTGTGGAAGTTCACTTGGATGTTAGGTCTGGTTTTATTATTGGAATTAAAATTTTTGGTGATTTTTTTGCGGAAGATAGTGTAGAGCAACTTGAAAAATTATTTATAAATGTAGCATATACAAGCGAGTGTTTGGAAAAAGCTTTATGTGATGTAGATTTTAAGAAATATTTTTCAGGTTGTGATGAAGCAGTCATGCGAGGATTTTTTTGTAATATATAGTCATTACAGTGGTTTTTGTATGTTTTTATTGGAAATTTATACCCTACATTGGTCTTGTGTCTGCTTGTAATAAGTGATATGTCTTCCGTTGGTTATTTTGAGTTTATAAAAAAATTTTTGGGAGGCATGTTAGTACTATGCTTAAAACCCCTCTTAGTCAGTGGCATCATGATAATGGTGCAAAGATGGCTGATTTTGCAGGATGGGATATGCCCATTCAATATTCTGGTATTTTAGCTGAGCATGAGCACACTCGTAAAAATGCATCTATTTTTGACATATGTCATATGGGTGAATTTACCTTAAAAGGACCAGGTGCTGCTGAGGCTTTGTCCAAGGCTGTGACTCATAATTTGGATACCTTGAAAACAGGCAAGTGTCGTTATGGTTTTTTATTAAATGATAAGGGTAACATATTAGATGACCTTATTGTTTATCGTATGGGCGATGATGAGTTTATGTTGGTTGTAAATGGTGCTTGCACCGCCAGTGACTTTGCAGTTTTAAAAGGACGTATGCCAAGTAATGTGGAGTTAGTAGACATTTCTTCTGATGTTGCAAAGATAGACTTGCAAGGTCCACGTTCACTGGAAGTACTAGAGGCACTTTTTGGTGAAAGTTTTACACACTTGGCTTATTTTTCTTTTGAAAATCATAAATATCTTGGTCATGATATCTTAGTTAGCCGTACAGGTTATACTGGTGAGCTTGGATATGAATTATATTTGCCTTGGCAAAATGCTTTAGGCCTTTGGGAAAACCTTTTGCAAGATGAAAGAGTTAAGCCTGCTGGTCTTGGGGCAAGGGACACATTACGCCTTGAGGCTGGTCTTCCGCTTTATGGTCATGACCTTGATGACAAGCACAATCCAACAGAGGCTGGTATGGGTAAAATGCTAACCAGCACAGCAGCTTATGTTGGCCATGAGTATGTGGGTGAGGTGCGTCAAAAGTTGTTGGCCTTGCGCATTGAGGGCAGAAGGTCCGCCCGTCACGGTGACATTTTAGCTTTACCAAGCGGTGAAGATGTGGGCATTGTGACTAGTGGTTCATTTGCGCCAACGCTAGGCTATGTAATTGCATTGGCTTGGGCTGATGCAAAATATGCTGAAAATAAAGAATTTATTGTTAAAGCTGCCAAGGCATCCTTGCCAGCTCAAGCTGTGGAAGTGCCATTTTATAAAGATGGCACAGCTAGAATTAAACTTTCATAACTTTAAAATCAATTATTTGGAGGAATATCATGTCTAACCCAAGCGATTTATTATATGATAAGACCCATGAATGGGTACGCATTGAAGGTGATGAGGCTGTTCTTGGAATTACTCATTTTGCACAAGATGCTCTTGGTGATATAACTTATGTGGATTTGCCAGCTGTGGGTACTGTTTTGACTGCTGGCGATGAGTTTGGCTCCATTGAGTCAGTAAAGGCTGCTAGTGAATTGTATTCACCTGTGAATGGTGAAGTTATTGCTGTCAATGAAGACATTAATAATGCACCAGAAGTTGTTAATAATTCTCCATATACTGACGCTTGGATGTTGCGTGTGAAGCTTTCTTCCAAGCCTGAAGGTTTGTTGGATGCAGCTGGCTATGAAGCTTTTTGTGCCGAGCAGGGTTAATGTTTTTAACAGGATTAGCAGGTCTAATTTTTAAATCACTTTAAATAGAGGATTATTTATGCCTTTTATTCCGCATACACAGGCCGAAGTTGAAGAAATGCTTGCACGCATTGGTGTAAAAACAATGGATGATCTGTTTGCAGACATCACACCAGATTTGCAACCAAAATCATATAATATGCCCAAAGGTCAAAGTGAAATGGACGTTTGTGGTTATTTTGAAAAATTAGCTAGCAAAAACGCTAAAGATGTAATTAGCTTTTTGGGAGCTGGTTTTTATGACCATGTTGTGCCAAAGGCCGTTGATGCATTAAGTTCTCGCAGTGAATTTTATACTTCATATACACCATATCAGCCTGAGTCCTCACAAGGGACTTTACAGGCCATTTTTGAATATCAAACAGCCGTAACACGCCTATTTAATATGGATTGTGCCAATGCTTCCGTTTATGATGGTGGCTCAGCCCTTTTTGAATCCATGTTGATGGCAGCTCGTCAAACCAAGCGCAAAAAAATGGTTTATGATGAGGGGATTAACCCCATTTGGCGACGTATGATGAAGGATTATTGCGCTTATCTTGATGTGGAGTTGGTGGAGGTTAAGCATAAAAATGGTCGCCCTGACCTTGATGCATTAAAGGCCGCCATAACAACAGATTGCGCAGCAATATTGGTGCAAAATCCAAATTTTTTTGGCGCCATTGAAGACTTTAGCGATCTTTTTGCCCATGCTAAGAGCATGAAGGTGCTGTCAGTTATTTCTGTGTATCCTGTGATGCAAGCAGTTATGAAAACCGCTGGCGAAATGGGTGCTGATGTTGCCGTTGCTGATGGTCAAGCGCTTGGTATGCCACTTTCTTTTGGTGGCCCATACCTTGGGATTATGACTTGCCGCAAGGAGTTCATTCGCCAATTCCCAGGTCGTATTGCTGGGCGCACTAAGGATGTTGACGGTAAGAGGGGCTATGTGCTTACCTTGCAAGCAAGAGAGCAACATATACGCCGCGCCAAAGCAACGTCTAATATTTGCTCAAACCAATCGCTTTGTGCTTTGCGTAGTCTTATGTATATGTCATTACTTGGGCCAGAAGGTTTATCTCGAGTGGCTCTTTTGGGTATGGAAAGTGCTCGCTATGCTGCCAAACAATGGACATCATTAAATGGCGTAAGTCTTTTGAATGATGCACCATATGGCAATGAGTTTGCTTTGAAACTCCCAGTGCCAGTAGCCCCATTAGTTGAAAAAATGCTTGCTGAAGGCATTGCCATTGGCTTCCCGCTAAGTCGTTATTATGATGGCATGGAGAATGCGCTTCTTGTGGCTTGCACTGAAAAAACCACTCAGGAGCATATTGATGCCACCATTAACAAAGTCAAAGGATTAATCTAATGAAGACTCTATATGAAAAATCCGTTTCTGGTCGTGTTGGTTGGTTGCCAAGTGAGCCTAAGAGTAAAGCCGCGGACATGTTACCAAAAGATCTTTTGCGCAAATCTGCCTTAAACTTGCCAGAGCTTTCTGAGCTTGATGTGGTGCGCCACTTTACGCTTTTATCCAAACTTAACTTTGGGGTAGATGGCAACTTTTATCCTCTTGGCTCTTGCACCATGAAGTATAATCCAAAGTTCACTGAGGCTGTTGCAAGCATGCCAGGATTTGCTAATTTGCACCCAGCACTAGCACAATTTGAAGCTGGTCAAAGCTATACTCAAGGTGCTCTTGAGTGCATTTGGGAGTTTGAAAAATTACTTTGTGAAATTACTGGTATGGACTCATACACCCTGCAACCTATGGCTGGTGCGCATGGCGAATTTACGGGAGCTATGCTCATTGCCGCTTATCATCATGACAAGGGTAATAAAAAAACCAAGGTTATTTGCCCTGACTCTGCCCATGGTACTAACCCTGCGTCTGCTGTACTTGCAGGTTATGAGGTTGTAAATATTGAATCTCGTGATGGCATGATTGATCCTGAGGCTTTGGAAGCTGCACTCACCGATGATGTTGCAGCTGTGATGATGACTTGCCCCAATACCTTGGGTCTTTTTGAAACACATTTGCCAGCAATTGTAGAAAAATTACGTCGTGTTGATGCACTTTTATATTATGATGGTGCCAATATGAATGCCATTATGGGTAAGATGCGTGTGGGCGATGTGGGCTTTGACGTTGTGCACTGGAATGTGCACAAAACACTTGGCACACCGCATGGCGGCGGTGGTCCTGGTGCTGGTCCTGTGGGTGTTTCTGCTCGCCTAACTCCATATATGCCCATTTCAAGAGTTAAAAAGAGTGCCGATGGCGTGTTTTCTCTTGATTATAACTATCCTAAATCAATTGGTTATATAGCTCCTTTCTATGGTAGCTTTGGTGTGCTTATAAAAGCTTATGCCTATGTGCTGCGCCTTGGTGGTGAGGGTTTAAGACGAGCATCTGAACATGCAGTTCTTAATGCTAACTATCTTAAAAAATTGGTGGAAAGTTTCTTGGATGTGCCATATTCTCGCATTTGCGCTCATGAATTTGTGGCTTCAACTCCAGAAGGTGTGCGTGCACTTGATGTTGCCAAGGGCCTTTTGGACCAAGGCTATCATGCTCCAACTGTGTATTTTCCGTTAATTGTGCCAGAATGCTTAATGATTGAACCTACAGAAACTGAAAATAAGCAAACCTTGGATGATTTTGCTAAAACTCTTGGCGATGTTGTCAAAATGGGCCTTGAAAATCCAGAAGCTTTGCTAAATGCGCCAACAAATACGTCTGTGCGCAGACTGGATGAAACTGGTGCTGCAAGAAATATGGTGCTTACAGAAGATATGGCATAAAATTATATTGTAATAATAAATAAAAAAAGCTTGTGGTTAGACCGCAGGCTTTTTTTGTGGCTTGCACAATTATTTTTTAGTTCTATTTTTGTGCTTTTGCAGTAAATTTGCATTTATTTGAAAATGCACTTGTGCAGGACAAAGGCACAAAAAATCAATCACTTAACGGCGAAGCAAAGCTCCGCCTATTCTTGATTTTAGGTCGCATTGACTATCGTCAACGCTCCAAAAGACTCCACACAATGAATTGTGCGGAGTTTTATAATAAGTGTCCTGCACAATTATTTTTTAGTTCTATTTTTGTGCTTTTGCAGTAAATTTGCAT
>CAYJOP010000079.1:0-9567 GCA_964371835.1 uncultured Desulfovibrionaceae bacterium
ATTAAATTCACATTACAAATTAATCTATACGCACCGCCACCAGCGGGGCGTATTTCTTTTTTACAATAAGAAGGTTTTTTTATGAGTATACCAATTTCACAACAAGGTTTTGTACAGCTTGAAGCAGAGCTTGTGCGCTTAAAAGCTGATCGCCCTGCCATCATCCAAGCTATAAAGGAAGCAAGAGAAGAAGGCGACCTAAAAGAAAACGCTGGCTATGATGCCGCACGCGAACGCCAAGGCATGAACGAGGCTCGAATTACTTATATTGAGTCACGCATGGGTCAATTTCAAGTTATTGATCTTGACACTCTTGGTGGTGACAAGGTCATCTTTGGAGCAACTGTCGAAGTTGAAGACGTGGACACAGAGGAAGTAAAGCACTTTACCCTGCTTGGACCAGACGAGGCTGACTTTAATAATGGCTCAATTTCTGTTCTTTCCCCTGTGGGACTTGCCCTAATTGGCAAGGAAGAAGGCGACGAAGTAAGCATTGACATCCCTCGTGGGCGTGTAACATATGAAATTATCTCAATAAAATTTCATGGCAGTAATCGCACGTCGGCATAGTGCCCATGAATGCTAAATCAGCGTGGACTTTTTCTATAACTACCCTTGGTTGTAAGGTTAATCAATACGAAAGTGAATCCATCGCCGAGGCTTGGCAAGCTCTTGGTGGAATTGAAGTTAAAAATGACCAAGAGCCGCAAATAGCACTTGTTAATTCTTGTGCTATCACCGCCAAGGGTGAGCGTGATACCAGAAGTGCCCTTTATTCAATTACTCGCAATCATCCTAAGTCCATACGCATTTTAACAGGCTGTGCAGCCCTGCTTGTGGCTAAGGATTTATGTGAGCAGGAAAATTATTTCGATATTTTAATCCCTCCAAGGGCCAAAGCTTTACTCATGGCAGGCCCTTGGCAGTGGCAAAGTGAAACTTACCCCCATCACATAGCAGTGGACGCCACAGCAAAACCCTTTGGCACAAGCGGTTTTGGTATCAATTCTTTTAGGCGAACCAGACCCATTATTAAGGTACAAGACGGTTGCTCGCATCGCTGCACTTATTGCATTGTTCCCCTTGTTCGAGGGCCAAGCATAAGCCGTAGTTCTGCTGAAATTTTGGCAGAAGCAAAAACTCTTTTGAAAAATGGATTTTGTGAAATTTTGCTTTCTGGCATTAATTTACATCATTATGGGCGTGACTTGTCCCACAATGAACCCAAGGATTTTTGGGAGCTACTGGAATTTTTGGAGGCAGAACTTGCACCAAAATATGCACATGCTGCTCGTTTTCGAATTTCTTCCCTTGAACCCAGTCAAATAACACCAAAAGCCCTTGATATTTTACAAAATTCACGTCTGCTCTGTCCACATTTACATCTATCCTTACAGCATGGAAGCCCTAGTGTATTAAAGGCCATGGGACGCGGGCATTATAAAGTTGATCATTTAATACATTCCATAGCTGAACTACGCAAAACTTGGCCCATGCTTGGCCTTGGCGCAGATATACTTATGGGCTTTCCTAGTGAAAATGAAGTCGACGTTCAAGACACACTTGATATTATTAAAGAACTCAAGTTAAACTATGCTCATGTTTTTCCATACTCCAAGCGCCCAGGCACTGCGGCAGAAAATTTTGACAAGCAAGTGGCACATGACATAAAATTGGAACGAGCAGCAAGAGTGCGCAAGCTTGTACAAGAACAAAGGTTAGGCTTCTTAAATGAACTATTAAACATGCAAGCTCTCAATATTGTAGTAGATAACCCACCAAAAGGACTTGCTAGTAGCTGCAAAATTTATAAGGGTGTTGACGCACATTACGCCAATTGCCGCTTGCAATTATCCAAGGACACACCCATAAATGGTATTGTGCAGGCAAATCCTGTTGGCATTGAAGATGAAACCTTATTGGTTACAATTTAGCATGTTCACATTATATATTGGCATTTCAATGAATAAGGACTTACTTTAATGGAAAAATTCCACACCTTGCTCATCGACAATCATCCACTACTTTTGGAAGGTTTGCGTAGTATTTTAAGCCCTTACCCTGACATCCAAATCATTGGAATGACCAAAAGCTCGGATGAAGCTTTGCCCTTTGCCAAAGAACACAAACCGCAACTTGTTATTATGGAAATAGATATCGCCAACGGCCTAAACTGTGTCAAACGGCTAAAAAAAATACTACCAGATGTAAAAATAATCATTTATACTAGCCACTCAGACCAACGCCACCTGCCAAACCTTATACAGCTTGGCATTGCTGGCCATGTTGTAAAAAGCGACCCAACCAGCACATTACTTGAAGCCATACAAAAAGTACGCAAAGGACAAGTTTTTTTAAGCGGACATGACCCTGGAGGTTACCTTATTGGCCTTATGCGTGAACGTGTAGCCAAGCCACATAACGAAGATCTAAGCACACTGTCCAATAGAGAAAGTGAAATATTTTTATTACTTGCTCAAGGTATGCCCATTCGCTACATTGCCCAAAAACTACACTTAAGCCCCAAAACAATTGAAAGTCATAAGTATAACCTTTTTCACAAACTTCACATAAACTCCCTAAGTGAGCTTATTAAAATAGCCCTTCGACACGGTCTTATTCAACTATAATCATTATATTTTAATTTTGCACCGTGACCATGCTAGGTGTTTCACCTAATTTTTTATATGACATTAGGCATATGCCTTATTGTGCTTTTTTTCCCAAACTATAAATTCTTTTTTGAACTGTGTAATATTTTTATGTTGTAATTCAAAAGGGGGTATACATGGCTATCCGTAAAATTCTTGTTTTTTGTGGGCTTTTGATACTTTGCTTTGCAAGTATTGCCCTTGCCGCTGAGACCGCACCCAGTGTTGCACCAGAAGCGCCAGCTTTAGTTGAAGCTGCCTCTGATACACCAAATTCTCAAGCTGCACCCACTGCCGCTCAAGAAGCTCAAGCTCTTGCTGAAGCTACCACCGACAGTGACATGAAATGGTGGTACTGGCCACTGGCATTACTGATTTTCTGTTTTATACTTGGCATTATTGCAGTGCTAGCTGGTGTTGGCGGCGGAGTACTATTTGTACCTCTTGTTAGTGGGTTTTTCCCCTTCCACTTAGACTTTGTGCGTGGTGCAGGTCTAATGGTTGCCCTTGCTGGCGCTTTGGCAGCAGGCCCCGGGCTATTAAAGCTTAATCTTGCAAGTTTACGTTTAGCCTTGCCAGTAGCCCTCGTTGCGTCAACATTCTCTATTGCTGGTGCCATGATTGGCCTTGCTCTGCCTGCACACATTGTACAAATATGCTTAGGCGTTACCATACTTGGCATTGCTGTATTATTATTGCTTTCCAAAAACTCAGTATTTCCTGTAGTTAAAAAGCAAGACGCCATCGGCGTTGCCCTTGGCATGAATGGTGCTTTTCTTGAGCCATCATCTGGCGAAGTTATTAGCTGGAAAACACATCGCACCCTACCCGGTATCTTGCTCTTTATCGTCATTGGCTTAATGGCAGGTATGTTTGGACTAGGCGCTGGCTGGGCAAATATACCAGTGCTTAACCTGCTTATGGGTGTTCCACTAAAAGTTTCTGTGGGCACATCTAAATTCCTACTATCCATTGCTGACACATCAGCCGCTTGGGTATATTTAAATCAAGGGGCAGTTATCCCCATGATTGCTGTGCCTTCCATCATTGGTCTTATGGCTGGTTCTGTAATTGGTGTGCGTTTATTATCCTTAGCTAACCCTAAGTTTATTCGCTACATGGTTATTGGCGTACTTGGCTTTGCCGGTGTACAAGCTCTGCTCAAGGGCATAGGATAAGGAGTATATCATGGAAAATAAAGACGTTGCAGCATCTCCTGCGCAATTACGCTACGCAAATTTATTATACTGGGGTTCAGTTGTTGGCTTTATAGTTATGCTTATAACCTTCATTATGTATGTGTTTGATATGGGCATTAAACCAGCGCATGTACCTGTAGAAAACCTTGTTGCCTCTTGGCATTTAAGTGCTGCTGAATTTAATGCACAACATAGTGTACCCATCGGTTGGGGCTGGATTAACCTGCTCGCAACTGGTGACTTTGCTAACTTTCTTGGCATAGCAATACTTGCTGGCATAACAATTCTTTGTTACATTCAGCTTGCCCTTGACTTCTTCCGCACCAAGGAAAATCTCATGGCAACCATTGCAGTTATTGAGGTTATTGTACTAACCGTTGCGGCTACTGGCCTTGTTGGCGGCGCCCACTAAAATTTTATTAAAAAATATAATTAGTTAGGGAGTATTTTTTGTGAGGATAATGGTAAAGACCCCATTATCCTTACAAAAATACTCCCTTTCTTGTATCTGACACTTTTTTAAAAATCTATTGTGCTGATTTTAGCTTTTTTATGCTATTATTTCAGCTTAGCCTTAAACCACAAAGTTAATAACTATCACCACTAATCACCCATTAATACCTCGTCTTCTTTAAACTTCTGTAATTTTTATAATTCACATGAAATTTTTCTAAAACATTCACTTTACAATTCCTTATTAACTCTATAATGTTTGACCAGCTAGGGGAGCCATTTGGCTGAGAGTGGGCAAAAGCCCTAACCCTTTGAACCTGATGTGGATTATACTGCCGTAGGGAAGCGACCTTGATCTATGGCTTTTAAACTTTTTACTGGAGGCCATATGTCAATTTTTCAAAAAAACACTGCCTTATCTACTCTTGCCCAAAATCATCTACCTAAACTTTGCACACAAGAAGGCCTAAGCGAAGAACTTGTTAGACGCTCCATCGAGCAAGGAAAAATGGTTCTGCTTGGCAATTCTGCTCATAAAATCGTTGCACCTTGCCTAATTGGTCAACCTGCGCGTGTTAAAATTAATGCAAACGTTGGGACATCTCCCCTTTCATATTGTCCTACCACTGAGGGGGCAAAGATGAAAGCAGCAATTGATGCTGGTGCTGATACGTTGATGGACCTTTCTATCTCTGGTGACCTTGATTTTATCCGCAATAATATGATCAAATTTTGCCGAGTTCCCATTGGCACAGTGCCCATTTATGCCGTTGGTCAAAAATTGCTAGATGCCAACAAAACTATAGCTTCTATGACTGTGGAAATGCTACTCGATGAAATTAAAAAACAAGCTCGTCAAGGTGTTGATTATATGACAATTCATTGTGGACTTACCATGCGTGGGGCACAATGGGGCAATACAAACCATACTGAATCAGGTGGACGTAGTATGGGTATAGTTTCGCGTGGTGGAGCAATGCTTGCAAGATGGATGCTTGAACATAATGAGGAAAATCCTCTACTTACAAACTTTGACCGCATCTTAGACCTTGCCCTTGAGTATAATGTCACCCTATCCTTGGGCGATGGTTTGCGCCCTGGTGCTGGTTGTGATGCTGGTGACGCTGCTCAATGGGAGGAAGTGCTAAGCCTTGGTCGCTTAATTTTAAGGGCAAAAGAACGTGGTGTACAAGCAATGATTGAAGGTCCAGGGCATGTGCCTATGCATGAGGTAGAGTCACAAATCATAGGAATAAAAAAGCTTACTCACAATGCCCCTCTATATGTATTAGGCCCATTAGTAGTTGATTGTGCAGCAGGTTATGACCATATAGCAGGTGCCATTGGTGGAGCCATTGCTGTGCGGGCTGGTGTTGATTTTTTATGTTACTTAACCCCAGCTGAGCATTTGACTTTGCCTGATGCCAACGATGTTTATGCAGGTGTTATGGCAGCAAGAGTAGCAGCCCATGCAGGAGAAGTTGCCATGCAAAAACCACAGGCCATGGCAAGAGAAAATGCCATGAACTTGGCTCGCCGCTCACTCGATTGGGAAGGCATGGCAAATGCTGCTCTTGACAAAACAATACTTGAAAAAAGACGTGAAAACCATAAGCACGAAGAAGTATGTGCCATGTGTGGTAAATTTTGTGCTGTAAAAATGCTTCGTGACAAGGAAGAAAAATAACTACCATGTTTATAATGCTGGCAAGATCAAAATCTTACCAAAAAAACTTGCAATACTTAATCATTTAGAATAGATTTATCTTCCAATATGATTAAAAACATTTGTTATTTACATTTTGTAAGAGTAACGAGTATATGAGAGAAAAAGAGCAGCTGGCAGAACTTCCACCACATTTGGCATCAAAATTTATTGATACCATGCCCATTTGTTTTAGCTACTGGGATGAAAACCTTAACGCAGTCTACTGTAATCAAGCGTACATTGCTCTTTTTAACCTAAAAAGTCCTGATGAATACAAATTGCGACATCGTGAATTTTCACCTAAATTTCAACCAAATGGCCAAACTTCTTTTGAACTTGGGCATATGTATATTAGTACCACTCTTGAAAAAGGCCAATGCCGCTTTGAGTGGCTGCATCAAAATCTTAGTGGTGAGCTTATCCCCACAGAAGTTACGCTTTTAAAAAGCATCCATAACAACAAACCACACATATCTTGCTATTTGCGAGATATGCGTGACGATATTGCCAACAAAAACATAATACAATCTGGAAAAAAGCATAAACAATTTTTGCTTGATACCATGCCCCTTGCCACTCAAACTTGGTCAAAAGACTTTAAGCTTGTGGAATGTAGCCGAGAAACTTTGCACATGTTTGACCTAGAAAGCGAGCAAGAGTTTTTTGACAATTTTAATAAATTATCCCCTGAATTACAACCAAGCGGCGAACGCTCTTTAGAAAAAATAGAAACCATACTGAAAGAAGTTTTTGAAATTGGCTACAGCCGTTTTGATTGGACGCATATGAACCTTAAGGGCGAGCTCATACCTTGCGATGTAACTCTTGTGCGCGGTGAACAAAATGGCGAGCCTGTAATGCAAGCTTATTTGGTAGACCTGCGCAAACATTATGAAAACATTAAAAAACTTCGTACCGCTGAACAACATACTAAACTACTTTTAGACACTTGCCCACTGGGAACACTTATTTGGGACAAGGATTTTAAGCTCATTGGCAGCAATAAAGCCATTGCTAAAATATTTGGCCTTCAAGAAGACTTCGAATTTATTGATAATTTCCTAGATTTAATCCCTGAATTTCAGCCAGATGGCGTAGTTTCACTTGAGCGTATGTTTGGTTTATTACAAGATTGCCTTGAAAATGGCACCGCTCAAACTTATTGGATAGGACAAAAGCTTGATAAAACGCCCATTCCTACAGAGGTAAGCTTGGCTCGTGTTGAGCATGATGGCCAATACATGATTGCTGGCTACATTAAAGATTTAAGTGAACTAGAAGAATCTCTCCAAAAAGCTCAAGCTGCTGAGGAGTTTTCCGAGGCCATGTTAAATGGTCTACCTTTAGCCATTAGTATTCAGGACTCCACATTTAAGCGCATTGATTGCAACAATACCATGGTTGAGCTTTTTGGCTTCAATGACAAACAAGATGCCATTGAAAATAGCATTAAAATGATGCCTTTACTTCAACCTAATGGAGAAGATTCATTTGAGCTATCCCGAAAAAAATATCTTGAAGTTTGGGAAAAAGGTGAAATAAACTTTGAAGTAACAGCCCAACATGTAAACGGAACACCTATTCCTGTTGACATAAAACTTATACGTTCTGTTGTAAATGATAAGGATATTATCATTGCATATATACTTGACCTAAGAGATACAAAGGCTAATATTAAAAAGCTGCAAGAAGCCGAAGCAAGAGTTCAGGTTGTTATTGACTCCTCTCCTCTTTGCATAAATACCTTTGATAAAAACGGTAAACTGGTTGACTGTAATGATGCAGCTTGGAAAATATTTGGGCTAAAAAGTAAATCAGATTTTTTGCAAAATTTCTATAAGCTATTTCCTGAAAAACAACCAGATGGAAGACCTTCCATAGCAATGATTCGAGATGCGCTTGATAAGGCCCTGGAATGCGGCCAATGTCGCCTAAAGGCCACAAGTAAAACCATACAAGGCGAAATTATACCTTGTGACGTTACACTTATAAGCACCACAATTAATGGAGAAAAATCCATTCTATCCTATGTGCAAGATTTAAGAGAAATTAACATTGCCCTTAAAAAAGCTCATAAAGCAACACAAGCGGCAGAGCGAAGTGCTAAGGCAAAAAGTGAGTTTTTGGCTAATATGAGCCATGAAATACGCACGCCCATGAATGGTATCTTGGGACTATTGCATATCCTATCCAGAACTAATCTTAATGCTACTCAAAAAGATTACCTTGAAAAAACCGCACTCTCCGCCAACAATCTTTTGCGTATTATAAACGATATATTAGACTTTTCAAAAATAGAAGCTGGAAAACTTGAAATTGAAGAAACGCAATTCAAATTACATGATGTTTGCCAAGAATTAGAAGATCTTTTTATTCCTCAAATTGAAGAAAAAAAATTAAAATACATACTAAATGAAGGTGAATTCTCAAACACAACCATTATAGGCGACCCCACTCGCTTAAAACAAGTTTTGATTAATCTTATTGGTAACGCCATTAAGTTTACCAACCAAGGCTCTATAACATTAGACATTGAAGCAACTGTTCAAAAATTAGATGAACTACACTGCACTTTTATTATTAGCGACACTGGCATTGGCTTGACAAAAGCGCAAAGCTCAAACCTTTTTTTAGCTTTTACTCAAGCAGATGCGTCAGTTACGCGTAAATATGGCGGAACGGGACTTGGGCTTACTATCTCAAAAAGCATTGTTGAAATGATGCAAGGTAAAATTTGGGTTGAAAGCTCCAAGGGCAAGGGGTCTAAGTTCTCTTTTACGGCTGTATTTAAGCTACAATTAGCAGAAGATAAACCCCATGCAAATGCAAACACTGTCTCCACAGAACCCACTTTCAACAAGGCTCATCTCTTGCTTGTGGAAGATAATGACATAAACCAAATCATAGCCGAGGAGCTTTTAACCAGCGTTGGTTACACTCTAGACATTGCAAACAACGGACTTGAAGCCATTAAAATGCTCGATAAAAAAAATTATGACCTTGTATTTATGGACATTCAAATGCCAGTTATGGACGGCCTTACAGCTGCAAAAAAAATTCGCAACATTGATAAATTTAAGAACTTAACAATTATTGCCATGTCTGCACATGCCATGTCTGGAGATAAAGAAATAAGCCTTGCTCATGGTATGAATGACCACATAACAAAACCAATTTCACCAGCTTTACTATACTCCACTCTTGATTTTTGGCTAAATAAAAAATAGAATGCGGCAAGCTTATGTCTTGGTGGATTTTAGGCTTTTATATGTGGATTTTGAACATGGTTTATCCTTTGGCTTGATTATGACTTTAAAAGTCTCAACTAATTCTACTGCCTTGGATGCAACACGCTGACAAATTTAATCAAATTAAGTGCAAGAATTTTGCCTTCATGCTACTTTAAAAAGTTTCCATTGCTCTTTATAGTTTTCAAATTTTTACCCTCGTTTTCCATGTATCACCCTTACATTCAATACTTTTTTAGTGTAAATATGGCATTTTATCAGCACTGAAAATGAATTAAATTAGTCGACACTGAAAAACATAATAACTA
>CAYJOP010000080.1:0-9553 GCA_964371835.1 uncultured Desulfovibrionaceae bacterium
GCTGCTCGTGACCTTCACGAACTACTACGCTGCTGGGAAAACTATCACCGTCTATGGACAGTGCGTCTTCACATGCAACACATTCGCTTCCGCGAAGAGTCCCGTTATCCTGGCTTCTATTACAGAGCCGACTACATGGGTCTTGACGACGGCAAGTGGAAGTGCTTCGTTAACTCAAAGTACGACCCCAAGACTGGCGAAACAAAGCTATTCAAAAAGCCGTACTATCAAATCATTCCTGACTAGTCGGGATATATATTGGGATGCCCATCCTTATCTAATAAGGGGGGCATCCCCATTAAAACTACAAGCCCCTCAAGGCATTTGCACTGCCACTTTGGCAGTGGGGCAATAGACAGCGATTATGGGGGTGACCGTCTTTTCGGGTCGCCTTTTTTTCTTCCACGCTGATTTGAGCCACGGGGCATAATGTTATGCCAAGTGTCAAAATCAGTGTGAGAATATTAACGCAGGGAGGATTTACGGATGTCCAACTCCATCCTCGTCGTTGGTGGCGGCTTTTCAGGCCTTACAGCTGCCATTGAAGCGGCGGAACTGGGCTATCAAGTCTACATTGTAGAAAAAAGCCCCTTTCTTGGCGGTAGAGTGGCGCAGCTCAATAAATACTTTCCAAAACTCTGTCCCCCCTCCTGCGGTTTGGAAATTCAATTCCAACGCATCAGGAAAAACCCGCGCATCAAGTTCTTTACCTTGGCCGAGGTAGTTGAACTTAAAGGACAGAAGAATAACTACACAGTTAAAGTTCGCATTAAACCACGCTACACAGCGCCGCATAATGTGGATTTTAGTCTGTTAGAATCTACCTTGGAAGGTGAAACATCTAACGAATTTGAATTTGGTCTTTCAAAGCGCAAGGCGCTATATCGCTCAATGCCTTTTGCATATCCTGGGCGTTATGTGCTTGACCCAAGCACTTTGTCAAAAGCTGACAGTGCAAAGGTTAGTGGACAGCAATTCCTTAATCTGGAAGAGGCTGAAAAGACCGTTAATTTAGAGGTTGGTTCAATAGTCATAGCCACAGGCTGGAAGCCTTATGACATGAATAAACTTACAAATCTTGGTGGCGGTTCCATTGCTAACTGTGTTTCTAACATGCAGTTGGAACGCTTAGCCTCACCCTTTGGCCCAACTTCTGGTAAAATCACTCGTCCAAGTGACGGGCGTGCACCGCAGAATGTGGCCTTTGTGCAATGTGCAGGATCCCGTGACCAAAATCACTTAAATTACTGTTCGTACATTTGCTGTATGGCTTCGCTAAAGCAGGCACAATACCTTGCTGAGCAAAATCCTGACGTGCAAATTACCATTTTCTACATTGACCTTCGTACACCTGGTCGCTACATGAAAGTGCTTGAAAAAGTACAATCCTTCGCCAACGTAAAGTTTGTTAAGGGTAAGGTGGCCGACGCTGTTGCTTTGGAAAATGGCAATGTTGAACTTACAGTTGAAGATGCCATTCGTGGTGAAAAAATGACCTTATCCTATGATATGGCCGTACTTGCAACCGGTATGCAACCATCACTTGCTTCTGAAAAGTTACCACTTCCAGTTGCCATTGATGAAGATGGCTTTGTTATAAATGGTGAAGAAGCTGGCATCTTTACAGCCGGCTGTGCTCATATGCCACTTGATGTCATGCGGTCCGCACAATCTGGAACCTCTGCTGCCATGAAGGCAGTACAAACGGTTAAAGGGGGTAGCTAAGCATGGCCACAAAAATAGGTGTATATTTTGATGTGCTAAACATCGGTGGTGGTGTCCCTGTGGATGAGCTTGCTGCCGCTGTTAGTAATAAATGGGGTGATTTTACCCCTGTTGTAAAAAGTTATCCGGTACTTGCTGATGCCATATCAAGCATTCAAGATGACATAGCAGCCAATGAGCTTGATGGCGTTCTCATTTGTGGCACAAGTCCAAGAAATGACACCGCAATTTATGCTTTTGGCGAAGTCATGGTTGAGCGTGTAAACTTGCGCGAGCAATGTGTACTTGCTTATAAAAACCCTGACGGTTCACCTGTGTCACACACAGCACCGGAATTGCTAACCCAAATGGCACTTGATTATGTCAACATGGGTGTTGTTAAATTACAAAAAGCTGCTCCACCTGAAGGTGCTGTGGTTGAAGGTGTTAAGCGTGTGCTTGTACTTGGTGGTGGTTGGACTGGTCTAACCTCAGCCATGCAACTGGCAGCCGCCGATTATGAAGTTGTGCTTGTTGAAAAAACAGACACCTTGGGCGGACACGTTAATAACATACCCAATGCCACACCTCTAAAAGCTCCTTGGACTGAACCACAAAGCTCTGGCCTTGAAGCAAAAATTGCGGCAGTTAAAGCAAATAATAAAATCACCGTACATATGAGCTCAGGTATTACTAAGCTTTCTGGTCAACCTGGTGAATTTGTTGCTATTTTAAGCACTCCTTCTGGTGATGTTGAAATCCCAGTGGGTGCAGTTGTGCTTGCAACAGGTTGGGTTCCACTTGATGCTAAAAAATACCTTGCTCCCATGGGCTATGGCCTACCAAATGTTTACCATGCTGGTGAATTTGGAAAGCTTTTACGTGAAGGCAAAATTAAGCCAAAACGTGTAGCCTTTGTACTTGATACAACTCTTGCAGAAGATGCAGCCAAGGGCTCTTGTTGTGGCACTTGTGCAGATGGTGAAGCTTGTGAAACTGCACAAGCTGAAGCTCCTGCATCTCCCCCTGCTGAGGGCGAGGAGCAAGCAAGCTTTGTAAAGGAAGATTTAGAGTCAGTTCGCCATCTTGGTTACTCAAACTCAGTTTCTTCCGTTGCAGCACTTCGCCTTGCCAATGCTGTTTGTGATGGTGATGAAGGCGCACAAGTCTTTATCCTTTATAAACACATGGTTGTACAAGGTTTACTTGAGCGTTATTACAAGCACGCTCAAGATCGTCTTGGCATTATGATGACCAAGGCCGACGTCACAAGCATTGCCCAAAATGGCGAAGCTCTTAAAGTGTCTTGCGCCAATACCCTACTAGGTATGGACTTTGACGTTGACGTTGACGCTGTTGTACTACCAACTGGTATTGTACCAACAACTGCTAAAGACGCTGTGGTGCAGTTTGATTATCGCCAAGGGCCAGATTTCCCTGACCTTGACCTATTTGACGGTTTTACCGATTCAAACTACATCTGCTTCCCGTATGAAACTCGTCGTACTGGCGTTTACGCCGCTGGTTGTGTACGTCAACCCATGACCATGGACGCTTGTGAAGAAGATGCCTACGGTGCTGCCCTTAAAGCCATGCAGTGTATCGAAGCATCAAGCCACGGCGTTGCTGTGCACCCACGCTCAGGTGACCTTTCTCACCCCATCTTCAACTTTGTACGTTGCACTCAGTGTAAACGTTGCACAGAGGAATGCCCATTTGGAGCATTAGATGATGATGAAAAAGGCACACCTAAGCCAAATCCAGCACGTTGCCGTCGTTGCGGTACTTGTTTTGGTGCATGCCCTGAGCGTGTCATATCCTTTGCCAATTACAATATTGACCAAATTGGATCCATGATTCGTGAAGTAACTGTACCAAAAGACTTCAAAAATGATGGCCCACGCATACTAATCCTTGCTTGCGAAAATGATGCATACCCAGCACTTGATATGGCTGCCATGCGCCGTAAAGCTTGGAGCCCATATGCTCGCATAATTCCTGTGCGCTGCTTAGGTTCAGTTAACGCCATTTGGGTGTCTGACGCCATGAGTAAAGGATTTGACGGTGTTATGTTGCTTGGTTGTAAATACGGTGACGACTATCAGTGCCACTTTGTAAAAGGCTCTGAAATTTGTAACCGCCGTAAAGAAAATATAGCTGAAACCCTGAACCGTCTTGGTGTTGAGCCAGAACGGGTAGAACAGCTTGAAGTAGCCATAGATGAATACGACAAAGTGCCAGATTTAATTGATGGTTTCGTTGGCCGTATCATCACCATGGGCCCCAACCCGTTCAAGGGCATGTAGGAGGATTTATGGCACAACATACAATACAACCGGATACGGGTTTTGTTCGCGACTTACAAGCAGCTGGCGGCGAAACACTGAAAAAGTGTTACCAATGCGCAACCTGCTCTGTTGCCTGCCCCGTTGCTCCGAAAAATGCCCCCTACCCACGCAAAGAAATGGTGTGGGCCTCATGGGGTCTTAAGGATAAATTAAAAGGCGACATTGACCTATGGCTTTGCCATAACTGCGGAAACTGCGCTGACCTCTGCCCACGCGGAGCTCGCCCAGCTGACCTCATGTCCGCCGCGCGTAACATGGTCTACCGTGACCTTACTCAACCAACTATTGTTGGTAAATTGATGAGCAAAGCCTGTGGCCTGCCCATTCTATTTGCCATACCAGCCATTTTCTGGCTAATAGTTTGGTGGATTAGAGCGAGCTTCCACGGTGGTGAATGGTTCGTTCGCGCTGCAGATGGTCGTATCGTATTTAGCGAAATGTTCCACATTTTATATGTAATTGACCCTATCTTCATGATTACATTCTTCGGTGCTGTTTTTGTTCTCTACAGAGGCGTTGTACGGCTCATAGATAACTTTAAGCCTGAAGGCACTGTACTTATGCTAGGTAAAACAAAACATTGGATTTGCCACCTTTTTGACGTGATAGTTGAAGAAATTATTCCGCACAAAAAGTTTGACGATTGCAAAGTTGCAACGGATACTGAAGAAGAAAGTGGCTCAAAATCAAGCCGTAAGCTTGGTCACATAGTACTTGTATTCAGCTTTGTTGCTCTTGCAACTGTTACAGCGGTGGTTGCTGGCGCATCTTGGGGCGGAATGGTTATTCCTGCTCTAAAAATGCCCACACCACTTGATCAAACAAATCCTGTTAAAATACTTGCAAACGTTGGTGCACTAGCCATGGTAATAGGCCTTGGCCTACTCACCATGCGTCGCATGAAGCTTAACCCTAAATATCAAGGCTCAAGCTTCTATGACTGGTATCTATTAGGCGTTATCTGGCTTGTTGCCATTACAGGCATACTAAGCCAAATGTTCCGCTTAATGGACTTATTAGAACCAGCGTTTTGCGTATACTATCTGCACTTAGTATTTGTTTGGATGCTCTTTGCATACTTGCCTTGGTCAAAGCTTGGGCACTTTGTATACAGAACAGCCGCACTAACCTATGTGCGTATGATGGGGCGTAGCTAGTCTAACCACTGCTACTTTATTATAAATACTCCGATCTCCCAAGGAGGAGGCCGTTATGTCTGATGATGCTCGTAAAGTCTTCCCTATGGAAAGTGTCCTTGCATTAGTGCTTGGTAAGGAAGACGTAGATGTTAAAGATCTAGCCGGTTACCTAACTGGACGCTCACTAACTTGTGACTGCTGCTCTCGTGCAGTTGGACCACTTGCAGCCGGCTGGCTTGCAAGCCTATATCCTGCATTTGTTGAACTTAAGTGGGATGGTGCAACACCATGGGATAGCTTTGTTGCAAGCAACAAAAGCACCATTGGCGACAATGTGTCCGTTCCACCCATGAACGACTCATTAAAAGCCCTTGCTGCTAAAACTCTTGATATTCTTGCTGACCTTGATGCTACAGTTAGCGCACAAAAGGCAGAACTTGCTGCCCTACACGCAAAAGTAGCAGAACTTGAACCACAAGAAGCAAAAGCTCAAGAGCTTGAAAAGAAATGCAACCAACTAGAAGACAAAGTTAAAACCATGACCACTGATATGGGCGCTCTTCGCAAAGAACTTGCACCATATCAAGGCAAAATGGCCGTTGATCAACAAGAACTTATGACCATGATCAAAGGCGCCATTAAAGATAACATGAAAGGCCTAGTGGTTGGCGGTGCAGCTGGTGCTGCCATGGCAGAAGGTGCAGATGCCGCTTCCGAAGAACTATCAGACGATACCCCACGCGGCATCACTGGCGACTTCGGCTTCAACGCCTCTGGCGATGATGACGACGGCTTTGGTTTCTAAATCCGTTCAAGTAACATACGTATGTTGGCGGGAGTAAATCCCGCCAACCTGCTACTTTAACATACAATCCGCAAATAAAAGTTCCCCCCATACCTCCTCAAAAATTTTTAGTTTCTCAAATATCTTCAGGATATTTGAGGTTTTTTATTGGCAAAATATTTTTTATAGGTAAGAGTATAAGCACACTCAGCATGTATATAAATTTTAATGTCTATTATTAACCTTAAATACAAAAAAAATTAAAACAAAAAACAAGTGAATTATTGTAATGTTAGATAATAAAACTTTTAATTGCAGCATGGAATTAACATTAGATATTATAGGTGGCAAATGGAAACCCATCTTAATTTATCATATAGGCAACCATAAAAACATACGCTATGGTGAGTTAAAGCGTATTATACCAACCATTAGCGAGCGCGTACTTTCACGAGAGTTAAGAAGTTTAGAGGCATCGAAAATTATACAAAGAACAGTTTATAATGAAAAAATCCTGCGGGTTGAATATTGTCTTACAGAGATTGGCAATGAAATTTTGCCAGTATTGCATTCCCTTAACCAATGGGGGCAGCGATATAATGAAATTTTTTCCTATGCAAAAATTACTATTGAATAATTAGCAGATGCAAAATTAAACATTATAAATATAAAATTTTGCCTACAGACAAAAATATCCGTTATTGCCTTTTACATTTGCATACCTATATATTGCACACATGACTTTGATGAAAAATTTTTCAAAGTTAATTAGCTAATAACATGTATGTTTTCAGACAATTAAAGTTTGAAAATATGAATAATTATCGGAGGCAATATGCATTATACAGGTCAAGTATACAGGCATCCCATAGAGGCAGATACGCACTTGCTAGAAGTAACAGCAGGCTGTTCACATAATAAATGTTCTTTTTGTACCATGTATCAAGAAACTCCTTTTAAGGTTTCACCACTTGAGCATGTAGAAGAAGATTTAAAAGAGCTTAAATCCATTGGACGACCCATCACTCGCATTTTCTTAGTCAATGGAGAACCATTTGTTTTGCCAACGTCCAAATTGCGTAAAATTGGAGAGTTGATTAACTCCTATTTTCCAGAAATTGAAACCATAACTTGCTATGCATCTATTAAGGGCTTAAAAAACAAAACTTTAGATGATTTAAAAGAGTTGCGTTCATTACAATTTAATGAATTACACATTGGCCTTGAGTCAGGATATGACCCTGCATTAGCGCAAATGAACAAGGGCTTCACTGCTCAAGAAGCCTATGAAAATATTGCAAAGCTTGTAGAAGCTGGCTTCGATTGGGATGCCATCGTGATGACTGGCGTTGCTGGAAAGGGTAATAGTCGTGTGCATATTGAGGAAACGGCTAAGCTTTTAAATACCTATCCACCGTATTTACTTTCGCTTATGACCACATCCGTCTCAAGTGGTACACCGCTTGAAAAAATGCGTGATTCTGGTGAATTTATTGAATGCACTGAGAGAGAAAAAATTGAAGAAGAAATCCACCTTTTGGAAAGTATAAGCTTTGAAAATGCGTATTTTTTTGGAGGTCATAATTACAATTTAATACCCATCAATGGGCATTTATCAAAAAAAGCAGAAATTATTCAGGCCATGAGGGACTATATACCTAAAATGAGCCCTGAAATTTTAGATAATGTTATGCAGCGTGCAAACATTTAACTTCAATTTTTTAAGG
This sequence comes from uncultured Desulfovibrionaceae bacterium, assembly GCA_964371835.1. Lineage (GTDB taxonomy): Bacteria > Desulfobacterota > Desulfovibrionia > Desulfovibrionales > Desulfovibrionaceae > CAYJAD01. Next base: position 7,703 of record CAYJOP010000080.1, read on the forward strand.
AGATACTATGGCTAAAATCATACTTATCACAGGTGCAACCGATGGTATTGGCCTTGAAACTGCTAAAATGTTTGCAGCAAAAGGGCATCACCTTCTATTGCATGGACGCAATGAAGCTAAGTTAATGTCCATTAAGCAATACTTGCTTTACGTACATCCCCAAGTAAAGATTGATACATATATTGCAGACCTTGCGCACTTAAATGAGGTAAAGGCCATGGCTGAGGCTATACTTACAAGCCAAACAAGGCTGGATGTAATAATTAATAATGCAGGAGTTTTTGTTACCAATACAGGTTTAAGCTCCTATGGCTTGGACATGCGTTTTGTGGTAAATACCATTGCCCCATACTTGCTAACAAGGCTACTATTGCCATCTTTACAGGCAAATATGCGTATCATAAACCTATCATCCAAGGCACAAATGTCCATTGATTGGGATGCATTTATAAATGGTGGCGAACTTGATGCATCTTCGGCTTATGCTCAAAGCAAACTTGGCATAACCATTTGGTCCATGGCATTGGCACAAGAGCTTGGTCCAAAAGCCATGGTACTTGCCATTAACCCTAAATCTTTTTTGGGAAGCAAAATGGTTCAAGAAGCTTATGGACAAAAAGGGTATGACCTAAGTATTGGTGCAAAGCTTTTATATCGTGCAGCTTTGTCAGAAGAATTTGCCTATGCCAGTGGTAAATATTTTGATAATGATGTGGAAAAATTTGATAGCCCACACCCCGATGCTCTGTCGGAGAAAAATTGGCACATTCTTTTACAAGCTATGGATATATTTTTAGCAAAAGAAAAATTACTGGCCTAACCGCTAGAACTCGACATAAAAATATTTAATTTACTAAAAAATGGAGGATAATATGGTTATAAATCCAGGTGTAGAACTTTTAATAGGTCGTCGTAGTGTGCGTTCTTACAAAGATGAAATTGTGGGCAAGGATGTTTTGAACAACATTATGGATGCTACAAGATTTGCCCCATCTTGGGCCAACTTCCAAGTGGCTCGCTACACATTTATTACTGATCAAGAAAAAATTTCTAAAATCATGAATGAAGGAGTGAATGATTTTGCTTACAACATTAACACCTTGAAAAAGGCAAAAAATGTTGTTGTATTAAGCATAGTTAAAGGAAAAAGCGGCAAACTTGACCCAGAAAAAGATGAGTTTGCTACCTCCAAAGCTGGAGTATGGGAAGTTTTTGACGCAGGCATTGCTTGCCAAACATTTTGCTTAGCAGCACATGCTTATGGTGTTGGCACTTGTATTATGGGCGTTTTTGACGCTACGCAATTGGAAAAAATTGCTGAACTCCCAAAAGATGAAACTGCTACTGCGCTTATTGTTTATGGCTATCCTGAAGGTGAAACTGCAGCCACACCTCGTAAAAATGTTGAAGAAATCTGCCGCTATCTTGATTAGTTTGCATTTAACAGTGCCGACTAGGTAACACAAGCCACATTGTGGTGTTTGTAATACGAAAAAGGAAGCCGTAAGGCTCCCCAGAGTGCTGACAAAGTCAGCACGACCGATAATCAAGAGTCCTATCCGAAGGGCGGCGAAGCCGTAGCCGTTAGGCGAGGGACGAGCCTTACGGATATAGAGAGCAAAGATAGGTGCAATTGCTTTGCGTGCGATTCTCGTAAGGCTCATTCTTCGCCTAACGGGAACACTACGTGCCCATTGGGTCGAACTTGCACCGTTAAACGATTGATTTTCGTGCCTTACTGCCCGCAAGCCTTGCTTGCGCTGGCGGCACAAACGCCCTTAAGGGGGGTTGTCATCAAAAATGCCGCATTAAGCGGCATTTTTTAGGGAGCCTTGCGGCTCCCAATTTATG
>CAYJOP010000081.1:0-9380 GCA_964371835.1 uncultured Desulfovibrionaceae bacterium
AACGTGCCTCTCTGAACAGCACGCTAAAGCGTGTTGTTCAGCATCGACTAATTATTTGCCCATGGCATTTAAGAAGTCTTTATTGCTCTTAGTGCCTCGCATTTTATCAAGCAAAAATTCCATACTATCAATGGGCGACATGGGTGCAAGTAATTTGCGTAAAATCCATACTCTGTTAAGCACATCATCATTAAGTAATAAATCTTCTTTACGAGTGCCAGTGCGGTTAATATCAATGGCAGGGAAAACACGTTTTTCTGAGAGGTGGCGGTCAAGGTAGATTTCACTATTACCAGTGCCCTTAAACTCCTCAAAAATAACTTCATCCATGCGTGAACCTGTGTCAATAAGCGCTGAGGCTATAATGGTGAGACTTCCGCCTTCTTCCATATTACGCGCAGCACCGAAGAAGCGTTTTGGTCTTTGTAAGGCGTTTGCGTCAAGACCACCAGAAAGTACACGACCTGAAGGTGGTGTGACAGCATTATAAGCACGACCCAAGCGAGTAATTGAGTCTAGTAATATTACAACATCACGTTTGCGCTCAACCAAGCGTTTTGCCTTTTCAAGAACCATTTCGCATACTTGCACATGACGATGCGGTGGTTCATCAAAGGTAGAGCTTATAACTTCTGCTTGTTTAACTGTACGCTCCATATCTGTAACTTCTTCTGGGCGTTCGTCAATAAGGAGAACAATTAAATAGACATCTGGAAAGTTAGCATTAATGGCATTGGCCATGGCTTGTAGAAGAATGGTTTTACCTGTGCGTGGTGGGGCAACAATAAGCCCACGTTGACCACAGCCAAGGGGTGACATTAAGTCGATTACTCGGTTTGAGAAGCTTTTTTCCCCATTTTCCATGGTGAGCTGGCGGTCAGGGTATATGGGGGTTAAATTATCAAAAAGGACAAGATTTTTAGCTTGTTCTGGTGGTTCAAAACCGATTTCTGTGACTTTTAGTAAAGCAAAGTAGCGTTCACCTTCCTTTGGGGGCCTGATTTGACCAGCCACAATGTCACCTTTGCGCAGTGAAAAACGCCTGATTTGCGAAGGTGAAACATATATATCATCTGGCCCAGGCATATAACTACACAAAGGTGAGCGTAAAAATCCAAAACCGTCAGGTAGTATTTCCAAAACTCCATCACCGTAAATGGAACCATTTTGTGAAGAACAAGATTGTAATAGAGCAAAAATCAGTTCTTGCTTTCGCATGGAGCTTGCATTTTCAAGATTATATTGTTCTGACAACTCCATAAGTTCTGGCATACTCTTGGTTTTAAGTACAGATAAACTTAGCACGCTTTCAGGGTTAATTGGCTCTTGCTCTGGTGTCTCTTTCTTTTTACGCATAAAAATCCATGGGTTATTTGGTGGTTAGAAGGGTGTTTGCCATAATATAGATATTACAGCACGCAATTATGCTTACTTCGATGCAATCAATTAATGCACAACATAATATTCAAAAGCCAAGTGCTGCGTGGGTAATGTTAACCAAGCGTAAAGGGTGGCAAATTTGGAATATTTAGACGAGATTTTGCTCTTGTCGTTGGGCAAAAGTATACCGAAGCAAGAGGAAACTATACTTAAATTACATCCATGGCAAGTAAAAAATGGTCAATTTTGATAACCTTTTAAATTTTTACCAATGCTGGAGGATAGTAAGACATAATTTCTTCACGCACTTCCTCTTCGTCAAGGTTTAGAGCTTCTGCAATTTCACCAGTAATTAGTAACATTGCTTGCTCTAAAAGCCTTTTTTCGCCAAAGGAAAGCTCCTTGCTTTTTCCTATAAGTAGAAGTTCTTGTACAACAAGAGCAACTTCTTTTAGGTCAACGCTCTTTAATTTTTCGGTGTATTCCCTATGTCTTCTGTTCCAATTTTGACCTGTATGCACGACAATGTCTTCGTCTTTGCAAAGCAGTTCTAAAATTTCTTTTGCAATTTGTGTAGAGATTACAGGACGCAATCCAACATTCACTGCATTTTGAACAGGAATCATAAGAGTTACATTGTTAGAGATGATGCGAACAATGTAAAATTCACATCGCGCACCGCCTATTTCTTGATGATCAATACTTTCAATTTTACCTACACCTTGTGCAGGATATACGACTAACTCATTGGTCTGAAACATACCTAACCTCTCAGGTTTGGTAGTTATGAGAAGAAGTGTCTATTAAGCTACTGTAACAAGAATATATATGATTTATCAAGTTATGTCCAGTGTTATTTAAATTATTAAATGTAGAAAAAACAAATAATTATAAAAAAAATTAAATAGGTTTAAGACTAAGGGCAACTTTAGATGCAGTCTTGGTGTCGTCCAAGTAAAATGAGTGTAGAACTTTTATGGAGTTGCGTATTGCCTGCTCAAATAATGGTGCTTGCTCTTTGCATGGTGTGCTTAAAACCCAACTGCTAACATCTTGCATTTGATGTTCTGGGCGGCCAATGCCAAGGCGTAAACGGTGAAAGTCAGGCGTGCCAAGATGTTGATTGATGGATTTCAAACCATTATGTCCAGCATTTCCGCCACCTGTTTTAAAACGCAGCTCACCAACCTTAATGTCAAGTTCATCATGTAGCACCACTAAATTAGCAGGCTTAAGCTTATGCCAAGCAAGCAGTGGTTGCACGCATTCTCCGCTTAAATTCATAAAAGTTAGCGGTTTAGCTAACAACCACCAGCCAGAGATTTGTGGCGCATCATCAAAGAGTCTACAGCGCCATAGTTCGCATTTAAATTTTGAGCCAGACATGCTTTCAACTTGCGCGCCAACATTGTCTAATATGTAATCAACAAGGGCAAAGCCTAGATTGTGACGTGTTCCAACATATTTTGGGCCTGGATTACCAAGTCCTACGAGAATTCCTTTATATTCCATAATTATTCTGCATGCTTTTTTGTAATGTATAAAGGCAAACCTAGTCCGGCGCAATGCTCAGCAATATATGCTGCAATGTGCTTTGCATAGTATTTACTGGTTGCTGCTAAATGCCCACCGGCTTCTATGATAATTAATTTTTTTTGGACAGCTTCAATTTCATCAAGTGTGTCATTCATCATTTTTAGAGGAAAAAGCATATCATCCTTTGCTGTAATTAAAAATACTGGGCAAGAAATTTTTCCATTTTTGCTACTTAAATCTTTTACAAAAAGGCTATAAAGAAAGCTAAGTGGGTAGGTGCTTCTACATTCACCACGCGGAGCATTAACTTTATAAGCATTTGCAATAACATTTTTTATTGACAGATATGCAAAAAAAGGGATTGGTAAGCGTGGCATTATGTAAGATAGTTTTTTAAGTATTTTTAATATCTTATTTCTGTATGCTCGCAAAGATTTAAAATGTGTTACTTCTATGGAGTCCTCACGGTGCATAAGTAAGGTGCAAATAGGAAAACAAGCAGAAATATCATTATTATTCATAGAATGGGCCAAGGCCAAAATGCCACCTTGACTGTGACCACAAATAACAATAGGACCAGAAAAATTATCTTTGACCCAGTTTTGTGCATCCAAACCGTTTTGCAATATGTCGTCAAAAACAAAACTTTTTTTATTTTTAGAGCTTTTTCCATGCGCCAAGGGGCTTATGGCAACCACATTACAACCATAATTATATAAAGCGATTAAAAGTTCAGGGTACATGGCAGGTGTTGCCATGGTTCCAGGATAAAATAGCACAGTCACTGCTTGTGAATGTCTTTTTAACACTGAAAGAACAATGGGAACTTGAGATTTAATATGTACAATGCAAGGGGTGGGATAATTTTTAGACATGTTATTATAAAGCAGCCGACTCTCATAGAAAATCGGCTGCTTAGTTTTTAATATAATGCGCTTAAATTATTCAGCGGCTGCTGAAGACTCAGCTGCTTCTGCTCCGCCTTCTTCGTCAGTTTCAACTTCAGCAGATTTTGAAACTACTGACACAACAGCAAAGTTTTGGTCATATTGAGCTTGAACACCACTTGGTAATTCAATGTCAGCTACACGAACAGAGGCATTAAGGTCCATTTCGGAAACATCAAGTGTAATCTTTTTAGGAATATCAGATGGTTTGCCTAAAAGTAGTAAACGCTCACGATAAGTTTCAAGTTTACCACCAAGCTTTACGCCCTTTGGAGTGCCAACAAAATCAATGGCAACAGTAACTTTAACTTCCTTATCTAAGTCTACGCCGTAGAAGTCAATGTGTGTGAATTGATTTTTATATGGGTGGCGTTGCACATCCCAAATCATTACTGGGTGTGTGCTTTTTTTGCCATTGTCTTCAATTTCAAGGCTAAATACAGTTGTACGGCCCATTTTATCATACATTTTTTGCAAAGGTAACTCAGAAACTTGCACAGCAATGTTGGTGCCTTCGGCAGAATAGAAAACGCCAGGAACCATTTTTGAAGTACGAAGGCGACGGTTTGGACCTTTGCCAAATTGATCGCGTTTTTGAACGGAAAGTGTTTTTTCAGTGGACATATTTGTCACTCCTTAGAGAAGTTCCGCTTAAATGCGGTAAATTTTATACAAAAAGTACGCTGACCGAAGATCCAGTATGGATATTATGAATGGTCTTTCCAAGTAACGAGGCCACAGAGGCAACATGTAACTTAGTGCAGCGTGACGCTTTATCCCTTAGTGGTATCGTGTCAGTTACGATTACTTTTAACAGTGCTTCGGTGGCGTTAATTCTTTCAATGGCTGGGCCAGAAAGTACACCGTGAGCAGCACATGCTACAACTTCACGAGCACCTGCTTCATGAAGTACTTCTGCGCCAGCACAGAGAGTGCCAGCTGTATCAATCATATCATCAACAATAATTGCTATTTTATCTTCAACGCTGCCAATTACATGCATTGCTTTGGCCTGATTTGGAGCATCACGACGTTTGTCTATGATGGCAAGGCCTGCATTTAAGCGTTTTGCATAGGCTCTTGCTCTTTCCACACCGCCTGCATCTGGTGAAACAACGACAATATCTTCTTGTGGATATTGGCGCAAATGTTCAAGCATCACAGGAACGCAAAATAAATTGTCCACTGGACAATCAAAAAATCCTTGAATTTGGCCTGCATGCAGGTCAATGGTTACAACACGTTGTGCTCCTGCTCTTTGCAAAAAGTCGGCAATCAACTTTGCACTAATGGGAGCGCGTGGGCTAACCTTTCTATCTTGTCGTGCATAACCATAGTAGGGCACAACAGCTGTAATCCTCGCAGCACTGGCCCTTTTTAGGGCATCAAGCATGAGGCATAATTCAACAATATTGTCATTTACCGGTGAGCATGTGGGCTGAATTACAAATACATCATCACCACGAATGTTGTCACCAATTTCAATTCTAATTTCACCGTCACTAAAGTTTGTTGTTAGTGATGGTGTAAGTTGGCAGCCAAGGTGATCACAAATTGCTTGAGCAAGTTCATGGTTGGCAGAGCCTGTGACAATTCGTAAATTATTAAACATAGTAAATTTTTATGACTCACAGGTGAAATAAAATAAAATTGGCAGGGGTGGAAGGGTTCGAACCCTCGAATGACTGGACCAAAACCAGTTGCCTTACCACTTGGCCACACCCCTGCATCACAATGTAGAAATAAAAACTCTATACCCTTGATGCTCAATGCTCTGTGCTGCTTTAGCAGCTCTTGCTTCACTTGCAAAAACGCCAACCATGGTTGAACCGCTACCGCTCATGACAGCAATTTCAGCTCCTGCCTTATACAATGAATCCTTAATTTGAGCAAGCTCTGTGTACTTAGAAAAAATCACAGCTTCAAAGTCATTGCCCAGCTCTCGAATTGCATTTACAGAACAAGAGAAAGAGTGTTTATCCTTGTGTGGGTATTTTGTCAAGTCTTGAGTGCAAAAAATATTTTTTTGAGCTTTATCAAAAGCTGCATATGCCGCTGGAGTAGAAATATGAATGTTGGGGCATACAAGTAATATGCTCTTATTTTTAAATAAATTTTCTATGGGATCTATAATTTCGCCAATGCCTTGAACTCTTGCTGGTGAATTTTGTAAAAAAAATGGAACATCAGCTCCGACACAGAGAGCAATTTTTTGCAACTCAGCATGGCTCAAAGGGTGTTTTGCATTGCCATTACACCATTTTAATACGCAAGCTGCATCGCTGCTACCACCACCAAGTCCTGCGCCATGTGGTATAGATTTATTTAAATGTATATGCACCCCCATATGCAAGGGGCAAACCTTCGTAAATGCAAGGTATGCACGAGTTAAGGTATTGTCTGTTAAATTAATATCATCAAGATTGCAGCTAATGGTTATGCCGTGGTTTTCTGGTTTTTTTTCAAACTCTAAAGTGTCATATGGTGAGTTAAGTGGCAAAAACAATGAATCTAAAAGATGATACCCATCATTTCGAACCCCTGTAATTTTAAGAAAAAGGTTCACTTTGCAACCAGCATATTGAGTTTCAATCATTTTTATAATGTTTCAACCGTCAAGTTGTCATTGGTGAAAACACAAATTTCCGCAGCAATTCCCATGGAGTGGCGAACAATATCTTCAGCACTTAAGTTTGCACCATCTGCATGACGCACTAAGGCTCTTGCGGCAGATAGGGCATATGGGCCGCCACTACCAATGGCTGCTAGACCATCGTCAGGTTCAATAACGTCTCCAGTGCCAGAAAGTAGTAATATATGATCTTTATTGGCAAGTAGTAACATGGCTTCAAGTCGACGTAAGTATTTGTCTTTACGCCAATCTTTGCACATTTCCACAGCAGCACGCATTAAATTTCCGTGTACTTCTTCTAGCTTTGCTTCAAACAGCTCAAAAAGTGTAAATGCATCGGCTGTTGCCCCTGCAAAACCTGCAAGAATTTGTCCCTTATACAGGCGACGAACCTTGCAAGCTTTGTGTTTCATTACTATGCTTTGTCCAAGGGTTACTTGACCATCGCCTGCCATGGCAACTTGATTATTATGTCTAACGGCAATTATAGTTGTGGCATGTGCTTGCATGAGTTATCCTTGTTTATTGGAATAAAATTAATATATTAAAGGAATTAATTCTATGAAAATTACAAACCTTCGTCCCAAATTTCTTGGCGTTCTTTATATTTATCATTAAAACGGGCAATTGCAGCATTATCTGTGTCATTGCGTGCATTGTCCTTGGCTTGAGTAAAATATTGTTTTGTTCTGCGTTCATCGTTGCCATAAAGTGCATTGTAGGCCATGTGCAAATATGCTTGAAAATTTTTACCACTGCGCCCAAGGGATCGTGCATAAGCATAATGAACTTCGCGATCTTCTGGTAAAACTCTTAGAATTTCATGGTAATAAGGCTCAGCTTTCAAACTTTGGCCCGTTTCATCAAGCAACCTTGCATAAAAAAATTGGGCCATATAATCTCTTGGATCAAGCTTCATGGCAGTGGTTAGCAAGGTGTTAGCACGAGCTGTGTCACCTTTGCGATAATGAAAAGCACCAGCTTCACGCAGAATTAATGGGTCTTTGGGGCTTGCGGCCATGGCCACATCAAAGGCAGCGCTGGCTTCTTGTATTTTATTTTCTCTAGCAAAAAGCATGGCAGTACCCATGAGTGCCAAGGGGGATTTATCTGCTGCAAAGCGATGTCTTGCCGCTTGAATTGTGCCATAACGAGCCCAAAGTAAGGCCTGAACACGTTTAAATTGTGTATTGTCAACTTTGCGATTATTTAAAGTTTGAGGGCCAGAACGAGATTTTGCAATAACGCTGGTAATACGAGAGCCAATATGCGGATGGGTTGAGAGATAAGTTGGCACACTTCCGCCGCCAATCATGGCGCTTTTTTCACGAATTTTCATAAATCCGCCCGCCATGCCAAGTGGTGGATAGCCTGCCGCCACAAGATATTGATATCCCATGTCATCTGCTTCTGTTTCGTCCATGCGACTATAGTTTAGCATGGCAGCTTGACCTGCACCAAAAGCACCAGCGGCAAGGGCTGCCCCGCCTTCACCACCAGCCACAACACCAGCTACAGCACCAAGTAAGGTGGCAAGTGTTAAATATTTACCTCGGTTAATGCGTTCGGCAACGTGACGCTCTGTAACGTGCGCCATTTCATGTGCCATAATGCCTGCAAGTTCTGCTTCATTATCAAGCTGCATGATAAGCCCTGTAAATATAAAAACATGTCCGCCAGGTACGGCAAAAGCATTTAATGAATTGTGTAAAACAACACCAGTGGTAAATTCAAAAGGCTGTGGAGGGATGGCAGCAGAAATTCTGTCTACAATCTTTTTAACATATAAAGAAACTTCTGGGTCCTCAACCAAGGGGAGTTGAGAGCGTATGAGCACCTCAAATTTACGACCCATTTCTTTTTCATCTGCAATGCCCAAATCCCCAAAACCAAAGAAGGCATGAGCTGGTATAACCCAAATTTGGCTAAATAAAATGGCTCCAATCATTAATGATGCCAAGAATTTACGGATGGATGAATTCATAAAATTTTTACCATGCGGTCAAAATTATAAATGTTTAGGCAAAATCCCACTCAACTCCGGATACTGTGTCGCGCAATTCAATGCCCATACTGATCAATGAGTCACGCAAGGCGTCAGATTTTGCAAAATCTTTTTGTGCTCTTGCATCCTGTCTTTGAGAAATTAAACTTTCAATTTCTGCTACATTTATGTTTTTGCGTTTGGCTTGTTGATTACGCAAAGCTAAGAGAAACTCTTGTGGAGCTGCCCGAAACAGGCCTAAGACATTGGACCATGTGTGCATAATCTTTTGAAATTCTAGTAAAAAAATTCTCATGCCTTCGCTTTGACGAATACTTTTATCTTCAAGGTTTTTATTGACCAAGCGAATAAGACCAAACATATGACCCAAGGCCGCAGCGCTATTGCAATCATCATCCATGGATGCTGAAATGGCAGTATTAGTTTGCTCTAACTCCTCCATATGCTCAGCAGGAAATGGGCTTTTTTTCCAATTTTCACGAGTAAGAGCAGTGTTTACATCACTCAAGCATTGATAAATTCTTTTTTGCCCACGCTCAGCTTCGTCCATGCTGCTGTCAGTAAAATCAATGGGGCTGCGATATTGCTTACCCAATAGGAAAAAGCGCAAACTTTCTGGCAAATATTGTTCAAGTATGTCACGAATTGTTTTGAAATTGTTTAATGATTTTGACATTTTTTCAGCATTAATTTGCACAAAACCATTGTGAACCCAATAACGAGCAAGCTCTTTATGTGTACAAGCTTCTGTTTGAGCAATCTCATTTTCATGATGAGGAAAAATTAAATCTTGCCCACCACCGTGAATGTCTAACGGTAAATAAGTTTCGCTCATGGCAGAGCATTCAATGTGCCAACCAGGGCGACCCTTACCCCACGG
>CAYJOP010000082.1:0-9373 GCA_964371835.1 uncultured Desulfovibrionaceae bacterium
TTATTTAAGGGTATTATCTATTATTTTCAAAAATATTTTTACAACATTGACAATTATAACTCAATTGAGTATAATTGATAAGCTATAAAAATAATCCATACTAAATAAATGTCAAGAGCCTTAAAAGAATTTTTTTTATTTCTTGTAAAACAGTCATGGCAGGGATGACCCTGCCATGACTACGATGTTAAATATTAATCATCCACGGCATCTTTAACGAGCTGTAATACGGCGATAGCCACAGGGCTTCATACAGCCAAACGCATGCACACCTACCTTGTTTAACTGTTAGAGATTGGCTTAAATTATTTTTCCTTTTGCTTAAAGGTAAAAGCTTTATGAGCAAAATACATACAAATTGTTAATGAAAAAGTAATTATCCCTTGGGCTAGCCAAAATTCAAGCTGCATAATATCAACACTTATCCAAATTAAAACTATATTTACAAGCATGGCTATGGCATTTACAAGGTACATTTTAATATATTCATTTAACCAAGGTTCAACGCTTTTGAATACAAAATATCTATGACCCACAAACGATATAGTTATCGCTAGAATAGCGTTAATTATTGCTATAACGCTAATATGTAGAACTTTTGAAAATAAATTATAAATGCCTATGGAAACTAGATATCCAATTAATGTATTCAGCCCGCCTACAATAATAAATCTAAATTTAGTATTTGTTAGTAAGTTATGAACAGAAATTTTCATTAAATTAAATTTGCCCTATTTTACTGTTTTTGCAAAAAATATTTAATTTGCTCAACTGTTTTAATAAGAGCTTTGGATTTATCTTTGTTTACCTCATTAAACCATTGTGCCGTAAGTTCTACAGCTTCTGGCACAGAAAGTTTTGACTGCCAATTTAATTCCTTGTAGGCAAGGCTTGGATCCAATTGAAGCAAAGTTGCTTCTGGTTTATAATCGGGCCTTGCTTCAATAACATAGCTATCAAGTGGCATGTCTATACTTTGTAAATACAACTCTGTTACAGCTTGTACAGTATAGTTAACTCCATCTTTAAACGGTGCAAAATTGTATGCCTTGGCATATTGCCGTGGCTTTGCATAGGCTTTTTGGGTAAGAATGAGGTAGCCCCAAAGTGCGTCTAAAACGTGTTGCCAAGGTCTAATGGATAAAGGATTGCGCAAGATAATTTTTTCGCCCTTGGCTATGGCTTCTGCAATGTCTGGCATAATCCTAAAAGCCGCATAATCACCACCGCCAATAACATTGCCAGCTCGAACTGACGCACAAGCTATATTTTGTTCATCTAAAAATGAGCTTCTATATGCTGCTATGGCAAGCTCAGCCATGGCCTTTGAGGCAGAGTATGGGTCTTTGCCGCCAAGGGCATCACTTTCTCTGTACGCCCAACTCCACTCTTTATTTTCATAACATTTATCTGTGGTTATACAAATAACCACCTTGCACGATGAAACTTTGCGTACACATTCAAGTACATTTACTGTACCTTGTGCATTGGATAAAAAAGTGTCCACGGGGTCTTCATATGAGGTGAGCACAATGGCTTGAGCCGCCAAATGTAAAACAATTTCAGGCTTGAAGTCTTGCATTGCTTTTTCAAGTGTTTGCAAGTCGCAAATATTACCAAAATGACTTTGCATAAGTTCACTTAAATTGGCATCAAGGAACAGGTTTCCGCGCACATTTTCTGGTGCAAGACTATAGCCGCAGACAGTAGCCCCAAGTTCTTTAAGCATAAGGGCAAGCCAAGCCCCTTTAAAGCCTGTATGCCCAGTTATAAAAACTCGTTTTCCTGAAAAAAAATCTTTTAATCCCAACATTTCCATGGGGCGTTTCCTTCATTCCAATGCTTATTAAGTAATTGCTTTTCTCTCAACGTGTCCATGCATTGCCAAAATCCATCGTGTTTATAACCCATCACCTCACCAGCTCTTGTTAGATTTATCATGGGTTCTTGTTCCCACATATAACCTTCGGGATTTTCAGCACTTACTTGCGGAATGTAATCAAAAATCACAGGATTACAAACAAAATAACCGCCATTAACCCAAGCTGCTATGTTTTTTTCCTTTTCCTTAAATCCTACAACCTTATCAATTTCAAAATCAATAAGGCCAAAGCGTTCCGATGGTTGTACGGCTGTTATTGTTAGAGCTTTTTTATGAGCCTTATGAAACTTAAGTGTCGTATTTATTTCAACATCAGCAACACCGTCACCATAGGTTAAAAAAAAGTGTTCCTCATTTTCAAGAAGTGGTTTTAACATTTGCAAACGAGTACCTGTGTTGGTTTTCAATCCTGTATCAATCAGTGTTACTTTCCAGTCTTCAGCTAGATTATTTGACATGCTAATTTCATTCTTGCAACAATCAATGGTTAAGTCTTTGGAATAAAGCGCATAATCAACAAAAAACTTCTTAATAAGTTGTGCTTTGTATCCACAGGCAATGATGAAATCGTTATGTCCGTAATGTAAATAACGTTTCATAATGTGCCAAAGTATGGGCATTCCGCCAATTTCAATCAGTGGTTTAGGCAAGGTTACACTTTCTTCACCAATTCTTGTGCCAAAACCACCTGCAAAGATAACTGTTTTCATAACTATAGCCTTTTAGAAAATTTCTTCTATCATTTTCACGAAAGTATGCAGCATGTAATTACGTTCATCCTCACCAATACGGGGGAAAACCCCCACCCAAAAGGAGTTATTCATTATAAAATCTGTATTTTTAAGCTCATTTGCAATACGGTAATCAACGTTTTCAAAGGCAGGTTGACGTGTCATATTACCTGCAAATAAAAGCCTTGTGCCAATTTTTTTACTCTCTAAATATTCCTGAACCTCTTTGCGAGATGGCTTTACACCCTCCCTAAGGCTTAATAAAAAACCAAACCAACTGGGTTTGCTGTATTCTGTGGCCTCTGGAAGAATAAAGTATTTATCAAGCCCGTTCTCAAGGAAGGCCTGTTTGAGCATGTCAAAGTTTTCACGCCTTTTTTGGATAAAATATGGCAACTTTTTCATCTGAGCAACACCAAGAGCTGCCTGCATATCGGTGAGGCGCATATTATACCCTTGATGTGAATATACATATTTATGATCATAGCCATGTGGCAGCGTTGCAAACTGCTGGCTAAAGCGGCGCTTACAAATATTATCATTACCAGGAGGGCATTTACAATCACGCCCCCAATCGCGTAATGATTCCACCGCCTGCATTAGCACCTTATCACTACCCACAACTGCCCCACCTTCACCTGTGGTAATATGATGTGCAGGGTAAAAAGAAAGTGTTGCAAGATGTCCAAATGTACCACATTTTTGCCCATGTAGCTCAGACCCCAATGCGTCGCAACAATCTTCAATCAAAAATAAATTATGCTCATTGGCAAACTGCCTAAAGGCTTTTGCATCAAATGGGTTGCCCAAGGTATGCGCAAGCATAATAGCCCTCGTTTTAGGGCTAAGGGCTTGTTTAACTGCATCTATACTAGCATTATAATTAGGAATTTCCACGTCGACGAATACAGGAATTAGGCCATATTGAACTATGGGCGAAACTGTGGTTGGAAACCCTGCGGCAACGGTAATAACCTCATCCCCTGCCTTTAATGCTTTATCCTTTAATAATGGGCTGGTTAGCGAAGCAAAGGCCAAAAGATTTGCAGCCGATCCTGAAACTGTGCTAAGTGCTTTTTTCACACCAAAATATTGTGCCAGTTCTTTTTCAAATTCTTCACAATAGCGCCCAGCTGTCAACCACATATCAAGAGAAGCATCAATGAGGTTTAATAGCTCATCTTCCTCCACAACCTTTCCAGCAGCTGGAATATATGTTTTTGTTGGTTCAAATATATATTTTTTTGTTGATGCATAGTATTGTTGCACTATATTCAAAACATCATCACGAGTTACCATTGCAAGCCCCTATAAAATTAGAGTTAAGTTTTAGAGATGGGTGGATACATATTATCAAGGTCATTTCCATAACTTAGCTTCGGAATTAATTTTGTTGTATATGGAATAATGCACTCTAGCAGACAAGGGCCTGTTGTGGCCTTCAACCATGATAGAGCAGAGTCGACTTCTTCTTGAGTTTTAATTTGCTTTGACTCAATGCCATATGCTTGTGCAATATTTTTCATATTTGGTGAAGAATATCCTAACCTTGTGCCCACAAGCCTGCTGTCACAATATTCTTCTTGAAATTGCTGAACCATGCCTAGACTTTGGTTTTGCAATACAATAATTTTTATGTTTAAATTATAATATTTAATAGTTTCTAATTCTTGAATATTTATTTGCAACCCACCATCACCAGAAACGCATATAACTTCTTTATTTGTGGCCATGGCCATACCTATGGATGCTGGCAAAGCAAAGCCCATGGCCCCAAACCCACCACTTGTAATAACTCTTTGCCCCTTATTTACAGCAACAGCTTGAGCTGCATACATTTGATTTTTGCCCACATCAAGAGCATAGCCTGCGCTTTGCTTAAACACCTTAAAGGTTTTTTTAAGTAATTTATGTGGGTGTATGGAGTTATCTTCTAATTTAATTTCTTCATCTGTTGGATAGCTATTTTTATAAGTTTCAAGTTTTTTATGCCATGAAGACAAATCTTGCAATTGCAGTGATGTGTTTAATATTTTTTCCATAAAATTATTTACATCACTTGGAATTCCATTAACTTTATTTGTGCGCAAATTGAAACATTTTGTATTTACATCCACTTGATAAATGACTTTGCCTTGCTCAAAAAAATCTATATTTGCACCAGTTTGACGTATATCAAGCCTTGCTCCAAGCACAAGTATAAAATCAGCTTCTGCCAATGCAAGATTGCCATATCTATTGCCATAAGAGCCAATTAAGCCAAAGTTATACTGAGCTAAAGCACAATCAGAACCATGCAAAGAATATACATAGGGTATTTTGTGAGTTTCAATAAATTTTACACAATTATCCACAGCTTTCGCTAGTCTAACTCCATGACCAAGCAGAATTAATGGTTTTTTTGCCCTTTCTAGATCACGCTTAAATTGCTCAATTTCTATTAATTTACTTGGCAAAGTATGGGTACTAGGATCAATTTTCAATGTTTGGTCTGCGCTTAGCTGGCAATCTTCTATTTGCAAATCCATGGGAATATCTATCAACACTGGGCCATAAGGTGCCGTCATTGCAATATTATAAGCATCTGCTAGAATTTTAGGGAAATCTTTTGCACTTTCTAAAAGGAAGGCAGCTTTAGTAACTGGCTTTGCCATACTTACTATGTCTGTTTCCTGAAAGCCCAATTGCCTAACGCCTGCACAAGAATTTAGTTCAGTTGTTTTTACTTGTCCTGTAATAAATATGGCAGGTATATGATCAAAAAAACAGTCTGCCACAGGCCCTAACAAATTGATGGCGCCAGGACCACTGGTGGCTAAAGATATTATGGGTTTATTTTCAATGCGTGCATGCGCACTTGCAGCAAATCCTGCACCTTGCTCATGCCTCATGGTGATTAGGCGTAGCTCTTTGTTATTGTTAATTTCATCAATGAGCCTTACTGTCATGCCGCCTATGTAATGATACAGTGTAAACAGCTTGTTTGTTATGCAAAATTTGCTTAAATACTGGGCTACGTTCATGATTAATTTCTACTTTTTACATTTTCTTTATGCCAAATATACATCTTGCTAATGATTGTTTCCAATGGCAAAGGCTCATTTAGCACAAAATGCTCTTGAAGTTTGGCCGTTGAAGGCACATAGCACACAGGCGCATCACCAAAATCTTGTTTGCCTTCAATATGAATATCAATATTATATTCTTTTGCAATGTATTTTGCCAATGCTTCCATGGAGATTGCACGCTCCGAACCCACGTTATATACTTGAAAACCATTAACTTGAGTTAATATTGTTAATAAATAAACTACTAAATCCGAACCATACAAGTATGAACGTGTGGCTTGTCCATCACCTGCAATGTTAATGCTTTGTTTATGCAAGGCATTTTTAATAAAGTTACCAAGTGCAAATTTTTCCAAAGAAAGATAAGCCCCAGCAAGCGCAAAACACCTAGCCACAGCCATGGGTATTTTTTCAGTGTCCCAAAAATCCTTCATTAGCTGCTCGGAAATGATTTTTCCTGTGCCATAAACTTGTGCGCTACTTATATCAGCAATATAATCTTCTTCTTTTATAAGACCTGTATTTTGTTCTAAAAAATTATTATAAACGGCACCAGATGAGGCAAATAACACTGACTTGACAGCATACTCTTTAGCAATTCTTAAAATCTTGTTTGTGCCATTTAAAGCATAGTTCAAGTGCCTAGTTGCCCAATAAGGCGTATTGTCAAACGGTAAATTTGCAGCATGAATTATATAGTCAAGTTTAGGAGCACTTAGAGCAAATTCTGTAACAGTGCCCTCTATTATTTTAAGCTCAGAACATTGCTTTAAATGTGCATATTTTTTGTAAAACGCTTCTTCTGAGCGTGATAATGCATAAATATTTAATGATAAATTGGAATTTAAATTTGCATATAATAGAGATTCAATAAGCCAAATGCCCAAAAAGCCATTGGCGCCTGTTACAAATATAGTGGTATTTTTAAAACAATTAAAATCAAAGTTGCTGATAATATACTCTAAATCCTCATTTAATAAACTAAATTTCATCATTATTAGACTCTGGAAAATTTAACTTCTCTTCCTCAATTACTAGAGGGCGGCGCACATGATAGCTCACAAGCAACCCAATATACTCACCTATTATTCCTAAAATTGTAAATAAAACTCCAAATAAGAAAAATAGTGTAATCATTGTTGGGGCAATGCCAGCTTGGAATGTGTCCCAAAAAATAATCTTCATGGCAAAATAATATAAAGCCAACATAAAACTTAAAAAACCAAATATCAAGCCAATGCCTGTGGCAATGCGCAAAGGCATGCGAGTGGAATTTACCATGCCACGCATGGCAGTATCAAAATAAATGAGGAAAGACCCCTTTGTTATGCCACGCTTTCTAAAAGGCTTATCAAAAGGGATAACCACATAATTATAACCAAGTTCAGGAATAAGCCCTCTAAAATAAGGCAATGGATCAGGCAATGCAAATATAGTATCAATCACACTTCTGTCATACAATCCAAATCCTGTAAAATTAGGTATTTGCATAGTCTCGGCAATGGACTTGATAAATGAGTAATAAACACGCCTAAATACTGGATAAATACCTTTTTCTGCCGAAGAACGACGCACAGCTAAAACGACCTTATTGCCCTTTTCCCATTCTTTAATAAAATCGGAAATAAGTTCTGGTATGTCTTCCAAGTCAGAACACATATTAATAACTGCGTCGCCAGTGGCCTGCATTAAGGCATTGTGCGGGGAGCGCTCATGACCAAAATTTCTAATGTTGAAAATCGCCTTTACACGCGTATCAGACTCACAAATGGTACGAATTTCATTTTTGGTATTATCGGTGGAGGCGTTGTCTGCAATAATTATTTCATAATCATAATCTTGAAAAGACTGCATTACTACGGTTAAACGTTCGTATAATTCCGTAATATTGCCTTCCTCATTATAACATGAAGTACAGATGGATATTTTTCTTTTCATAATATTCAAAACGCTTTGTATTGTGTTAATCTACCAGTAGCATTTTTATATAGAAAGCGTAAAGCCAAATTATGCTGTAAAAACATATGCTAGAATGTGATTTAGTTTGCATAAATCATGACTACAAAAATATGCTTTTGTGCATAGCTTCTGTCTAAAATCTATTTTATATCAAAATGCTCTTTTGCCTCTTGCAGTGCTTTATCACTCCACACCACAAGAATTACATCATCAATAATTTGTACTGAAGATTTTGCAGGCCAAGCCTTGGCTGTCTTTAGGGCCTCTATAATTTTTTGTTTCGTTTGTTCAGTAGTAAAGAATTTTGTTCCCCATTGCTTAGACCTATGGGTTTCAAGCCTTGGTTCTACATGAGAAAAGGTATGTCCATACACACTAAGATGTACGCTAAATGGATATATCACAATATCATTGGAGGTGCCAGTGTAAAGAGCATGTTGATAGTCTGTAAAATCACCAACAAAGCTTATCCAATATTTTGTTTCATAAGAAAAATTCTCATTTTTCTCCACTCGATCAATTATGCGCTCAACTCTACTAAGTTCTATGTCTGTGGATAACTTCCAATTTTTTTGAAACCACAAATTATTTGCCGAAGAAATAAATATCAAAAGCAAAATAACCAACACACCAACATTTGAAATTATTTTGGAGGTCGACTTAATTACCAATGCCATTGAAAATAAAACTAGAGGGACATAACCATAAAAAGCTACTCTAGGTTCCAATAAATTATTGTGTAAATGAATTATATTAGCTAAATTTGTACAAAAAATCAAAAAAACTGCCCCAACACAGCACAATAATATACCACGCAATTTTTCCTTTTGCTCAAAACTTGTGAATATTGAAATAATGGCAGAAATGAAAGCCAGCACAAAGATAATTATTACGGTTATTTTGTAATCAAGTTCTAAATATGGCTGATTAAGCTTAAAATAACTTAATGTATCCATGAAGGTTAGTGGTATTTTATATAAAATTTCAAATGGATTTTCGACTTTAGTAAAATTAGTTGAGCCAGCTAACCTTGCAAGCTTTAACCCTAAAAGTGCAAACATGTAACACATAAACCCAGCCACGCAACCGCATGAAATATAGAAATATTTTTTAATTATTTCTTTAGTTAAGGCTTTATCCTGCAAATAGTTTGCTATAATCATTCCTAAAAAAATGACTGCCAATGTATTTATAGAAATTTGATATATGCCAAAAGAAACAGCAATCAAAATTGTGGCT
Organism: uncultured Desulfovibrionaceae bacterium; assembly: GCA_964371835.1. Lineage (GTDB taxonomy): Bacteria > Desulfobacterota > Desulfovibrionia > Desulfovibrionales > Desulfovibrionaceae > CAYJAD01. The sequence continues at coordinate 8,880 of CAYJOP010000082.1, forward strand.
AATGCAAAACGATAGTTGCACTTTGTCTGAAGCAAGAACAATGCAGCTGGCAAAAAGAAAAATGGCCAGTAATTTCCAATGACAGTATAATACAGCCAAGATATGGAATGTGGCGTTGCAACTAAAAAAGACCCCAGTAACACTATGGGCAATATTTTTTTAGGCACAAGCCATAACCTTGCCATATAAATAGCCCCAATAGCTAATGGCAACATGCACAAAGCATTTGATAATAATGGCAATTCTACTGAATATGAAAGATAAGAAAACCAGTGAGAAGAAAAACGTCCAGCCCAAGTTAAGTTTTGAACGCTGTCGTTTAACAAGTAAAAAGAATGAGCCCCAATTAGCGAATTATATGCTTGATATGAATAGAGTATGTTGGAAAATATGAAAATTATCCAGAATGCGCTTCTTTCATTTGCATCTACTTCTTTGTATTTTTCATATAAATAATTCAGCAAGTTCACTTGTCGTTCCCTCATAATTTCAGC
>CAYJOP010000083.1:0-9195 GCA_964371835.1 uncultured Desulfovibrionaceae bacterium
TGTCGTCGCCGTGAAAGGGCGATGTCCTGGGCCGGGCTAGACGAAGGGGACGCATTCACTTCGTATTTCTACGTCGTGGAAAAGTGTTTTACGCAAGCTTGTGCTTTTCGTCAACACTTTTTTTACATTTTTTAATTTTTTTCAAATTTATTCTTTTTCGTGGTCAATAATCTTATTCTTCCATGTGCCTTTCAGCTCATTAAATTCTTAAAATACAGAGATATAAAACTATTTTGTTCTATCATATTAGTTGAAACTTACAAATGTTTTTTGTTTTTTTAGTCCATAGTATGTCTTGCATGATGTGTTGTTTTTATTTATTTAAGGGCCTGCACAATTCTTTTTCATGTTATTTTTGTATTTTAAAATGAATTTCTTTTTTCAAAGCTTACTGTGCAGGGCTCTTTTTTCATGAGCCAATTAGTTTTTTACAATTTGCCTTTATTTTGGTTTTAATATGACTAACTTTGAACAAAAAAACTCACTCACTGTACGCAGCGCCGAAAGTGGGCAAAAGCTGTTACAATATCTTGTACGGCGGCTTAACTTGCCTCAGCCTCTTTTGCACCGCTGGATACGCACTGGGCAAATACGCATAAATGGCGGTCGGGCTAAGCCCTTTGTGCATGTGGCCTGCGGTGACATGGTGCGCATTCCGCCATTTGCTTTGAGCATGGCGAATTCTGCACAAATACATAATGATAATAACCAAATAAATACTACCCCCCTACCCAACTTGCCTAGTCTTATATATGAAGATGAGCATTTACTTGTTTATAATAAGCCAGTTGGTCTGCCTGTACACACTGGAACAGGCCATGAAGACAGCCTTGCAACCAGAATTTCTATGCATTTTTCAAATGCCGATTTTAAGCCAACCCCTGCCCATAGATTGGACAAAGACACATCTGGTATTATATTAGTTGCACGAAGTTATGCAGCCTTGCGCCTTTTGCAAAATTCTTTTGAACAGCGTCACATAAAAAAGGAATACCTCACATGGGCACACGGAATCTGGCAGCATAGTGGCCCCATGCAACTAAAGCACAACATAGGCAAAAGCTATGAGGGGCATGATGAAAAAGTGCGAATTTTATCTGAAGAAAAGGGACGTGAGTCTGAGTGCATTGTCACATGCTTACGTCATGAGCAAAATCATAGCCTCATGCACATACACCTAATAACTGGTCGCACGCATCAAATTAGAGTTCAATTGGCAGAGTGCGGTCATGCAGTACTTGGTGATGGAAAATACGGCGAGGCATCTGAGCAGTCCATGCTCTTGCATGCCTTACGTATTACCCTGCCAGCAACTGCTGATTATGCCACGCTAAACCTGCAAGGCAAATCATTTTCCGTGTTACCTGAATGGAGTGGCTGGAAAACTGTTTCTGGCATGCCCTTATATTCCCTTGACAGCTAGCAGCTTCAAAGTATAAGTCCTCAGAAAATAAATATTTAGGAAAAATAATGTTAAGCGAATTGCCAATCACCTTGCCTCAAATTGTACTTGTGGGTCGACCAAATGTTGGAAAATCCACACTATTTAACAGGCTTATCCATAGCAACAGGGCCATTACTCACGACCGTCCAGGCGTTACGCGTGACCGCATGGAAGGTGTGGTGCGCAAGCATGGCGAAATTTTGTATGGCATTGTGGACACTGGCGGCATAACTCTTGATGCACATGCCGAGGTTATTGAAGGCCCTGAGGGCATTCGAGGCTTTGAGGCTGATATCTTACGCCAAGCAGAAGACGCCATGCAAGACGCCGTTGCTGTCGCCTTTGTTGTTGATGGTAGAGATGGCCTTTTGCCGCTTGATGAGCACCTAGCATCACATGTGCGCCGCATGGGTAAACCCACATTGCTAGTTGTAAATAAAGTTGATGGCGCTGAGCGTGAAGACCACATGCTTGCAGAATTTCATGCCTTGGGCTTTCCCATTGTGGCTGTTTCTGCCGAGCATGGGCATAATCTGCGCCTATTACAAGAAGAATTACTCTGCCTAATACCAGACGATTGGGAAATAAATAATAACCAAGATGCTAGCTTAAAATTAGCCATGCTTGGTCGCCCTAATGCTGGTAAATCTTCATTAATTAACGCACTTAGTGGCACTGAACGCATGATAGTGTCTGACGTTGCAGGCACCACCAGAGATAGTGTTGATGTACGCATAGAAGTTGACGATGAAACCTATGTTTTTGTTGACACAGCAGGGGTTAGACGCAGAGCAAAAATCACCGACACTGTGGAAAAATATTCTGTAAACTCAGCCATAAAATCTAGCACCAAGGCTCAAATTACGCTACTAGTCCTTGATGCCACTGAGGGCGTAAGCCTTCAAGATAAAAGACTTATGGATTTATTGCATGAGCGAAAAACACCATTTATGGTTTTAGTAAATAAAGTGGACCTTGTGCCACAAGGTAGCCTTAAACAATTACAAACAAATATCAAAGAATTATTAGCATTTTGCACACATATTCCCGTTTTATATGTGTCAGCATTAAAGCGACGTGGCCTTGCGAAAATACTACCCATGGCCAAGAAAATTCATGATGAATGTCAAGTGCGCATACCCACAGGACAACTAAATCGCGCCATGGAAACAGTATTAACACGACACCAACCACCAGTAATTAAAAGAGTTAGGGCAAAATTTTTCTATCTTACCCAAGCTGAAATTGCACCACCTACCTTTGTATTTTTTGTAAACGATGCTGAGCGTGTTTCTGAAAGTTATGCTCGTTATCTTGAGCGTTCTTTGCGTAAATATTTTAATATCTTACATGCGCCCATGCGTGTGCATTTGCGCTCCTCGCATAAAAAGAAGAATAAGAAATAACCAGCATGTATAAAAATTAATGTACATTAAAACTGCACTTAAAAACTATGCACAACCCACAGAAATGCAAAGTGAACTTGAGCGAAAAACCTTTGTTTTTCTGTTCATCTTGACCTTTACACAAATTGTAGCCTTCCAAACTTGGCAAACACTTTACACCAATTATATAGTGGAAGTATTGCATCTAAATGGTGCTGAAAACGGCCTTGTGCAGTCTTTGCGTGAATTTCCCGGCTTGCTTGCCATTAGTGTAATATTTTTCTTGCGTTTTATTAAGGAAGAAACTCTTGGTATTTTTGCTGTTTTCATACTGGGCTTAGGCGTTGCTATGACGGGGTTTTTTCCAAGTTTTTATGGCATGCTTGCGGCAACTTTGTGCATGTCATTGGGCTTTCATTATTTTGAAACCATCAACCAATCCATCACCTTACAAGCATTTAATCAAAAAGTTTCACCCATTGTTTTTGGGCGTTTGAGGAGCATTTCTGCTCTTGGCAATATTTTTGTAGCTCTGACTATTTTGCTTTTTGCATCATTTTTTAGCTACTTACAAATGTATTTCTGTACTGGCCTTGTGGCTATGTTTGGCGCGATTTGGGCTTTTTTTAAAAAACCAGATTTAAGTCTGCTCCCCACCCAAAGAAAAAATTTAGTTTTTAAAAAGAAATATTGGCTATTCTACTTGCTTACATTTTTGTCTGGTGGGCGTAGGCAAATTTTTACTATTTTTTCGCTATTTCTATTGGTGGAAAAATTCAATTACACCGTCATCATGGTTACAACGCTTTTTTTAATAAATAATACTGTTAATTGGCTCTTAAACCCACTCATTGGAAAGCTAATCAATAAGTATGGCGAACAAAAACTATTAACATTTCAATTTTTGCCAGCCATTGGCATTTTCCTCGGCTATGCCTATGTAGATGTGGGCCATATTGTTGCATTTTTATATATTTTAGACCAATTCACCTTTAATTTTAACATTGCAGAAAAGACATTTTTCCAAAAAATGGCAGAAAAAGAAGACATAGCGCCAAGCATGGCCATGTCCTTTACAATTAATCATATTTCAGCGGTGATTGTACCCATCATTGGCGGAAGTTTGTGGCTTTTGGATTACAAATTACCATTTATCTTGGGTGCAGTTTTAGCAATTATATCCTTGTATCTTGTACAATTTATTAACAAAGAAGTAGCTAAAAACAAAAAATTAAATGCTGCATAAGCTTTTAATTCTTTTTTTTACGCTCAGGCTAATTTTTTCAGCCTAGTAATTTGACACAAACATCTCTTTTATGGCATATTTCGCCTCTGCCTTACTCTGATATGTATAAAATTGTGCTAATTGAATTTTTTACATGATATTTAGCCTTTTTTACAAGTAAGGTTTTGCTGTTCTACAGCTAGGGTTGAGGTTTTTGCTGATTTTTAAATTGGCGTCGTTGCGTTAAATTTTTTTAATGCTAAATGAAGGTGTCTTGCACCTTCCATACATAACATTTTTAAATGGAGTTTTACCGATGAACAAAGGCAAATCTTTGTTGTTAGCTTGTTTAACTGTTGCTTTATTAGCTACTCCAGCATTTTCTGCTGAAGTGATTAAGCTTGGCGTACCTGGTGCACACTCTGGCGACTTAGCCTCTTATGGCCTACCCACATGGAATGCAGCTCAAATTTTAGCTGAAGAATACAATGCCAAGGGTGGCATCAATGGTAAACAAATCGTTGTTGTAGCTCAAGACGATCAATGTAAGCCTGAAATGGCAACCAATGCTGCAACAAAGCTTGTTTCTGATGAAGTTGATATTATTGTTGGTCACATTTGCTCTGGTGCTACCAAGGCAGCATTGCCTATTTATACCAATGCTAAGCTTCTTGCAGTATCTCCTTCTGCCACAACTCCTGGTCTAACCACCAGCGGTGAAAACCCATACTTCTTACGCACAATCGCCAATGACAATGTGCAAGCTCGTCTTTCTTCTGCTTTTGTTGTGGAAAAACTAAACGCTAAGAAAGTTGCCATCATTCACGATAATGGTGAATACGGCAAAGGATTTGCTGACACCAACAAAGATCTTTTGGAAAAAGCTGGCAAAGTTGAAATCGTACTTTTTGAAGCTGTAAATCCCGACGCTGTTGATTATAGTGCAACTGTTCGCAAGCTTCGTCGTGAAAAAGCTGACGTGCTTATCTTTGGTGGTTACCATCCAACAGCTTCAAAGCTAGTTCAACAAATGGCTCGTGATAACGTTCGTATTCCTTTTGTTGCTCCAGACGGTGTTAAAGATGACACCTTCATCAAAATGGCTGGCAAAGACGCAGAGGGCGTATACGCATCTACTTCTAGCGATACCAGTAACTTAAAAGTTTACCAAGAAGCTCGCGAAAAGCACTTGAAAAAGTATAATGCAGAGCCAGGCGCCTTCTTCTACAATGCTTATGCAGCAGCTCAAGTGTTGCTAAATGCAGTTGAAGTTGCAAAAAGCACCGATACTGACAAACTTTTAGAAGTTTTGCGCACCAAACGTCTTGATACCCCAGCTGGTAGCATTATGTTTAGCAAAAATGGCGACCCACTTGGTGTTGGTCTTTCCATGTTCCAAGTACAAAATGGTAAATATGTGGAAACTGACTTCAAAGTTACCATCGACTAATACTATCTGTGCGAGGTCGTCTAATGGCGGCCTCGCCTTGTTACTGACCTAAGATCAGTTTTGACGCAGCATTAATTTGGAAATTTCATGGATATACAATACTTTATTGAGCTTTTCTTTGGTGGGCTAACTCGCGGAAGCATTTATGCGCTCATTGCTTTAGGTTACACCCTAGTATATGGCATCATTGAGCTTATTAACTTCGCACATGGCGAAATATATATGATAGGCGCATTTACAGCTTTTGTGGTGGCAAGCGCACTTGGTGTTATGGGCTTTCCTGCTCTTGCTATACTTGTAATTGCAGCTTTGGTTGCAGTTATGTGGTGTGCAGCTTACGGCTTTACCATGGAAAAGGTTGCATACAAGCCCTTACGCGGTGCGCCAAGACTTTCTCCGCTCATTTCTGCCATCGGTATGTCCATATTTTTACAAAACTATGTTATTCTTGCTCAAACATCTGATTTCGTAGCATTCCCTAGACTTTTACCAAATTTTGAATTTCTATACGATTTAGGTTTTATGGGCTCAAGCGACTTTATGATTTTAGTCACAAGTACCGTTGCCATGGTCGCCCTAACACTCTTTATTCGTTACACAAAAATGGGCAAGGCCATGCGTGCCACAGCCCAAAATCGCAAAATGGCCCTACTTCTTGGCATTGACGCTGACCGCATTATCTCGCTAACATTTATCATTGGCTCATCCCTTGCAGCCATTGGCGGTGTTCTTATTGCTTCACATATGGGGCAAGTTAACTTTGCCATTGGATTTTTAGCTGGTATTAAGGCATTTACAGCAGCCGTTTTAGGTGGAATTGGTTCTATTCCTGGTGCCATGCTTGGCGGTATTGTGCTTGGCCTTTGCGAAAGCTATACCACAGGTTATTTTTCAGGAAATTATGAAGATATGATTGCCTTTGCCATTCTTATTCTAATCCTTATTTTCCGCCCAGATGGTATCTTGGGTAAAGCCAAGGTGCAAAAGGTATAGCCATGAAGGTAATGCTAAAGGCGCTCATTGTATCCATTTGGTTTATGATTTTAACCTTTCCTATCATGGGTATTAAGGTTAATGCCATTGAAAAAATTATTATTTGGCGTTTGGAACGTGTGGCTTTCTTAGGTATAGCTGTTTTTGCGCTTGCCATGCTTTGGCACTATTGCTTTGAGCGCAAAGCCAAGGGCGAACCAATAATTCCTATTCCAGCTAGCATAGCCACAGGATTTGATAATTTCGTTTCCAACGCTTTATTTAAGCGCGGCATGCCATTGGCTGTACTTGTGGTGCTTATTGTTATGCCCATAGTAAGCTCCATGTATCAAACAAATATTATGATTTCAGCCCTACTCTATGTCATGCTAGCCCTTGGTTTAAATATTGTTGTGGGCATTGCTGGTCAATTGGTGCTTGGATATGTGGCATTTTATGGTGTGGGTGCTTATACTTATGCGCTATTAAATCAATATTTTGCATTAGGATTTTGGATCTGCTTACCTCTTGGGGGCATTATGGCTGTGCTTTTTGGCTTAGCCTTGGGCTTTCCTGTACTGCGCTTGCGTGGTGACTATTTAGCTATTGTTACACTTGGCTTTGGAGAAATTGTTCGCTTAGTATTGCAAAACTGGGCCGATGTAACAGGCGGACCACGAGGCATTTCAAACATTCCACCACCTGGACTTTTTGGAGCCAAGCTTGATTTAGCCGCAAACAGCGTATATATTTACTATTTAATTCTTATTGCAGTGCTGATTACCATACTTATTATATCTCGCATTAAAAATTCACGCGTGGGTCTAGCTTTGCAGGCTTTGCGTGAAGATGAAATCGCCTCAGAAGCCATGGGCATTGATATTACAAGGGTTAAACTTTCAGCCTTTGCCCTCGGCTCATGCTGGGCGGGCTTTGCTGGCGTAATTTTTGCGGCTAAGACATCCTTTATTAACCCTGCAAGCTTCAGCTTTATGGAATCTGCTATGATTTTATCCATGGTAGTTCTTGGAGGCATGGGCTCCATATCTGGAGTAATTATTGCTGCCATGATTTTGATTTTAGTGCCTGAATATTTGCGTGCTTTCTCAGAATATAGAATGCTCATCTTTGGTGCAGTAATGGTTCTTATGATGATATTTAAGCCTCAAGGGCTGGTAACTGGCGAACGCCGCCGCTACAAAGTACCTCAAGATAGTACAAAAGAGAGTGTAGCATGAAGCCCATATTGCAAGTAAATTCACTATCTAAAAACTTTGGTGGCCTACGCGCATTGAATGATGTTGATTTAACCGTCAACACTGGCGAAATCGTCGCCCTAATTGGACCTAACGGTGCAGGCAAAACTACTTTTTTTAATTGCATTACAGGCATTTATGAACCATCAGAGGGTGATGTATATCTTCATACACCAGATGCCAAAGAGCATCACTTAAATGGTAAAAGACCCCACATTATAACAACGCTTGGCATGTCAAGAACTTTCCAAAATATACGCCTTTTTGCTGAAATGAGCGTACTTGAAAACGTTATGATAGGCCGCCATTGTAGAACAAAGGCAGGAATTCTTGGTGCAATTTTGCGTGACCCCAAAACACGCAAAGAAGAAAAAGACACCATTGAATACAGCTATGAGCTTTTGCGTAGCCTAAACTTACATCATCAGTATGATGAAAAAGCCAAAAACCTATCCTATGGTGCGCAGCGGCGCCTTGAAATTGCGCGCGCCATGGCCACTGAGCCGCATTTGCTTTTATTGGATGAACCGGCCGCAGGCATGAACCCCAACGAAACTCAAGAACTTGAAACACTTGTTCGTGAAATTCGTGATAAATTTAAGCTATCTATATTGCTTATTGAACATGATATGTCTATTGTAATGTCCATGTCTGACCGCATTTATGTTATGGAATATGGTTCACGCATTGCCACAGGAACACCTGAGGAAGTGCGCACCAACCCAAGAGTTATCAAAGCCTATCTTGGTGAGGGTGATAATGCTTAAACTTACTAATGTTGAAACTTTTTATGGCAATATTCAAGCTTTGCGCGATGTGACATTAACCATCAATGCTGGTGAAATCGTTACACTAATCGGCGCTAATGGAGCTGGAAAAAGCACCACACTTATGACTATTTGTGGCGTCAATCCGTTAAGAAGTGGTGAAGTTACCTTTGAAGGTCAACCATTGCATACACTCAGGCCACATGAAATAGTTCGTCTTGGCATTAGCCAAGTTCCAGAAGGCCGCTTAATCTTTCCAGACTTGACAGTTCAAGAAAATATCGACCTTGGTGCTTTCTTGCGCAATGATAAAGATGAAATTAAGCGTGACCAAGAATATGTGTTTAGCCTTTTCCCCATTTTAGCTGAGCGTCGTCGCCAAGCAGGTGGCACACTTTCTGGTGGTGAGCAACAAATGCTAGCCATATCTCGTGCGCTCATGGGCCGCCCAAGACTTTTGCTACTTGATGAACCATCCCTTGGCCTAGCACCAATAATCATTCGGCAAATTTTCGGAATTATAGAAAAAGTAAACTCAGATGGTACCACTGTTTTCTTGGTTGAACAAAATGCAAACCAAGCCTTACGCATTGCTCACCGTGGCTATGTTATGGAAAATGGACGCATAGTTATGGAAGACAGCGCAGAAGCCTTGCTTACTAGCCCAGAGGTGCGCGAAGCCTATCTTGGTATGTA
>CAYJOP010000084.1:0-9081 GCA_964371835.1 uncultured Desulfovibrionaceae bacterium
AGGAGGTTTTTTTATTAAACAAATTCTAAAGCTTGGGAGCGGTTGCCCGCTCCCTTGTTGAGGTGAGTATTATGTTTAGAAGGAATACTCAAATATTAAGTTAACTTTCCAAGCATCATTGGCACCTTTGAATCCGTCAGGTCTACGACCATCGTCGGTCCAAGCGTCGCCATCAAAACCATTTATAATGTAGCCAACTTCAAAAATGGCATTTAGGTTTTCATAAATGCTATAAACACTGTCGAAGTTAATTTCCACAAGGCTATCGTCAGTAGTTAAGTACCAAGCGTTCCAAGCTTTTGCATCAGCTGCGTTGTCAAAGTACTCTAACATTTCTGTGGAGTTTGTACCACCAATGTAAGTTACACGCAGGGTGTGGCTTAGATCTTCAGCAAATGAGAATTCAGATAACTGTAAACCAACAGCCCAAGTACCATCATAAGATGTTTTTAAGCCAGAACCACCAAGGGCACCCCAACCATAACCATCTTGTACAAATGAAGTAAAGTTACCAGTGCCAGTGATTTGTGGCATACGCTCAGAACCGTTATCAACATTGCCGTCATCACCAGTTGCATACCAAGCAAATAAACCTGGGCGACCCCAATCTAGTTGGTACTCAACAAGGGCTTTAAATACCCAACCAGAGCGATTCATGCCTGCGTCTTCATTAAGATTTTTTTCTCGGTTAAGAATACTTACTTCGTGAAGTCCAGAAACAGATGCGTAGTTAATATCAAACTCAATGTTCCAAGGGTCAAGTACAGAAATTACAACAGGTAGACCAGCATAGAATTGTGTTGCATATGCGTCAGTTTCACCTGAGAATGCGAAATTGTTAGGTAAAAGGCCACCAGCAAGAGCTGCGGCTGCGCCTTCATTGCCATCACGCAAAGCATTTCTGCCAATCACACCATAAGCTGCCCATGGAGTGATTTCAAGGCCATCAAAGCTTAGTGGAATGGCTAGACCAAATAGATCCACGTTATCATGAACGTTGGCCATACTACCTTGTGCATTGCCAGTAAAATTGTCGTTAAATGGACGTAACCACATGGCTGTTAGGCCTACGTTGTCATTGAAAGTATAGTTAGCTACAACACCAGCTACTTGCTCATCAAAAATTGCTGAGCCACCAGCAGCGTTGGGCATAGCTGCACCAAAAAAACCCATGCGGAATTGCAATTCTGTATTAGGTACATACCAATCAAGATATGCGCTCATAACTTTAACGCCAATATGGTCAGCACCTAGAGCGCCGCCTTCACCAGCATTACCCCAGTTGGTATCACCAATTTCGATTTGTAAAGTACCAGAAAGGTGCTCAGATGCAACTGCGTCTAATTGCAAGCGCACACGTTGTGCAGCTTTAAAAACGTCATTGCCACCATTGTTGTTATTTTCAAAAGTGCTTTCCACACCGCCAAAGCCCATGAGCCACTCGCCAGATGCTTTAAACTCAATTGCTTTTGCCTCAGTTACGCAACCCCACACCAAGCCAGCAGCTAAGGCTAGGGTCATCAGTTTTTTCTTCATAGCTTCCTCCACTATTATTTATACTTAAACTATAAGTTGTTTAAGTTGTTTGAAGATTAGAAACTCATCCAGCAAACATAAATATTGCCCGAGTGCGATTTAATTCAGGCACTACCGCAATCCCTCGGGCAATATTTAGAAGGATGGGTCATGCGAATAGAACCCTATAGAATTTGATAATGATTGTCAACTTCTTTTATTATTTTTTTTCTTCTATTTTAATAGCTTTATAAAATCAAAGAATTACCAAATAATAAAAATTAAATTTTAAAATTGACATTCAAATTCATTTATCCTAAATTGTATTCGTAGCACACGCGATTTTATTCATACTGCCAATTTATTTAGCTTTTTTGGACATAAAGGACTTTAAGATGACAAAAACATTAGCTGAGGGCGAGCTTAATACTGAGTATAGCATCGTTTCTGTGGAAACAGCAGGCGACAAAGAAATGGAAAAATTCTTATTTTCTTTAGGCTGTTATGCCAAACAAAATGTAACCATAGTTTCAAAACTTAATGAAAATTTTGTGATCACTATAAAGGATGCTAGATACAGCATTAGTGAAGATTTAGCCAATGTTATACACATATAGGTATGTGTAAAAAAGGAGAATATTATGAGAATTGCGCTTACAGGTAATCCCAATAGTGGGAAAACAACTCTTTTTAATGCCATCACAGGCAAAATTGAAAAAGTAGGCAACTGGGCTGGGGTTACAGTTGAAAAAAAAGAAGGTAGTATTAAGCAACATCTACTGGCTAACAACAACACTGTTACCGCTGTTGATTTGCCTGGTGCATACTCAATGTCACCCTTCACATCAGAAGAAAATATTACGCGTAAGTTTGTGCAGGACGAAAGCCCTGACGTCATTATTAATATAATTGATGCTACAAATTTAAACCGTAGCCTTTTCTTCACAACTCAGCTTTTAGAAGTTGGCATTCCTGTGGTTGTTGCGCTAAACAAAAGCGACATTAACAGCAAGAAGGAAATTAGCATCAATGTTAAACAACTATCAGAAGCTCTAGGTTGCCCTGTAATTCCAACAGTTGCCACAAACAACGAGGGCCTAAAAGAACTATTAACAGCAGTTGTTGCGGTTTCTGGCAAAGGTCAAGACGCACCTTTCCAGCAAGATAGCACACATATTACTAATGCAGAAACTGCAAAAGACTATGACTTAAGACGCTATAACTTTGTAAACTCCATTGTAAATGAAGTTGAAACTCGTAAAGTTGCCAGCAATCAAAAGTCAATTCAAGACACAATGGACCAAATTTTAGCCAATAAATACCTTGGTATACCAATTTTTGCGCTGGTTATGTGGACTGTGTTTTATATTTCCCAAACAACCCTTGGTACATTCATTGCTGATTGGCTTGTTGGTTACATTGATGCATTTAATGAATGGGCTGGCACTGCCATGGGCGAGGGTGCATCCCCGCTGGCGCAAGCTCTTTTACTTGACGGTATAATTGGTGGTGTGGGCGCAGTAGTTGGATTTTTGCCATTAATTATGGTTATGTTCTTCCTGCTCGCATTGCTAGAAGATTGTGGCTATATGGCTCGCGTAGCCGTGGTTATGGACAGATATTTCAAGTTTGTTGGCCTTTCTGGTAAGTCCATCATCCCCATGGTTATTGGGACAGCATGCGCAATTCCTGGCGTTATGGCCACAAGAACCATTAGAAATGAGCGCCAGCGTAGAACCACTGCCATGCTAACCCCATTTATGCCTTGTGGTGCAAAACTACCAGTAATTGCACTTTTTGCTGGTGCTTTTTTTGCCGATGATCCATGGGTTGGTACATCCATGTATTTCATGGGTATCGCCTTAATTGTTCTTGGTGCATACCTTGTGCAAAGAATTTCTGGCCAAAAAGGTTCGCAATCATTCTTTATTATGGAGCTACCAGAATATCAATTCCCAAGCATTTTAAGAGCCACTGTTTCCATGCTGTCACGCGGTAAAGCTTTTATTATTAAAGCCGCAACAATTATCTTAGTGTGCAATGCTGCCGTGCAAATCATGCAAACTTTTGACTGGTCATTTAATGTCGTGGCAGAAGGTGCAGAAGCCACAAGTATTCTTGCATCACTTTCAAGCCCCTTTGCCTTCTTGCTATTACCTCTAGGTTTTGGTGCATGGCAGTTGGCTGCTGCTGCAATTACTGGCTTTATTGCAAAAGAAAACGTTGTTGGAACCCTAGCAGTTGTCTATGGCATTACAAACTTCATTGACACTGAAGAGCTAGCTCTTATAGACGGTGCCACATCTGTTGCTCAAACCATGGGTATGACTCAAGTGGCAGCCCTTGCATACTTGATGTTTAACCTATTCACACCACCTTGCTTTGCGGCCATTGGTGCCATGAACGCTGAGATGGAAAATAGAAAATGGCTCTTTGCAGGCATAGGCTTACAATTTGGTACAGCCTTTGTAGTAGCCTTCTTAGTTTATCAACTTGGCACATTGCTAACCCTTGGCACTTTGGGCACAGCCTTTGTACCTGGTCTTGTGGCAGTTATTGCCTTGCTTGGCATCCTTGTTTATCTTGTTAAGCAAGGTGACAAAGCTTCATTAAAAACATATAGTGCAGCCACTGCATAAATATATTAAGTGCTTAGCTTGTACTACGGTATGAGCTAAGCATTTTTTTAAGAGTAAATTATGACAGATTTCTTCATATGGGCAATAATTTTTAGCATATTAACCTTGGCAGTTGGATATATTATTATTCAAAAAAGAAAGGGTGTTAAATGTATTGGTTGTGCATCTGAGTCACAATGTGGCTGCACCCATGACAAAAATGATTGTCATTGTACAAGTAATGCCGAAAGCACTTGTTGTAGCCTAAAAAAATAATTAAAAAGCACTGACAAAGTCAAAACGCCGATAATTTACATAAATAAGCAGTAATTTTTTAATAGCCCTCAAGCTCCCCCAAATGCTCAAGCACAAGTGTTGGCTGCCTTTGCAAACTTGGTAGGTCCTCGCGCTTTGCCTCACCACTTAAAACCAAGATAAAATCAATTTCTGCATTTTCCGCCAAAAGTTTATCGGTGCTTAGCCTATCCCCAACCATAACCATTTCTTCTTTTTTATATTTTTTAAATAGAGGTTCTAATACCTCTGTATTTGGCTTTCCAAAAATATGCTCTGGTCTGCGGCCTGAGGATGCATAGTAAAGCTCTATAAAACTGCCAACATCTGGTATTGGACCAAGGGGAGTTGGACAAACCAAGTCTGGATGTGTTGCCAAAAACTTTATGTTTGCTTTTTGCAATAACAAGTTTGAAATACATAGTTTTTCATAGTTAAGCTCAGTATCATATGCAAGAATTACTGCCTTGCAATTAGCATCACTTGTAATTTCAACTTCTGGCATATATTTTTTTAAGCAAGCTAAAAAATCACCATTACCCACAACATAAACATTGGAAATATCATTATTTCGTAAATATATAATGAGAGGAACAATGGGCGAAATAATTTGCTCAATACTAGCTTGAATTGACATTTTATTTAACTTATGCACATAGCTTTCAGGTGATTTTGAGGTATTATTACTCAAGAAGTAAAAATCATACCTACCCCAATTGTTGCGAATAAAATCCACCGTTGGCTTTATGGGAATGTCCCCAAGGTATACTGTGCCATCTAAGTCAAAGATAAAACAACGCTTATTATTCATATACCACCTTAAGCACACCAAATTGTGAACAATTTAAAAATGCAATATGCAAGTTAAATTATAGCTTTAAAAAAATCAATACATCAATTTTTATCTTTATTTTAAGAGCTTTATAGGCATGCATTTGAAAATTATTCATCTTAAAAAGTTCTTTGAAAATTACAAAAGTTGTTTTATGGTTTTGCAAGTTTGTATGTAGCTTATCAACAGTAACAAACAAACCTAGCTCAAAATACGCCACTTAAGGAGAGGATGATGTTAAAAAAATTTAGCTTACTACTTATGATTGTTGCTTTTATGGGCTTTGCTTCCATATGCTTTGCTGCTGAAGAGTGCAAATCTCGTGGAGCTCTTGACACAAATTTCTGCGATGAAAATAATGACATGGTAGCAGACCCACCAAAAGATCAAACTAAATTCAAAGATCCAAGCACACTAGTTTTTACTTACACACCTGTTGAAGACCCTGCCGTTTATCAAGACGCTTTTGCGGATTTTCAAGCTTTTCTTGAAAAGAAAACCGGAAAACCAGTAGTTTACTATACAGTACAATCTAATGCAGCAGAAGTTGAGGCCATGCGCTCTGGTCGTCTGCACATTGCTGGTTTCTCAACTGGTCCAACCTGTTATGGCGTAAACCTTGCTGGTTACATCCCCATTGCTGTTAAAGGCACAGAAGAAGGATTTCAAGGTTATCGCCTTTTGCTCATTACCCATAAAGACAGTGGCATTAAAACTGTTGCAGATCTTAAAGGTAAGCGTGTTGCACATACTTCTGCCTCATCAAATTCGGGCAACTTAGCTCCACGCGCACTTTTCCCAAAACTTGGTGTAACACCTGAAAAAGATTATACCGTTGTATACTCTGGCAAGCATGACCAATCAGTTTTGGGTGTTGCTTATAAAGATTACGATGCAGCACCTGTTGCTGGTGACGTATACAAGCGTATGGTAGAAGCTGGACGTGTAAATGGTGACGATATTCGAATCATTTGGGAAAGTGACATGTTCCCCACATCTTCCTTCGGCTATGCTCACGACTTAAAGCCTGAACTTGTACAAAAAATCATTGAGGCCTTCAATGAATATCGCTTTACACCTGAAATGAAAAAAACCTTCGGTGGTGCTGATCGTTTCTACCCTGTAACATACATTAAAGATTGGGCAATAATTCGTGACATTGCTGATGCCAATGGCGAAAACTTCAACAAAGCAGGTCTTGAAGCCGTTGCTAAAAAAGAAGCTGAAGCCAAGGCTAAAAAAGCCGCAAAAGCAAAAGCTCAGTAAATTATCATTTTAGAGGTAGCAAATACTTTGTTTGCTACCTCTTTTTACCTTAAGCTTTACAAATGAAATAACTAAAGGACTCATCAGCAATGGCTGAAAATTTAAAAAATCAAAGTTTCACTGAATCCAATGCCCCTTTAAGCATTACTAACCTTTGTAAAGAATATACTGCTGGCAAGCCCGTGCTAAAAAATATTAGCCTAACCATTGACAGCCAAAGCACCACAGCCATTATTGGCCCCTCAGGCACAGGCAAAAGCACGCTTTTACGTTGTATAAACAGGCTTATTGAGCCAACATATGGTAGTATTAAGCTTAGTGGCGTAGAAATTTGTAACTTGCGCGGTCGTGAACTTCGTTACACTCGCCGTCGCATTGGCATGGTATTTCAAGAGTTTAATCTTGTTGAGCGATTAAGCGTCATGGAAAATGTACTTTGTGGTCGTTTGGGCTACATTTCTTCATTTAGAGCTTGGTTGCGCAAATTTCCCAAACATGACATTGAGCGCGCATATGAATTACTTGAACTGGTTGGCTTAATAGACTTTGCTCAGTCAAGAGCCGATGAACTCTCAGGCGGACAACGCCAAAGGGTCGGCATTGCAAGAGCAGTGATGCAACAGCCAGAAATTTTACTTGCAGATGAGCCAACATCATCGCTTGACCCCAAAACTTCTGTGGAAATCATGGAGCTACTTTGCGAAGTTGCCTCTACCAATAATATTCCAGTTCTTGTTAACATACATGATGTAAATTTAGGACAACGCTTTGCCCAGCGCATTGTGGGCATGAGCCAGGGTACTGTTGTATTTGATGGCAAACCAGACGAACTGAACAATGAGCATTTAAAAGCCATTTATGGCGGTAAGGATTGGCTAAATGGCTAATCCACACCCAACACCATTCAAAGCCAACTATCTAGCAAGGTTAGGCTATTTTTTAGTGTTAATCTATTGCATATGGGCTTCACAATCCTTAGAGATTTCTTATGAACGTGTGCTTGCAGGCTTGGACAATGCTGGACGCTTCTTGGGGGATATGGTTCCGCCCAATTTTCAGCGCTGGGAGTTAATGGTAACTAATTTACTAGAAACCTTGCAAATGGCTATTATTTCATCATTTTTTGGCGTAATCATCTCGCTTTTCATAGGGCTAACCGCCGCAAGAAATCTTATGCCCACTTGGCTTTCTTGGGTTAGCCGTACCTTTATTGCCATTTGTCGTGCCTTCCATCCTGTTATTTTTGCTATATTATTTGTAAAAGCCGTAGGCTTTGGACCACTTGCAGGCATTTTAACCCTAATTTTTGCATCCATTGGCTTTATTGGTAAACTATTTGCCGAGGCCATTGAAGAAATTTCATTAAAACCAGTGGAAGCCATGCGTGCAGCTGGTGCTCCATTTTTTTCTTTATTAATTTTTGCAGTTTTACCGCAAGTATTAAACCGCTTTATTGGCTTTGCCACATATCAGACAGATGTAAATTTACGCAATTCAACCATGATAGGTATTGTTGGTGCTGGTGGCATTGGCGGAACTCTTGCTGCGGCATTCCAGCGTTATGATTATGATTTTGTGTCAGCCATTTTAATTTCCATTATTGCATTGGTCATGCTTAGTGAATTTCTTGCTCAGCGTGTAAAGAAGGTGTTACGATGAACGTTGCCGATCGTGAATGGTCACGCTTTACCCCAAGAGAAAGGCTAGCCCGCTTTTGTGTATTCCTTGCTGCTGGAATGCTCATTGCTTGGTCATTTAAAAGTGTACAAATTATACCAGAATTCCTTGCAGACGCACCAGCTCAGATGGCTGATTTATTTGAACGTATGCTTCCGATAGATTTTGCATACTATCCAGAAGGTATACACGCTGTTCTCATTGAAACCATGCACATTGCAAGCCTTGGTACCATTTTGACCCTAGTTATGGCTGTGCCCATAGGCATTATGGCAGCTCGCAATGTGTGTAGCATACCTATATGTAATTGGATTGCCACATTTATCTTAGTGGCATCTCGCTCTGTTAACTCCCTTGTTTGGGCCATGCTTTTTGTGGCAATTTTTGGTCCTGGCACCTTGGCTGGAGTTATGACCATTGCAGTACGATCCATTGGTTTTGTGGGTAAATTATTTGGAGAAGCTCTTGAAGAAGCTCATAAAGGACCAGTGGAAGCTATGCGAGCAGCTGGTGCTCCTTGGTTTAGCATCTTCACCAAGGCATATTGGCCTCAAGTTTCGCCAGCTTTTTGGGGCATAGCTCTTTTTCGCTGGGATATTAACGTTCGTGAATCCTCAGTAATCGGACTTGTGGGCGCTGGGGGTATTGGTGTAACCCTTGACTCTGCATTAAACCTTTTCCAATGGACTCGTGTTTCGCTAATACTTTTATGCATTTTTGTGGTTGTTATTTTAGCAGAGGTACTAGTCACTCAAATTCGCAAGCGTATAATCTAAACCTTTTCGTGTTGACAAGGTCTACACACACTACTGAGGCACACAAAGTAAGAGTCCTGCACAATTATTTTTCAACTTTATTTTTGTGCTTTTGCAGTAAATT
>CAYJOP010000085.1:0-4664 GCA_964371835.1 uncultured Desulfovibrionaceae bacterium
AGGTCGGGAGTTCAATTCTCCCAGTTGGCTCCAGAAATTTCAAGGGTTTACAGAAGATAAAATCTGTAAACCCTTTTTTATTTTTAAAATCAAATCTCTCCCACCTCTCTCTCACCTTTTGTTGTGAAAAATTGCAATGAAAATATATTAAAAATGAAA
Source organism: uncultured Desulfovibrionaceae bacterium (assembly GCA_964371835.1). Taxonomy (GTDB): domain Bacteria; phylum Desulfobacterota; class Desulfovibrionia; order Desulfovibrionales; family Desulfovibrionaceae; genus CAYJAD01. The sequence continues at coordinate 160 of CAYJOP010000085.1, forward strand.
ATTAATCATCTTCTACAAAAAACTTCCTCTGTGGCGGCTATGTTTTCATGTCCGTGACGGGCATTTTTTTGTTGTCTGTCCAAGGCTGCCTTATAATCAAGAGGCATTACTTTTACAAAAAGTGGTAAGGATGCATCCCAATTGTTGAGTAATTCTTCTGCCTTGGCACTGCCTGTATAGTGATTATGTTGCTCTATGAGAGAACGCAGCAAGTTGCAATCTTCAATATTTTTTACAGATTCTAAGTCAACACTATCTGTATTGCAGCGGTTTTGAAAGCGTTCATCCTTATCATACACAAAGGCAATACCACCACTCATGCCAGCAGCAAAGTTATAACCGCATTCACCAAGCACAACCACAACCCCACCAGTCATATACTCACAGCCATGATCGCCCATGCCCTCAACCACTGCCATGGCACCTGAGTTACGCACGGCAAAGCGTTCTCCAGCCTTGCCGCAAAAATAGGCTTCACCACTGGTTGCGCCATATAGTGCAACATTGCCAACAATGGCTTGATCTGCGGCAATAAAGTTACTCTCGCGTGCGGGGCTTATTACTACAATACCTCCACTAAGTCCTTTACCCACATAGTCATTGGCATCACCACGCACGGTAATGGTCACACCACTGGTTAAAAATGCCCCAAGGCTTTGCCCAGCGGAGCCGTGCAGGTTAATGGTATAAGAGTGTTGCGGTAGCCTACGTTTTTGTAAACGTCGGGCAATTTCACCAGCAAGGCGTGTGCCGATGGCCCTATCTGTATTGATGATAGTGCCATTATATGTGCAGCGTAATGGTTTTCCTTCAAGAAGTGGTTCAGCACGCTCCATAATTTTTGTATCAAGGCGTGAAGGTGCTTCATGTTCATCTTGAGATACTTTCCATGCTGCAAGACCGTTACAAGTGCGTTTAAAAAATGCTGATAAATCAAGGTTTTTTGCACGTTCTGGCATGTTTGAACTTGCTTGCAAAAAGTCCGCACGGCCAATGAGTTCTTGCACCGTAGCTATGCCAAGCTTTGCCATATGTTGCCGTAAATCCTCAGCCATGAAGAAAAACATACGCTGTATATGTTCAGGTTTGCCGCTAAATTTTGATCTTAATTTTTGTTCTTGGGTGGCAATACCAGCTACGCATTTGCCTTTATAACACTGACGACACATAATACAACCAAGGCTTACTAGCATGGCTGTGCCTACACTGCACTCCTCAGCACCAAGCATAAAAGCTATAAGCATATCACGTCCATTACGAATTAAACCATCGGTACGCAATTTAATTTTATGGCGTAAACCATTAGCAAGTAAGGCTTCATGTGTTTCTAATAAACCCATTTCCCAAGGCAAGCCAGTATGCTGAATACCAGATAGAGGTGATGCTCCTGTGCCGCCATCATGGCCAGAAATCAGTATTTGGTCAGCTCCAGCCTTGGCAACACCCACAGCCACAGTACCAATGCCTGCCTCTGCCACAAGCTTTACTGAAATACTTGCTGTGGGCTGAATACGCCTTAAATCAAAAATAAGTTGTGCTAAGTCTTCAATGGAATAAATATCATGGTGCGGTGGAGGAGAAATGAGCGACACACCTTGAGTTGTACCACGCACAGCCGCAATTTCTGCCGTAACCTTATGGGCTGGTAATTGCCCACCTTCACCTGGCTTTGCACCTTGGGCCATTTTGATTTGAATTTCATCTGCATGAGCAAGGTAATGTGCGGTTACGCCAAAGCGTCCAGAGGCCACTTGGCGCACCCTTGAGCGTATGTCTTTGCCATCTTCAGTAATGGAAGATCGCCGCACATCTTCACCACCCTCACCACAATTACTACGTGCGTCAATGGCATTGCAAGCTTCGGCTATGGTTTCATGAGCTTCACGACTTAAAGAACCAAAGGACATGGCAGCTCCCACAAAACGCTTTACTATTTCTGTGCTGGATTCCACTTTTTCAAGTGTAATGGGAGAGCCACTTTTTACGCTAAAAAGGTCACGCAAGGTGATGGGCGTACTATTGTTTCCTCGTGCATAATTGGCAAAGGCAGCGGCGTCATTATCACGCACAGCCTTGTGCAAGGCTTGCACGCTTTTTTTAGTCCAAAGGTGTATAATTTCATGAGGTTTTACTTCTACATTCCCAAAGGCATTGGCATGACGCATTAAGGCATCCTTGGCAATATAATCAAGCCCAATGCCACCAATGCGTGAAGGAGTGCCAGTAAAATAAGTGTTTACAAATTTTGCATCAAGTCCAAGGGCTTCAAAATAATGCCCGCTCCTAAATGAACGCTGAGTAGAAATACCAAGACGTGCAAAAGCTTTGAGCATGCCTTTTTTAAGAGCCGCAATATAATTGGCCTGAGCAATATGCGGTAATATATCAGCAATTTTGCCTTTTTCAGCTAAATCCTTTACTGTATCAAGAGCTGCATAAGGGCAAATACCGCTAGCTCCATAGGCTGAAAGTAAAGCCATGTGCATAACCTCAAAAGCTTCACCAGTTTCTACAATAAGACCGCATAAATGCCGCTTTTCTATATTCTTTAAATGATGATGCAAGGCAGACAAAGCTAAAAGAATTGGTATGGGTGCTCGCTTTGCACTAAATTTTGTATCGCTAACAATTAAGATACTTGCACCATTTTCAAGGGCGTGTTCTGCATCTTTAAACATGGCTTGTAAACCTTGCTCAAGAGCTTTACTGGCATTGCCTATGCTTACTTCAAAGGTAGCGTCAAGAGTATGAGTTTGCACTTCCTTGCGTGTTGACATGCGTATATGCAAAAGTTCATTGCGGTCAAGAAAGGGATGTGGCAAGCGTAAAATAGCACAACTTTCAGGCGCTGGTTCTAGTATATTGCGCTCTGCCCCCGCAAAATTCATAAGTGACATGGAAAGCTCTTCACGCAATGGGTCAATGGGTGGGTTAGTAACTTGTGCAAATTGTTGTTTGAAATAATTAAATAATGATTTTGCTTCGTTATCAAGTACGGCTAGTGGCACATCATAACCCATAGCCCCCACGGGTTCTTGGCTATCCCTAGCCATGGGTGTGAGTATATTGCTTATAGTTTTAGTGTCATAACCATATAAACTTTGTGTATTTGCTAAATTATGCGCAATTTCCTGTGTATTTGAATTGTTATTATCATGCATAAGGTCAGAAAGTGTAATTGCACATTGCTTAAGCCAACGGCGATAAGGCTTTTCACGAATAACCTTACCCTTGATTTCTGCATCAGAGATTATACGACCAGCTGCAACATCAACCATAAGCATACGACGTGGGCGAAGTTGTTTGCGTGATACAATGCGCTCAGGTTCAACGTCCATAACTCCAGTTTCAGAGGCAAGTACAACCATACCATCTTGTGAAACTGTGGAGCGGCAAGGGCGCAGGCCATTGCGATCAAGCATTGCCCCCACACGGCTATAACCATCAGTAAAAACAAGAGCTGTTGGCCCGTCCCAAGGATCCATAAGGGCCGCATGATACTCATAAAAAGCACGTTTATTATCGCCCATAATAAAGGCAGGGCCAAAAGGTTCTGGCAAAAGCATCATGAGGGCATGGGTCATAGAATAGCCGCAGCGTACCAAGAGTTCTAAGGCATTATCAAGTCGTGCAGAATCGCTGGCAGTATTGTCAATAATTGGGAATAGGTCTTTAAGCTCACCACCAAAAAATGGCGAAGACATTTGCGGTTGACGGCGCAACATGCGTGCAGCATTGCCACGAATGGTATTTATTTCACCATTATGGGCTAAATTCTTAAAGGGTTGGGCAAGCCTCCATGAGGGCAAGGTATTGGTGCTAAAACGCTCATGAAATACAGCAAAGGGTGCTGTAAAACTGGTATCAAGCAAATCGCCATACAAATCACCAAGGCAAGCCCCAGGCAGCATTCCTTTGTAAATAATACTTCGTGCAGAAAGGCTTACTATGTAAAAATTATTGCGGTCAAAACCTTGCTGTTCAAGCCATGCTTGTACGGCTTTTTCTATGCGTCTGCGGGCCAAATATAGAGTGCGTTCAAAGCCCTCGCCTTCTGAATTTTCTGCCGCCAAATTTTTTGTGGGGCGTACCAATATTTGCAACATATACGGCATGGTGGCGAGAGCCGAGGGACTTACCATATTTGTATCAATGGGTACTTCTCGCTCATCTTCAAGGCAAAGGCTTGTCATTTTGAGGCATTCTTTGATTATGCCCATAATGGAAGCATGGGTATGCACTTCCTGCGGCATGAAAAGCTGCCCCACCGCAAAGGAAATGTCATCATCCAAGGCTTGCAAGGCTGACCACTGATGTTTAAAGAAGTTTTTAGGAAGTGGCATGAGTAAGCCAGCACCGTCGCCAGAATTATCTCCACCATGTCCGCCACGATGTGCAAGTCGAGCCATGGCGGTTAGGGCATCTGCAATTACCTGATGACTAGGCACACCAGAAAGACGGGCCACAAAACCCACCCCACAGGCATCATGTTCATCTAAGGGATT
>CAYJOP010000085.1:4764-8786 GCA_964371835.1 uncultured Desulfovibrionaceae bacterium
TGCTATTTAATCCAGAGCATCTCTGCATACCTAGGAAAAGGCCAAGCAGCGTCTTCAACCATAATCTCAAGCTCATCCGCATATTTACGGCATTCACTAAGGGCAGGTACAACCTTTTTAAGCATATATTGAGCGTGCTTTAATACATCGTCGTCATGTCCTGCATTTTTAGCAGTTTCAAGAGCTTTAAGTGCATCATTTAATGCAAGGCAAGTTTGGCGCAAATTATTAAAGTGATCTTCTTCTGGCAATTTTTTGTCACTGCCAAGCACAGCACGAGTTTGCATTACAAGTTCAGCAGCTTCCTTTTGAGCACGAAGGCCCACTGGTAAAATGCTTTCACGAATCATGGCTGAGCAAACATTGGCTTCAATGTTTATGAGTTTGGCGTAGGTTTCTAATAATATTTCTTGCCTTGCCAGCATTTCACGCTCAGACAGAACATTGGTGCGTAAAAATACATCCATAACCTCAGGATAGCTATAACGCTCCAAGGCTTCAACAGTGGTAGCCAGATTTGGTAAACCACGTTTTTTCGCCTCAATGGGCCATTCAGCAGAATAACCATTGCCGTTAAAGACTATGGGCATGTGCTCACTAAAAATACGTGGAAGTAAGGCTTGCAAAGCCTCGGTTAAGGATGTTCCAGAATTAACGGAGGCTTCAAGCTCTGTGGCAATATCATCAAGGGCGCAAGCCACGGCGGCATTTAAAGTAATGTTTACAGGGGCAACAGATTGTGATGCACCCACAGCACGAAACTCAAACTTATTGCCAGTAAAAGCAAATGGGCTTGTGCGGTTACGATCAGAATAATCCTTAGGCAAGGGTGGTAAGACATCCACACCAATTTCCATGAAGGGACTAGTGCCCTTTTTTTGTGCCTCACCAGAGATAAGTGCTTCTAAAACAGCGGTGAGTTGATCTCCAAGGAATACAGAAATAATGGCAGGAGGTGCTTCATTGGCACCAAGGCGATGGTCATTGCCAGCACCCACTGTACCAAGGCGCAAGGCCATGCTGTGCTTATGCACTGCACGCAATGTAGCCGCAAGAAATACAAGGAACTGTGCATTATTAAGCGGTGTTTCACCAGGATTAAGTAAGTTTTCACCCTCAGAATCAACCAATGACCAGTTGTTATGTTTGCCACTTCCATTAACACCAGCAAAGGGCTTTTCATGCAAAAGACACACAAAATTATGTTCGGCGGCAGTGTGGCGTAAAATATTCATGGTTAGCATATTGTGGTCAGTGGCAATATTGCATTCTTCATATAGAGGTGCAAGCTCAAATTGAGCTGGAGCTACTTCATTATGACGAGTTTTTACAGGTATACCAAGGGCAAAGAGCCTTTTTTCAACATCATTCATAAAGGCCATAACACGAGATGGAATATCACCAAAGTAATGGTCTTCCATTTCTTGTCCCTTGGGTGCAGGGGCACCTTGCAGGGTGCGACCTGTAAGCAATAAATCAGGGCGTAAGGCTGCAAGGCGGCTATCTACTAAGAAATATTCTTGCTCTGCTCCAACCATGGGACGAACATATGTTGCCTTGTCCTTGCCAAAAAGGTGCAAAATACGCAAAGCTTGGCGAGAAATGGCAGAAATTGAGCGTAAAAGTGGAGTTTTACGGTCAAGAGCTTCACCAGAATAGGAATAAAACATGGATGGAATGTGCAAGGTATGACCAAGCTTACCGGGAAGTAAGAAGGCTGGAACTGTAGGATCCCACGCAGTATAGCCCCTTGCTTCAAAGGTTGAACGAATGCCACCAGAGGGAAAGCTTGAGGCATCCGGCTCACCACTAATGAGCATTTTACCAGAAAATTCATTTAACAAATGCCCGTCAGAAGAAAGAGTTAAAAAGGCATCATGCTTTTCTGCAGTATAACCTGTCATGGGGTGGAACCAATGAGTATAATGTGTTGCCCCACGCTCAAGAGCCCAATCCTTCATGGCAGAGGCGACCACATTTGAAATTTCAGCAGGCAGGCGAGCGCCCTCACGAATGGTCAACTCAAGCTGCTTAAATACATCACGCGGCAAACGCTCACGCATGACGTGAATGCTAAAAACATCCTTTGCAAAATGACGACTCATTTCCACATTGGGTGTAAGATGCCCTTCGGTTGGGTCAATGGCACAAGGGCTTGCACTAAAGGCTTCCATAACGGCAAGACGACGTGGTGTAGTCATGTTAAAACTCCTTAATAAATCACTTATTTTATAAAATTGCTCTGATTACTTGTTTTACATTCAGTTCAGGGCAAATACATAATTTCCCATTAAGCACAAGTTGTGCCAAAAAAATAAAATTATTGAATCTGTATCAATAATATCTTGAAATTATAGATATTATTTCTTTTATATCGGGTTTTATTTTTCACAAATTCTACATTGCGTGTAGGCGTGCGGTCGCTTTTATGATATTTTCTACAAAAATGTAGAAATTTTTAATGTATTATTTAATCCAATGAAATAAATTCAAATTACAAAGTAGTAAAATTCAATTTTAAGATGTAATATCAGATAATTAAAAATCCACATTTTTGTAGAAATTCTTTTAAGGTTCTATGATTAATCTAAGCTGAAAAGCACATTTTTGTTGATTCTTAGATTGTAAAAAATGGTAAAGCTTTGAGGTTTATTTTATAATATACTGATATTTTGAAATAAATAAATAGAATATAAATTTGGCACGCTCTATGCTTTAGGGGAAATTCATACGCCCTGCATTGGTTGCAGGGGCGTTAATTTATTACTAGGAGGATAGAGAAGATGAATGCGGCTGATACAGCTTTTATTATGATTTGTAGCGCACTTGTGATGCTAATGACCCCAGGTGTAGCCTTGTTTTATGGAGGTCTTGTGCGTTCTCGCAACGTGCTTTCCACTTGCATGCACAGTTTTGCACTTATGGGTGTTATTCCCATACTTTGGTTTGTGCTTGGTTATTCGCTGGCTTTTGGCGGTGATGTTGGTGGGCTAATTGGGGATTTTTCCCACGTAATGCTTGCTGGAGTGGGCCTTGAGGCTGGTCCTGTGGATAATATACCCCACATGCTTTTCATGCTTTTTCAATGCATGTTTGCAGTTTTAACCATTGCTCTAATTTCTGGATCATATGCAGAGAGGATGCGGTTTTCAGCAATGATGCTCTTTTCTTGTCTATGGCTTATTTTTGTATATTCACCCATGGCCCACTGGGTATGGGGTGGCGGCTGGATGGCAAAAATAGGTGCAGTGGACTTTGCTGGCGGTGCTGTTGTGCATATGGCCTCAGCCGCTGCAGGCCTAGCCACAGCACATGAGCTTGGTGCACGCATGGGCATGGGCAGACAAACATTTACTCCACACAATTTGCCATTAACCTTACTTGGCTGCGCACTCATTTGGTTTGGCTGGTTTGGCTTTAATGCTGGTAGTGCTCTTGCTGCCAATGGTCTTGCAGTACACGCCTTTGGTACAACAGAAATGGCGGCCGCCGCTGGTATAGTAGGCTGGTTGTTATTTGAATGGAAGCACATTGGCAAGCCTACAACTCTTGGAGCTGCATCTGGTGCTTTGGCTGGCCTTGTTGCCATTACCCCTGGGGCTGGCTTTGTGGGTATGGAAGCTGCCATTATTATAGGCTTTGTAGGCGGTGCAATTTGCTATGGTGCTGTATTGTTAAAAGAGCGTCTTGGATATGATGATGCACTTGATGTTGTTGGCATTCACGGCATTGGCGGTACTTGGGGCGCACTTGCCACTGGTATTTTTGCCGAGGCTTCCATTAACGGTGTAAACGGGCTTATTTTTGGTAATCCGCATCAGCTTTTTGTACAAGCTGTGTCTGTGGTTGCCACATGGGGATTTGTCTACATGGCAAGCCGCATAATTCTTAAGTTTGTATCTATCTTCACACCGCTTAGAGTCGAGCCTGACCCAGAAGTAATTGGCCTTGACGTTAGTGAACACAATGAACGTGCGTATCAACTATAGACTTCAAATTTGCTTTGCAAATTTGCGCCGCTT